>JAGDMS010000460.1 GCA_017860575.1 Deltaproteobacteria bacterium | reverse complement strand
GCCATGCTGCGCCGCTCAGCCGCCAGAAAAGCTGCGAATGCGCGGCTCAATTCGGCGGATCGGCTAAAGGCCACGTTGGCAGGGACTCGGCCTTACGTCACAACCTATCGAGCAGTAGAGGAACTATGGGCTATTTGAAGAAGCTGTCGGTCGCTGCTGGTGCAGCATTGTTTTCCAGCGCTGCGTTTGCGCAGGCCACGTCGGACATGCGGATTACGGTTATCGAGCAGTCCCCAAACGTCACCTATGCGGCCGACGGCTCGCCGAAGGCGGGCAAGATACCGGCGCAACCTGCATTGGTGACATACACGTCCTATTTGGTGACAGTCTCCAACTCCGGGATTACCTCCAGCAACACGGTCAACAACATCACGTTCCGAGCCGCCACACGGATCGCGTCGCAAGATGTGCCTGTGGTTGCCGGTCGGACGGCCCCCTACCAATCGCCTGCGGTACCCGTGCTAGGCACTGTGTCCTGCTCCCTGGCAACGCCGCCAAGTGACTGGAGCTATAACTCGGAACCAACGCCGATCTCTTACACGCCGTCGTCGGACAGCTACATCGAATGCCCCATCGGACAACTCAAGGCCGGCACCTCGAAGTCGTTCTATGTCTATTTCCTCGCACCCAAGGCCCCCACGACACTCGTAACCGAGCAGATTCAGTTTGATTGGCGGCTGAATTACGGTGAGGCAACCAACGATTCGGGCGGTGCGTCGAGGCAGGATAGTCAGCAGGCTTCTGCTGCTCCGGTGTTGCTGGGAACGTTCAACCCCTCGAGCGTCAAGTCCTCGGTCCCGCCGACAAAGAAGGTTGAACTCTTCACGGGCACGTTCGGCATTGCAACGAACTATCTGACCGGTGACGGCTGGACAACGACTATCACGGTTCCGTCCGCCAACGCGACGAATGCGAAGGCCACTATCGACGAGAGCAAGGCGTCGTGCAGCTTCGGCACGACGGTGCTCTGCGCGGTGTATTCAGATATCTCGGTGAAAGACGGGGACGGAAACACGGTCGTCTTCCCGGCGACCAACGCGAACGCGGCGACCAATGCGCTGATCATCAAGCTGCGCCGCGATGCGAGCACCATTCCCTCAGGGTCTCGACTGCGCGACGCCGCCGTGTATTACGCGCCGGATTCGATCGCCAACCCGCTGCCCATTCCTGACTGCGCGGTCGCTCCGTTGGGGACTACAGTCAGCGGCGTTGAGGTCAAGCGCTGCGAAGTCAAGTCCGCGCGTATCGAGTACAAGAACGCCAACGCGCCCACTCCGGACTACGTTGGCGATTGGGAGTTCACAATCTGGGCGACCGAGAACGGCAAGTACGGTTGGTAGACAACACAGGCGTTTGAATTTCGGCGCGCTTCGGCGCGCCGTTTTCGTTTTAGGAGCCAAGCACTTGTGTCGTCCAGGTCGAGATGCGCGCCAGCGCCGCCTTGTTGCCTTTGGCAATGCAGATTGCAGAGGCTTCCCCAACAAGTGCTTTCGAAGCCTCAAAGTCGCCGCTGAATCTCTTGACTCTGGCGGCTTCGAAGATTGTGTCCGCTCTTAACATCGGATCATCAACCGAGCTTGCGGATTCGAGGGCAGTAGCTATCAGTTGTTCCGCTTGGGCCCGGTCCCCTGCCTCTGCAAGGATGGGGGCCCGAACTGCTCGCCAGAGAGTCTGTGCATCCCAATCATCATCGGCGGCTGCCGCCTCGGCCTGCCGCGTCAGGTCCATCGCTTCGTCATGACGTCCTTGCTCACGAACGACGCGGGCAAGGAGACCTGACAATGACGCCAGAAAGAATGTTTCTCCGCTGTCTGCGAGGAATGCAAGGTCGATCTTTGCTTCGCGTTCGGCAGCAGCCAGGTCGCCCGCAAGCATTTCTACTGACAAGACGTCAGATCCGGTCTGTGCTGCCTGCACGCCTCTTCCGAGTTCCGCCAGGAGCTTGCGGGCGTTCCGATAGAGACTGCGCGCCTCATCAAATTCCTGATTCATCGCCCGAAGGTGTGCAACCTTGCACATAATGACCGCGCGAACCTGTCGGTCAACGAGATCTTGAGACAGAAGCGATTCGCACTGGCGAATCGCCTGACCGACTGGCGTCGGTCCATAAAGAAGACTCATCGACAGGCCCAAGCCGCTCCTTGCTACAAGGCGATCGTTTCCTGCGAGACGAGCATGTAACGTGACTTTCTCGATCGCGTCCGACGCTGCCACGAGTTGTCCCAGGTTCTGCTTGGCCAGCGCATGGAGTCGATAGGCATGCGCAAGCTCGTCATTCGCGTCCGTAAGGCTCAGAGATGCGATAGCCGCTTCCGCGACGACCTGGGCCTGATCCGCCCAGTTTGGGGAACTGGCGCTGTACATACTGACCAGGGAATCCGCGACGCTTACCGCTATCTTTAGTCGCTGCAGCTGATTTGCCTCTGCGACAACAGCTGCTTCCGCCAGAACTTCGCGTGCCCGGCCAAATTTACCGAGCTGCATCAAGACCTCCGCGTAGTTCGGCATCAATTCGGCCCTTGCGGGCGAATTCGTCTGCAGAAGCTGAACAGCACGTTCAAACAAATTCCCGGCGGCATGCATGTCGCCGCGACCGAGAGCTCTACGACCGGCGCTAGCTAGTCTTTTTGCCCCATCGCGTCCGAGCGCGGCTCCTGCCTCGTCGATCGGCCCCAGCTCGCCCAGATACTTGTACGCCTGCTCAAGGTGATACCCGAGGATCGCCTCGAATTCCTGGCCGCGGTCGCTTTCAGCGTTGATCTGGTCAGCCCACTTTACGAACTCGACGTGCATCGTCGCCCGGGCGCGCTTGAGCAGGCCGTTGTAGACGGTGTCGCGGACGAGATGGTGGTCGAATCGGAAGCGTGGGTCGGGATCGTCGGCGGCCGAAGGTCGGATGAAGTGCTTGCGTGTCAGTGCCTGTAATTGATCACCGACGCGATCCTTGAGCTGCTTCGGTGCCAGCGATTGAACGGCAGAACGCTGGAACTCCATGCCGATGACAGAGGCCGGTTCAGCCGCGGCGCGCTCGGTGCGTTCGAGCTTGTCGAGTCGCGCCTCGAGCAACGCGTGGATCGTGGGTGGGACGACGATGTCGGCATCGCTCTTGACCGTGACCGGAGAGCCGTCTTCATTTACCGAGCCGGTGTCGACGAGCATCGACAGCATCTGCTCGACGTACAGCGGATTGCCCTCCGCCGCATTGACGATGCGCTTGACCAGCGACTGAGGCAGGCCAGCCGCCCCCAGCAGGTTCGACACGACCTGGGTCGCTGCCTCGTCAGACAGCGGCTTCAGCACCAGGCGCTTCGAG
>JAGDMS010000459.1 GCA_017860575.1 Deltaproteobacteria bacterium | reverse complement strand
CTCCTCGTAGTCGGCATGCCGCTCCACCGCTTCGAGGATGAAGCTGTGGGCCGAGCGTCCGGACTGCTTCGCGAGCGCGTGGATGCGCGCGCGCAGTTTTGGCGGCAAGCGAATCGTGGTCGTCTCAGCCATGAGTCAGGTCCTTCGTTGCTTGCGGCGTACCACTTTTGTAGCACTTACGAACTGCGCGCGCAAGCAACGGACGTGACATCCCTATTGCGGCGGTATGACGCCACGTTTCAGCAGCCAACGCAGGACATGATCGAGGGCCTGGGAGGACCACCCGATCATGATAGGGCTCGTACGAAGTACTATGGCTGGAGGTGGCTGATGTCGCCTCAGCCCGGCAAGGAAATGGAGCGGGTGATGGGAATCGAACCCACGTGATCCGCCCAGCGCCGCTCACCAAAATCAATCACTTAAAGATAACGTCGATCTCGCGTGTGATTTACGTGTGGCTGTGCAGCGAACTCTGCTCCCGAGGAATCGCGCACCGATAGCGGACGCCGTAAGCCCGCGATCGACACGAAGCAGACCATCGTGTCGCTTCAAAGCGGCCGTACGGCCAAGTCGCCCCCCTGCGCTGTTTCGGATCTACGAAGCGGCGACTCTTGGTCTCGCGCAGTCGGCGGTGGCTTTGCCTGCAAACTGTCGACAAGCGCGTCCTTGATCGCGAGTTGCCAAGTTGGGGCGTTCTATTTGTGGACGCCCTCAGAGGTGAGGATTTCCTGCCGCCTTGCATTTATGCGGTTTACATATAAACTACTAGCGGTTTACATATGAACTTTGCCCATGAAATTTTCCGCCCAGCCCTCCCAGAGTCGTCGTTTGTCGTCGTGGCGCTCGGTGATCAAGGCCTATCAGTCCTGTGATCAACAGTTTGAAACCCTGCTCAGCGAATGCGGATTGACGACCGCCCAGTTTGACGCGCTCTCGGCCATCGAGGCGCTGGGTGGCAATGCCAAGCTGTCTGAAGTGGCTGCTCGACTCCTGGTCACCAAGGGCAATGTCACCGGCCTGATCCAGCGTCTTCAGGCGCATCAATTGGTCGATATCCAGGCGTGTGAGCTTGACCGTCGAGTAACGTTTTGCAGGCTCACCCGCGAGGGCAGGCGACGACTCGCCAAGGCGCAACGCGCGGCTGCGTTGTTCGTCGAATACCAACTGGCGCCGTTCTCTGACGAGGAGTGCGCCGTGGTCGAAGATGTCATGCGCCGGATGCTTCGCCAGTTGGAGTCCATGGATCCACGTGCGTTGGCCAAGAGCAAGAACCAGGTACCGGGGGAGAAGACGTGAACACTACGAACCTTTTGAAGCCGCCCCCCTCAAGCGCAACAGCTCTGGAGGCACGAGCCCTGATTGATCTGGTGAAGATGAGTGCCCCGCTGGTCCGCTCATTCTTCCGTCGGAATGAGCAGCCTCGCCGGCAGACTGTCATGGTGATTCCCGGCTTTGGTGCAAATGACCGATACACCTGGCCCCTTCGTGCCCATCTAAACAGCCTGGGCTACGCCACAGTGGGTTGGGGCCTGGGCACCAACAAGGCCGGACTGAACATGCCGCACTCGCTCAGCGAGGTTCACCCGCGATGGAAGCTGCCGCCAAAATCTCCGTATCGAGGTGAGGCTGGCGTGCCGTATGTCGTCGATCGGCTGATCGATCGGGTAGACGAACTATCTCGAGTGAGCAATCAACCTATCGCCCTGGTCGGCTGGAGTCTTGGTGGCTTTATGGCGCGTGAAGTAGCTCGCGAGCTACCGGCACAGATCAGCCAGGTCATCACCTTGGGCTCGCCGGTGATCGGTGGTCCCAAGTACACACTTGCGGCGCCGGCGTTCAATCGCCGCCAGTACGATCTCGATTGGGTGGAGCGCACGATCTCCGAGCGTGAAGAACGTCCCATCACCGTGCCGATCACGGCGGTGGTAAGCCCTTCCGATGGGATCGTCGGCTACTTGGCCGCGCTGGATCACCACAGTCCCGTCGTAGAACACGTTCAGTTGGATGTCGCCCACTTGGCTTTTCCCTACAACAGCGCCGTATGGTCGGTGATTGCCAAGGCACTGCACACCATGGAATTGGAGTGCGGCCGTGCATGAGCGGGCCGCTACGGTCGCTAACCACGTGCTTGCTTCACAAATCAGGGACGAGTTTGAGGACCAGGCTGGTCCTATCAAGATTCACTTGAAGCAAGCAGCAGCCGCGCGTCCTCCCGTGCTCTTTGTGCCCGGTTCGTTTTCCGGGGCATGGATTTGGCGCGGCAATTTTCTCGAATACTTCCACCGCGCCGGCTATGAAGTTGCGGCCATGAGCTTTGGCGGACACGGGCAGCGTGGCTGGTCTTTGTGGCGCCGCGGCTTGAAAGCGTTTGAGCGGGACCTTGAGGCGGCGATCGCCCAAATGCGCGCGCCACCAATCGTAATCGCACACTCTTTGGGGGGCTTGATTGCCCAGCGCATCGCCTACCGCAGGACGCTAGCGGCTCTGGGCCTTCTGTCACCCATTCCGCTCCACGGTGTCGCAGGCAGTGTGTTGGCGTTGGCGAAGCAGTCTCCGATGAGCATCCTCAAGCTGGGAGCCGTCGCCTTGGAGCCAAGACTCTCGCAGCTCGGTAAAGCACCGCTGGGAATCTATTCGTCTCAAGTAAGTAAAGACGCCCGCATCGCTGTTACCCGAAGACTGCAAGCGGAGTCACCACTTGTGCTGGGGCAATGCTTGTTTGCGAGAGCCACCAATCAGGACCCACCGCCCTGCCCGCTCTATTTCTGGGGTGCTGAAGGCGATCACATCATCCCTGCGGGTGAAGTACAACGTGCCGCGCGAGACATGGGTGCCGGGTCAAAAATATTCGCCGGCATGAGCCACACTGTGCAATGCGAACCCGACTGGCAGGATGTGGCGGACGATATTTTGGCGTGGATCCGTAGCCTAGCTCTTGGGGTGCGGGTACCGAAAGCAGACAGTCAACGGTGAGAATCGACCCGGAGCGGTCATCAGCGCTCATAGAGCAAGAAGCCCGGCGCTTGGCCGGGCTCCTCGCTCGAGGCAATGCCGAAGAAGCACAGTGAGCGCTGCGTCTTCGGTCCATCTCCTTGTTACGGCCGATTCTCCCGATGGGCCATTATCCAGTCCAGGATCGGCTGCCAAACCAACGTCTCGGCGTCCCTCGCCAGGACGGTGTCGACGTGCCCGAAGTCCATCGCCTCGTCTGAATCGGGCAGGCGCTGCACCGTGATCGTCGTGACGTCTCGACTTGCGGTGAATGTCGTCGACGCATATGCACTTGGTCCGAATCCGCCCTTGGCACCGACATGGAGAATCGGC
>JAGDMS010000044.1 GCA_017860575.1 Deltaproteobacteria bacterium | reverse complement strand
GGGATCACGCCCATGTTCCCGACGACGGGCTCGACGATCACGGCGGCAATGTCCCCGCCGTCGGCGCGGAGATAGGCGTCCACGGAGCCGAGATCATTCAGTTCCGCGACCAGGGTCAGGCTTGCGATGCTCGCCGGCACACCGGCGCTGTCCGGCACGCCGAACGTGGCGGCACCCGAGCCGGCGCGCACCAACAAAGGGTCGGCGTGCCCATGATAACATCCGGAGAACTTGATGATCTTGTTCCGCCCCGTCGCCGCGCGCGCCAGCCGGATCGCCGCCATGGTCGCCTCGGTCCCGGAACTCACCAGTCGCACCATGTCCATCGACGGCAACGCCTCCGTGATGCGTTGCGCCAACTCGATTTCCTGCGCCGTGGGGGCCCCAAAGCTGGTACCGTTCTGCATCGTCTTCCGCAGAGCGCCCAAGACTTTCGGGTGGGCGTGGCCAACGATCATCGGTCCCCAGGACCCCACATAGTCCGTATACGCGCGGCCATCGGCATCCCAAACCGTGCAGCCTTTCGCCCGCTGGATGAACAGGGGTTTGCCACCCACAGCACGCCACGCCCGGACGGGGCTGTTCACGCCTCCGGGGATCACCCGGGAGGCGCGCTCGAACAAACGTTCCGAAAGGACAGCGGTGGTCATGCGACGGCTTGCTGCGGGAGGCGCTTGGTGTCGGTACCATTGCGGCCCGGCGCAGTCAAGGAAGGACGGGCATGGCGGCGTGCGTCCGACCGCCGGTAACGGGTCCCGAGCGGTTCGCCGTCGAACATTGTCGGCGCGGCGGTTGCGCATCGGCCCCCGCAGATTCGCACCGTTGGTCATCCGCGACCCGCGGCAACGCGTCGCAATTGCCCGCGTATCGTCACATAGCCAACGATTCCGGCGACGCTCGACCCGACGATCACCCCAGCCTTTGCGGACGCGAGGAGCGGAGATCCTTCAAACGCGAGCGTGGCTATGAACAGCGCCATGGTGAACCCGATCCCACCCAGCCACGCCACCCCAATCAAATCGCCCCACGCCAACTTCTCAGGCAGCGCCGCGAGGTTCATTCGCACAGCGAACCACCTGAAGAGCACGATGCCCACCGGCTTTCCCAACAGAAGC
The DNA here is from genome assembly GCA_017860575.1 of Deltaproteobacteria bacterium. Classification (GTDB taxonomy): domain Bacteria; phylum Desulfobacterota; class Binatia; order HRBIN30; family HRBIN30; genus JAGDMS01. The sequence goes on along the minus strand of JAGDMS010000044.1, from coordinate 19,186 downwards.
CCGAGCATTATCCCCACGGCAACAGGATTCCAGAGCATCTCCCCGAATCCCGCGAGCGTCAGGCCGGCGTTCGACAACGCAAACACCGGCATGACCAAATAGGCAACCGGGTCATGCAGAAAATGCTCCAATCGGAGCAAGGGGGGTTCTACCGCGGTTGCGGCGTTGGCAATCGCGTACAGCGTTTCCTGCTGAGCCGGGCTGGTGAGCACCAGTGAGTCGCCGGTTTCGCCGCGATCGAACTCGTCGAGCACCGCCCGGGCGGTGGAGGAAAACCCCGTCGCATCGGTCGTGGATCGCGACGGAATGACCATGGCCAGGAGCACGCCCGCCACCGTTGCATGCACCCCCGATTCGTGAACGGCGACCCAGAGCCCGCCACCAAGGACGAGATAAGGGACCAATGACGACACGTCGAAACGGTTTAGCACGAGTAGCGCCGCCATGATGGCTGCGGCAGCTCCCAGCGCGTGCGGGGTGACGGACGTGGTGCAGAAAATGGCTATGACCAGCACGGCCCCGAGATCGTCGACGATGGCGAGCGCCGTCAGGAGCACCTTCTTGCCCGTCGGCACCCGAGAGCCAAAAAGGCCCAAGATAGCTAGGGCGGACGCGATGTCCGTGGCCATCGCGATGCCCCAGCCGCGCGCGCCGGCAGCACCATCCCGCCAGCGGCGGCGGCGATGGGTCGTGCGGCGTTCCTAGGCACCGACAGCTCGCCAACGAGAATCTCTCGCTTGATTTCGAGGCCGGCCAACAGGAAAAAGACCGCCATGAGGCCGTCGTTGATCCACGTGTGCAGCGACAACGTCAGGATGTGTCCTGCCACGCCAATGCTGAGCGGCGTCTCCCACAATCGAACCTAGAGCCCCCGCCACGGCGGGTTCGCCAACGCAAGGGCAAACACCGCGCAGACGAGCAGTAGGATTCCCCCAAGCTGCCCCCCTGCGGCAGACTCTTGGAACGGTCGCGTCGCCTTTTTTTCCAGTCCGCGCTCATAAGCGACGCTCGTATTTCCGAGAGGACCATGTGCGTCAACAGCGGCGCCGTCCGGTGCGGCCTGCCGTTCGTGCGTTCGGGACGACCTTTTTCCTTGCAGCGGCAACCAAAACCGGGTAAACCTTCACACCGCCGGGATTCCACTGGGGAACTACTTCTCGCTAGTGAGCATGATAGGCTGCGCGTGTGATTCGTCGTCTTGGCGGTGTTACACGGCGTTAGTCTACGTTGTGGATATCGCGTGCTTGTCAGACTTAAGTAGCTTGAAAAATGGAGCTATTTCCCACGAGCAGCCTGTGGATATGGCTGTGAACAACATATCATGCAGCAGGCTTGGGAACGGTCTCTAGAACTCCTTCGGGATCGCGTCGATCGGCAGGATTACGAAGCGTACATCCGGCCGCTGCACCCGCTCGCGGCGCGGGACCGAAACATCCTTGTCGAAGCGCCGAATCGTTTGGCCATCGAAATTATTTCGACGCGTTATCTCAACGTCCTCGAAGAGGTGCTCTCGCAGGCAATCGGCGGACCCGTACGCATCCTGCTGCAGCCGCCGGGTGCGGTCCAGCAGGAATTATTTCCTTTATCGGTCACCAACCCACCCCCCAACATTACTGCCCGGAAGCGTCCATCGAGTCTGATTCCGAAGTACACGTTTGACAACTTCATCGTCGGCGCCAGCAACCAGTTTGCGCACGCGGCTTCAAAGGCCGTCGCCAGCCAACCCGGTGATCACTACAATCCGCTCTTCATCTACGGTGGTGTTGGCCTGGGCAAGACGCACCTGGTCAACGCCATCGGCCACCAAATCCTCGATACGTTCCCAGATCGACGCGTACTCTATCTGTCCTCTGAATCTTTCATGAACGAGCTAATCAATGCCCTGCGGCGCGATCGTATGGATGATTTCAAGAGCCGCTTTCGGCGCATCGACGTGCTCATCCTAGATGATGTGCAATTCCTGGCTGGTCGTGAACGCACGCAGGAAGAGTTCTTTCACACCTTCAACTCCCTGTACGAGAGTCACCGCCAGATCGTGCTGACATCGGACAAGTTTCCAAAAGAAATCCCAGATCTTGAGGAGCGTCTGCGCAACCGTTTCGAGTGGGGTCTGATCGCAGACATCCAACCGCCGGACATGGAGACGCGCGTCGCCATCTTGCAGAAGAAAGCCGAGGTCGAACACATCGATCTGCCCCACGACGTCGCGCTCTTCCTGGCGTCCAGCATCGATGCGAACGTCCGCGAACTCGAGGGGTCTCTCACCCGCCTTGGGGCCTTCGCCTCGCTCAACAAATCCGAAATCACCGTCGACTTCGCGCGCCATGTCCTGCAAAACATCCTGCGGGAAAAGGCCTCGACCATCACCATCGAATCGATCCAGAAAGCGGTGTGCGATTTCTTCCACATCCGGCCCGCCGATCTGCGATCGAAGCGGCGCACGCGCACGGTCGCGCTCCCGCGGCAGGTCGCCATGTACCTGTGCCGCCGATTTACACAAGCGTCATTTCCAGTGATCGGTGACCGTTTTGGTGGACGTGACCACTCCACCGTGATTCACGCAACTCAAGTCGTCGACCAGCGGGTCAAAGAGGATCCAACCTTCCGAGCCACGATCGAGCGCTTGGAACGGTTGTTGGAAAGCAGGGGATAACCTGTGGATGGCTTGCGGAAAGCGCACGGCTTCCTGGGGAGGGACCTTCCAGGGCCCATGGTCGCGGCCGGCCGGCACCAAGCCTTTTCGGGCCGCCCGGCCTTGTCTGGAGCCAGTTTTCCTGTTTCCACAGGCCCTACTACTGCTGCTAGTCTTCTTATAAAGATTAGGTAAGAAATAGGGGAGGTGGGTAGAGGCATGGAATTCACGATCGACCGCGAGGAGTTATTGCAGGGGTTGTACCTCACCCAGGGCATCGTCGAACGCCGCACAACGATCCCGATTCTTGCCAATGTTTTGGTGGAATCAGTGGAGGACGGTGTCTCGATTACAGCCACCGACCAGGAAATCGGCGTCCGGCGGCGCTGCATCGCCAAAGTCAAAAAGAAGGGATCGCTGACGACGGGAGCCCGTAAGTTGTACGAGATCGTGCGGGAATGTCCTGACGGACCCATCGTGCTGCGCACGCTCGAGAACAACTGGATCGAGATTTCTTCCGGCAAGTCGCGTTTCAAGATCGTCGGACTCGATCCGAAGGAATTTCCCGCCATGCCCAGTCCGGCGCATGATCCGGAACGGCGGACGCTGACGGCGTCGTCTGAGGTTCTGCGCGAGATGATCACCCGCACCCTGTTTGCTGTGTCGTCCGATGATATGCGTGCGAATCTGAGCGGAATTTTTCTTGAGACGCCGGAGAAGGGGCGACTGCGCATGGTGGCCACCGACGGTCACCGCCTCAGCATGATCACCAGGCCGGTCGAGGACGGAAGCGAATCCGGCGGGGTCATCATCCCACGTAAAGGTGTCGCGGAGATCTCCAAGGTCATAGAGTCGGGAGATGCCCCGGTGCTCCTCGCCGTGCAGGGCGGCATCGTGCATGCGACGCGCGGCGATGTGGACTTGGCAATGCGGTTGGTGGAGGGGGAGTTCCCGGATTACAAACAGGTGATTCCGAAAAAGTCAGAGCGGCGCATGCTGGTGACGGCCGAGTTGCTGCTGGCAACACTGCGGCGGGTCTCGACGGTGTCGAGCGAGCGCACGCGCGGCGTGAAATTCCAGTTGGAGTCCGGCAAGCTGGAAATTTCCTCCACCAACCCGGACCTGGGGGAAGCCGTCGAGGAGTTGGTAGTTGAATATGATGGCCCGCCGCTAAGCATCGGATTCAATGCCAAATATATGATCGACCTCCTCAGTATTTTACCCTCGGAGACCCAGGTGGAGATGGGCTTGAACGACGAAGTCAGCCCGGGCGTCATGCGCTGCGAAACGGACCCTGAATTTCTCTACGTCGTCATGCCGATGCGGCTCTGACGCGCGACCTGGTCGCGCCGCACAGAAGTCTGGTCAGCCGGTTCAACTGAGGGGCTTAGAACGGCGCCGAATCTATTCCGTAAGTTACTGAAATAACGAATAAATCTATTGTTGCAAACCCTTTACGATTGCTCCCGCCTTTGCTATCCTTCGCGGCACCAATCAAAGGACTCGTTCGCTCTCCAAATCGGGTGTGACGGGGGTGGGGTGACGTGCTCGAAACTACCAACTACGGTGCCGATCAAATCAAAGTTTTAGAAGGCTTGGACGCGGTCAGGAAACGCCCCGGTATGTATATCGGGGATACCGCCGAGCGCGGGCTGCACCACCTCGTCTTTGAAGTTGTCGATAACTCGATCGATGAGGCCCTCGGGGGCTATTGCGACACGATCAACGTGACCATCCACATCGATGGGTCTGTGACGGTCGAGGACAACGGCCGTGGTATTCCGGTCGGCATCCACGCGACGGAGGGCGTGTCCGCCACGGAAGTGGTGATGACGAAGCTGCACGCCGGCGGCAAGTTCGATAAGGGCGCATATAAAGTCTCTGGCGGTCTGCACGGAGTCGGCGTGTCGGTGGTGAACGCGCTCTCCGAGTCGCTCGAGGTTGAGATCAAACGTGACGGAAGGGTCTACACGCAGCGCTACGGCCGCGGTAAACCCGAACACCCGCTCAAGGAAATCGGTACAACGCAGCAACGTGGAACGAAGGTCACGTTCAAACCCGACTCCCTGATCTTCGAGCAGCTGGATTTCAGCTTCGACATCCTCTCGCAGCGCCTGCGCGAACTCGCGTTTTTGAACCGCGGAGTGTGCATCAGCATCGACGACCAGCGCACCCAAAAGCAGCACACGTTCTGCTACCGCGGTGGGATCGAAGAGTTCGTTGAGCACTTGAACCGTGCCAAGACGCCGATCCACCCCACAGTGGTGTACCTGCAGGGGCAGAAGGAAAACGTCGACGTCGAAGTCGCGCTGCAGTGGAACGAAGGCTACGCCGAAAACGTGTACTCGTTCGCGAACAACATCAACACCATCGAGGGCGGTACGCACGTGATCGGGTTCAAGGCGGCGCTCACCCGCACGATCAATCAGTATGCTGCAGCTCATGGCCTGTTCAAAAAGGACGCCGAGACGCTTCAGGGCGAGGACGTCCGCGAGGGGCTGACGGCCGTCGTGAGCGTAAAAGTCCAGGAACCGCAGTTTGAAGGCCAGACGAAAACCAAGCTCGGCAACAGTGAAGTGAAGGGATTCGTCGAGGCGCTGGTCAACGAGAAGCTCGGGGAGTACCTCGAGGAGCACCCGGGCGACGCCAAGAAGATCGCGCTGAAAGGTTTGGATGCCGCGCGGGTGCGTGAAGCGACGCGCAAGGCCAAGGAGCTTGCCCGCCGCAAGGGGGCGCTGGACTCTGGCTCGCTGCCGGGGAAGCTGGCCGACTGTCAGGAACGCGACCCAGCCTTATCCGAGCTCTTTATCGTCGAGGGCGATTCGGCCGGTGGCTCCGCCAAGCAGGGCCGGGACCGCAAGAACCAGGCGATTCTGCCGCTGCGGGGTAAGATTCTCAACGTGGAGAAGGCACGGTTCGACAAGATGATCTCCTCGCAGGAGATCCGCCTCCTCGTTACGGCGCTAGGGACCGGTGTCGGTAAGGAGGACCGCGATCTCTCGAAACTGCGCTATCACACGGTCATCATCATGACCGACGCCGACGTCGATGGCTCGCACATCCGGACGCTGCTGCTCACCCTCTTTTACCGCCAGTTCCAGGAGCTCATCGAACAGGGACACGTCTTCATCGCGCAGCCACCGTTGTACAAGGTGAAGAAAGGCAAGACGGAGCGGTATCTCAAGGACGAGACGGGACTGGAAGACTACCTGATCGAGCTGGGGACGGAAGACATCTCGCTGCACGGCGCCCAGCAGGGTACCGCGCTCACCGGAATCCCGCTGAAGAACGTGGTGAAAAAGGTGCTGCGGTTTGAACGCATCCTCGACGTCGTCGAGCGACACCAGAAGAATCGCCACGTGGTGGCCGCGTTGGCGACGGACGAGCGCATGTCCGCGGACGTGTTGGCCGATGCCGTGGTATTAGCGCAGCTTGCGGCCGACATCGTCGCGCTGCTTCGCCGCACCGCCCCGGAGCTGGAGCCGTTGAGCATCGAGCTCCGGGACGACCCGGAGCACGCTTGCCAGGCGATCGTCGCCCGCACGCGCATGAACGGCAGCAGTCAGCAGACGGTCGTCGACCGAAAATTCGCCCTCACGCCGGAGTTCGAAGAGCTGCGCCGCATGGCGCGGGAGCTGCGCGCGGCCGGTCAGCCGCCATTTACCGTCAGCAGCGGTGAGAAGCAGACAGAAACGCGCACGTTGCGGGCGGCGGTGGAACATATCATCGTGCAGGCGCGCAAGGGGCTCGACATCCAGCGCTACAAAGGTCTCGGGGAAATGAATCCGGAACAGCTCTGGGAAACGACGATGAACCCGGAGACGCGCACCTTGCTGCAGGTGAAGATCGAGGACGCCTACGAGGCGGACGACATCTTCTCGACGCTGATGGGTGACGAGGTCGAGCCGCGGCGTAAGTTCATCGAAGAAAATGCCCTGAACGTGAAGAACCTGGATATCTAGCCACGAAGCGGAAAGCGAAAAGGCGAAAGCTGAAAGCCAGCAATTCCGGGCGTTGAGCTTTTCGCTTTGAGCTTTCAGCTTCTGCGCGAAGCGCAGACCCATGGATGCCTCTCTAAAAGCGAACAAGGTACCGGTCAATATCGAGGACGAAGTGCGGCAGTCCTACATGGACTACGCCATGTCCGTCATCATCGGGCGGGCGTTGCCCGACGCCCGCGACGGCCTGAAACCGGTGCATCGGCGCGTGCTGTACGCCATGTACGACCTCGGGAACGACTGGAACCGCGGCTACAAGAAATCGGCGCGTATCGTCGGCGATGTGATCGGTAAGTACCACCCACACGGCGACGTGGCCGTTTACGACACCATTGTCCGCATGGCGCAGGACTTTTCCATGCGCCATCCGCTAGTCGACGGCCAGGGGAACTTCGGCTCGGTCGACGGCGACCCGCCTGCCGCCATGCGGTATACCGAAATCCGCATGGCCCGCATCGCGGGCGAGTTGCTGGCCGATCTGGATAAGGAGACGGTTGATTTCCTTCCGAACTACGACGACACGCTGAAAGAGCCGGCCGTCCTGCCGGCCCGCATCCCCAACCTGCTCATCAATGGCTCCGCCGGCATCGCCGTCGGCATGGCGACCAACATCCCGCCGCACAATCTGTGCGAGGTGGTGGATGCGCTCGTGGCCCTCATCGAGAATCCCGCCCTCGACGTCGAGGCGCTCATGCAGTACGTGCCAGGCCCCGACTTCCCCACCGCCGGCTTCATCCACGGGAAACGCGCCATCCGGGAGGCGTACACCACCGGCAAGGGGATCCTCCAGTTGCGTGCCCGTGCCGCCACCGAGACCGACAAGCGCAGCGGACGCGTGTCGATCATCGTCAAAGAAATCCCCTATCAGGTGAACAAGGCCCGCCTGATCGAACGCATCGCCGAGCTGGTGAACGACAAGAAGATCGAGGGGATCTCCGACCTGCGCGACGAGTCCGACCGCGAGGGTATGCGCATCGTCATCGAACTGAAGAAGGACGCCATCCCCGAGATCGTGCTGAACCAGCTCTACAAGCTGACGCCGATGCAGGATTCGTTCGGCATCATCATGTTGGCGATCGTCGATGGCCGCCCGAAGCTCTTGACCCTCAAAGACGCCCTCAAGGTGTTCATCGCGCACCGCAAGGACGTCGTCGTTCGCCGGACCGTCTTCGAGTTGCGCAAGGCCGAGGAGCGGCTGCATATCCTCGAAGGGCTGAAGATCGCGCTGGCCCACCTCGACGCGGTGATCGCCCTCATCCGCAAAGCCGAGAGCCCCGCCGCCGCCAAGGCGGGATTGGTGCAGCAGTTCCAACTGTCGGAGATCCAGGCGCAGGCAATTCTCGACATGCGGCTGCAGCGCCTGACCGGCCTCGAACGCGAAAAGATTCTCGCCGAGCACGCGGAAACGCTGAGGCAAATCGCGCGCTACAAGGAGATCCTGGCCGACGAGCGGGAGGTCTACAAGATCATTGTCGCCGAGTTGCACGAGATCAAGAATCTGCACGCCGACGAGCGGCGCACGCAGATCGTCGACGAGACCACCGAGATCTCCATCGAGGACATGATCGTCGAAGAGGATATGGCGGTCACCATCTCGCACGAGGGCTACATCAAGCGCAACGCCGCCACCCTCTATCGCGCGCAACGCCGCGGCGGCCGCGGCAAACTCGGCGCCACAACGAAAGAGGAAGACTTCGTCGAGCACCTGTTTGTCGCCTCGACCCACTCGCACCTCCTGTTCTTCACTACGTCCGGCAAGGTGTACTGGATCAAGGTGCATGAGCTCCCGCAGGCAGGCCGTGCCGCCCGCGGCAAGGCGATCGTCAATCTGTTGAACCTGGACAAGGACGAGAAGATCTCCGCCTTCTTGCCGGTGCGGGAGTTCCAAGAAGGACGCTACGTCGTCTTCGCGACCAAGAACGGGACGGTGAAGAAGACCGACCTGATGGCCTACGCCAATCCCCGGCGCAGCGGAATCATCGCCATCAGTTTGGAAGAAGGCGACGAGGTCATCGGCGTGCGCCTCACCGACGGGCAACAGGAGGTGATCCTGTCGACCCGCGAGGGGCAGGCGATCCGGTTCAAGGAAGCGGACGTGCGGCCGATGGGTCGTGGCGCTGGGGGCGTGCGCGGCATCACGCTGGACGAGGACGATAGCGTCGTCGGCCTCGATGTCGTCAGCCCCGGCGCCACCTTGCTGGACGTCGCTGAGCGCGGCTACGGCAAGCGCACGGAGATGGACGAGTACCGTCTGACGCGCCGCGGCGGCAAAGGCATCATCACCATGAAGACCACCGACAAGACGGGTCTCGTCGTCGGCGTGCGCATGGTCACCGACGAAGACGACATCATGCTGATCACCGACGGCGGCAAAGTCATCCGCACCCCCGTCAAAGGCATCTCCGTCATCGGCCGCAACACGCAAGGCGTGCGCCTGATCGACTTGGCCGAAGGCGAGAAAGTCGTCGCCATCGCCCGCCTGGCGGAGAAGGAAGAGGACGAGAACAAGGAAGGCGAGGAAGGCAATATCATCTTGCTGACCGATCCCATCGACGAGGAGTGAGGGGTCCGCTGCGCGCGTGCGGCAACTCTGTCGCGCAGGCGCAGAGAATAGCGATTGCGGTGGCTGCCCTCACGCACCTTCCAGGCGTACCCCGCGCGTGCTCGCCGGCACTGCCGGCTGTCAACGGCCGCCGCGCCCCCCCGCGTTCGTCCGCTGCCGGCTCTGGTCCGCACTCGCGGGGGCGGGGCGGACGGCCGCTGGGGCAACGCTTGGACGGTCCTCGTGGCGCTCAGGCTCCGGCACGACAAAGAGCTCGCAGTCCGGATCCTGTTTGTCGGGGCGCTTCTTGCTGCTCAGGACCAAGAATCGTCCGCCGTCGTGCAAGAGCCGCACCGCGGCGTCGAGGTTGTCTCGCTGCACCCGACCCGACAGATACGGCGTCTTTCCTTCCCGGCTGAGGTGCTTCCAGAGCACACCGAGCTTGATCTTAGCGTCCGTCATCGCTCCTCCTTAATGGCGTCACGCCAATCACTGAACTACAATCAATCTAATGTCATCTTCTAAGTATATTGTCAACAATATTTAGCTTCGGGTGCCGGCGACGTCCAAGGCGAAGGGGGTGGGAGGTCAGGGGAGGTGGCGTTCCAACCCGTCGGACCGGATCCGCAGCAGCCCCGGTCGTCCGGCGTCGCCCTCGATGCGGAGGTCGCTCGGCAGGAAGCGCCGCACGATTTCGCAGTTCGTCAGCAGATGCGGGGTGACGCAGGACGTCCGCAGCTCCGACACCCCGGGCGCGAGTGCCATGGGCAGGACGAGCTGATCGGCCAGGTACTGATCGACCGCGCCATCGGTGGCGAGAAAGGCATCGAGCGCCGTGACCGCCTCGTCGGCAACCCGCTCGGCCGGTTTCCCCGGGGCGCCGAGGGCGCTGTAGCACGCCCGCCCCCCCGCGCAGTCGGCGATCAGCAGCAGGAGGGTGCCTTTGCCGCGCGCGGGAAGCCGCAGCAATTCGATCTCGACGGGCACTTCGTGCGGGCCAAGGCGCAGCAGGGCCTGGCGCCGCTGCCGCTCCGCGACGCTGATATCCAGGTTAGCGACAGCGGAGACGCCACGGATGCGCCGGAGCACCCCGCGCTCGACGACGCGGAGGGGGCGCAAAGCCGTGTCCGGGTGAATGGCTGCGTGGAGCCGGCCTCCCCCACGGGGGTAGAAGCCCGCCAGCTGTAGTTGCGCCTCCGCCCGCACCCCAAGGGTGCGCAGAGACGGCAACCACTGCTGTTCGAGGTAGTGATAGCACGGGCTCCACGGCACATGCGTACCCCCGGTGATGGTCAGGTGCGAGACCGTTCGCGCGTAGCACAGCGGCAGGAGCACCGTTTGCAAGACGAGACAGGCGGAACCCGCGGTTCCGATGTCGAAACGAAAGTCCCCGCCGCGCAGCGCACCGGGCTCGAAGGTCAGGACGGTCGAGTGCAGCGTCGCACCGTCGACCCGCGCCTCGGCGACGGCGGCGGCGGCTTCCAGCGCCTTGAGGTGCTGCGCCATCAGCCCGGGCTTCGGTCGATGCGCCCGGATATTCTCCACGCGGATCGCCGTGCCGGTGAGAATCGACAGGGCCAGCGCCGTGCGTAGAACCTGCCCGCCCCCCTCTCCGATGCTGCCGTCGATCGCAAGCATGCACGAGACCCCGTCACTCTCTCTTGCGCGCGCCCACGGCAAAACTCAAACCGGGGCTCGGCCCCGTGGGCCCCGGTGGCGGGTGCCGGGGGATTCTGCTACGGTTGCGTCCCACGTGGAATCACTAATTCGAGAACTGTCTGTCTGGGCGCTTCCAGTGCTATTCGCGGTCATCCTGCATGAGGTGGCGCACGGCTTTGTCGCATTCCGGCTGGGCGACCCGACCGCCGAGCGCATGGGACGCTTGTCGCTCAATCCGCTGCCACATATCGATCCGGTGGGCACGGTGTTGTTGCCGCTGGCACTGGTGCTCACCCATGCGCCCTTCCTGTTCGGCTATGCCCGCCCGGTACCGGTCAACTACCTGAACCTGCGCAACCCTAGGCGGGACATGGTCTTGGTTGCGGCCGCCGGGCCGGTCACCAACCTCCTCCTGGCCACGGCCAGTGCGGTGCTGCTCAAGCAGCTGGCGCACGTGTCGCTGCCGGACGAAGGACCGTGGACGCCCTGGCTGGTCGGCGTACTGACGCCGGTTGCGCTCATGGCTCAGAACAGCGTGTACATCAACGTCGGCTTGGCCGTCTTCAACCTACTCCCCATCCCGCCGCTCGACGGCGGGCGCGTACTCACCGGCTTACTGCCGCGACCGCTGGCGATCCCGTTTGCCCGGCTCGAACGGTATGGGTTTTTGATCTTGGTTGCGCTGCTGATCACCAACTCTCTCGACGTGGTGGTCCGCCCGGTGATGGGACTGTTTCTCCACGCATTGCTCTCATGACCACCACGACGACTCCGCCCTCGTCCGGCATCGTGGTCAGCGGCATGCGCCCTACGGGCCGCCTGCATATCGGCCGCTGGCTCGGCGCCCTGCGCAATTGGATCCGGCTGCAGCACGAGCGCCGCTGCTTCTTTTTCATTGCGGATTGGCACGTATTGACCACGCGCCAGGAAGATACCGGTGACATCGAACGCAACGTCCGCGACATGATGGTCGACTTCCTCTCAGCCGGACTCGATCCCGAGAAAGCGGTCATCTTTCGGCAATCGGCCGTCAAGCAGCACGCCGAGTTGCATCTGCTGTTGTCTATGATCGTCCCCACCCCCTGGCTGATCCGCAACCCCACGGTCAAGGAACAGGCTCGTGAACTGGGCCTGGTTCAAGCGGAGGACGAGGCGTCGATGACGACGCTGAACTACGGCCTCCTCGGCTATCCGGTGCTTCAGGCGGCGGACATCCTGATGTACAAAGCGACCGGCGTCCCGGTCGGCATCGACCAGGTGCCGCACGTCGAACTCACCCGTGAAATCGCGCGCCGCTTCAACCATCTCTATCGGCCGGTCTTTCCGGAACCGGACGCGTTGCTGACCGAGGCACAAAAGGTCCCGGGCACCGACGGGCGGAAAATGGGAACGAGCTACAACAACGCGGTGTTCCTGTCGGACCCGCCTGAGGTGATCGATCAGAAGCTCAGTCGCATGATGACGGACCCGCGGCGCGTGCGGCGCACCGATCCGGGCGAACCGTTCGACTGTCCCGCGTTCAACCTCCACCGAATCTACTGCACGCCGGAAGAGATCGAATATGTGACCACCGGCTGCCGCACGGCGGGCATCGGTTGCCTCGAATGCAAACGGATCATGATCAAGCATGTGGTTGCCGAACTGGGACCCATCAGCGAACGCCGTGCCGCACTGGAAGCGCGGCCGGAAATGGTGCAATCTGCCCTCGAACACGGTAACGAGCAGGCACGCGCCGTTGCCGCCACCACCATGGAGGGAGTCCGGGACGCCATGGGATTGGGCAGCTGAACGCTTGCTCGACCTTGGACGTTGGACCTTGGACGTTGGACTGAAGCATAGAGGGGAGCGATGGCCGAAGACGAAGCAGCGAGCCAGATGACGGACCCCGCTGCGTCGACCGATCAGGGCCGTCTGCCGCGACCCTACCGGGTCCGCCTGCCCGTGTTCGAAGGGCCCCTCGATCTCCTCCTGCACCTGATCAAGAAGAACGAAGTCGAGATCGTCGACATTCCCGTCGCCACCATCACCGAGCAGTACCTGGCCTATCTGGAGATGATGCGGGAGCTGAACCTCGACATCGCCGGCGAGTTTCTCGTCATGGCGGCGACGCTCACGTTGATCAAGTCCCGGATGCTGCTGCCGCCGTCGGAGGAGGACGACGACGAGCAGGAGGCCGATCCGCGCGCCGACCTGGTACGCCAGCTCCTGGAGTATCAACGCTTCCGTGAGGCGGCCCTGGACCTGTCGGAGCGGCCGCTCTTGCACCGCGACGTGTTCGTCCGTGAACCGGTGATGGACGTCGACGCGCCCGACGGCCCGCCGGAGCTCCCGCCACTGAAGGTCACGGCCTGGGAGTTGCTCGATGCCTTTCGCGCCGTGCTCAAGCGGGCGCGCCCCGAATCGGTGCACGAGGTGGTCACCGAACAGATTTCGTTGCGCGACCGCGTGCGCACGTTGCTGCAGGCCCTCAGCGTCGCGCGCAGCCTGGACTTCGACAGCCTGTTCGACGAGGACGCCGGCCGGTTTGAAATCATCGTCACCTTTCTGGCTCTGCTGGAACTGATGAAGATGGGTGCCGCCCGCGCGACGCAGGAAGATCGCTTCGGGCGGATCGTGATCGAGTTGGCCGTGGCGGATGTCGCCAGCATCTCACTCGAATCGGTAGATGAGTACGACCACGGGGCGGCGGTGGATGGAGGGGAGGATGGACGAAGCGGAAGTGAATGAGACAGCCGCGGCAGCCGAACCCGAGGCCGCCGCTGCCACGCCGGCAGGCGGCGAACGCGGACCGGGTGAGCCCAGCATCGATTCGGGTGATGTCGCGCCCGAACTTGTGACGCCGACAGGAGAGTGCGACGCGCCGCGGGCACCCGTGGCGGACCCAGATGCCGAAACCGGCACGGATGCCCCCGGGGCGGACGGGACCGCAAGTCGGGACGCCGATGCCGAGGCGGGGGAGGACGCGGAACTTGCGCCGGCGGCAGATGTGAGCGCGACCGACCGGCTGAAGCGGATCATCGAGAGCGTGCTGTTTGCCGCCGCGGCGCCGCTGAGTGTGCGGCGCCTGGTGGAAATCCTGGGTGGCCCCAGCGGCAAGGAGGTGCTGGCTGCGGTGAAGGGGCTGATGCAGGAGTATTCGCCGGGCCAGCGGGGCATTCAGTTGCGCGAAGTGGCTGGCGGATACCAGTTTCGCACCGCACGCGAAAATGCCGAGTGGGTGCGCGCGGTCTTCCGCGAGAAACCAGCGCGTCTTGGCCGTGCCGCCCTGGAAACCCTCGCCATCGTCGCCTATAAGCAACCCGTCACCCGCGCCGACATTGAGGCGGTTCGCGGCGTGGATGTCGACGGCGTCTTGAGCACGTTGATGTCGCGGCGCTTGATCAAAATCACCGGCCGCAAGGAGGCGGTGGGACGACCACTGTTGTACGGCACGACCGCCGAGTTCTTGGAAGTTTTCGGCTTCCGCGATTTGAACGAGCTACCATCGCTCAAGGAGCTGGGCCCCGCCCCAGATGCAGATGATGAGGCAGTCAGCGCAGACACCGGGCCGCAGGAGCCGCCCACCCCGAGCGGTGCGGACGCGGCCACGGCCGACACCGGCAGCGGCCCCGACGGCGACACCACCGAAAGCGGAACGCCTGCAGAAGATTCTCAGTCGGGCAGGGATCGCCTCGAGACGAAAAGCGGAGGAGTTGATCCAGTCGGGGCATGTGCGGCTGAACGGCCGGGTGGTGACACAGCTGGGGACGAAGGCGAACCCGCGGACGGACCGGATCGAGATTGACGGCCAGCCGCTCCGCGTTCCCGACGAACCGCTCTACATCCTGTTGCACAAACCTGTGGGGGTGGTGACCACGCTCGCCGATCCGCAGGAGCGGCCGACGGTGCGCCACCTCCTGCCCGATGTGCGGGTGCGGGTTTTTCCGGTGGGGCGACTGGACTTCCACTCCTCCGGCCTGTTGTTGCTGACCAATGACGGGGAACTGGCTTTGCGGCTGACACATCCCCGCTACGGTGTGCGCAAGACCTATCGCGTCAAGGTGAAAGGGACACCGACGCCGGAGGCGCTGGCGACCTTGGGCGCCGGGGTGCGGCTCGAAGAGGGAGTCACCGCGCCGGCTGAGGTCCGCATCGTGCGCAGCGGCGAGGGCAAGACCTGGTTGGAAATCACCCTCCGCGAAGGGCGCCGGCGCGAGGTGCGCCGCATGTGCGAGCAGGTGGGCTACCCGGTTGAGAAGCTCTCGCGCATCCGCCTCGGGCCGCTGACGCTCGGACGACTCCCTCCGGGGCAGCATCGCATGCTGACCCAGCGCGAAGTCCGGCAGCTGCGCTATGCTGCGGGACTCGTCTGAATTCTCTCGCGCCGGCACCCGGGACGCACGACAGCATCAGGGGGCAGCGTCACACGGCGACCCTCACCTTGCGCACGGCTGGTGCGGAGTGATATCCGCGCTATGTCAACACAGGAGCAGCACATGCAGATCAAGCGCATTCTCGTCCCGATCGATTTTTCCGACGATTCCCTCAACGCCCTGGCCTATGCACGTGACCTGGCAACCCAACTCGGGGCCGAACTGCTTCTCCTCCATGTGATCGAACCGATTCACTTCATTACCGAATCGGATGTGTATACCCAGCAGCGCCACCTGAGCACGGCGCAACTCGAATGCATTGCTGCCGAGTTGCGCGCGCAGGGGCAGCGCTTCCGCACCATGGTCCGCGGGGGCATCCCCTCGAAGGTCGTTAGCGACACCGCCACGCGTGCGCGCGCAGGTCTCATCGTCATGGGAACACATGGGCGCACCGGTCTGGCGCACGCCGTGATCGGGAGCATTGCGGAGAAAGTCGTGCGCACGGCCAGTTGTCCCGTGCTGACAGTGCGGAGGCCCGCGAAAACGACGCGGCGGGTGACCCGCAAAAGTGCCCGCTGAGGTTGCCTGATTGCGCATGCCGGAGTATGTCATCCGCAAAGGAGGGCCAGCCATGGTGAAGAAGAAGGCGGCACCGAAAAAGGCTCCAGCGAATCCAGTGCTGTCGCACCTGCAGTCGAATCTCAAGGAGCTCCAGGTAGACGCACAAGCCGTGCTCAGCCGCGTCCGCAAAGAGGCGGTACGGCTGTCGCACGAGCAGAAGCGCGCCTTGGACCGCGTGGTCAGCGACGCAAAGCAGCTGCGTGCTGATCTCGAGAAACTCGTGAAGCAGACGACTACGGATTTGGAAGCTCGCGCCAAGCGCTTCCTCTCGAGCCTGGAGAAGGATGCGAAGCACATGTGGCGGTCGAAGTGAGGTAAATCATCGGGGGGACGGTGCCGGGCGGATACCGCAAATTGGCGAGCCCGGCCTGACCCTCGAAGTTTCGGCCCACCCTCTTCTCCTTGCGCAGGTTCCGTGCTAGCGTTGGTTCGATTCCAACAGACGCGGCCTGCTCACCTTGCCCCCGCAATGGTAGGTCGCTTACTCTGGAACACCTCCGAGTCCTGACCCCCTCTGGGCTCGGAGTGTGTCCGCGAGGCGTGTTTGAGCGATCACGCCGTCCTGATGCGGCCGCACGGCGCCGAGCAAGCGATGAATTGCAGCCGCAAGCGGTTACGGCTTTGGCGCGGGGGCGTCGCCGAGGTGCTTGAGGTACTCGACGATGTCGAGTAACTCGCGGACGGTCATCAGGCTGCTGTAGTCGCGCATCTCCGATGACACCTTTTCGAGACCGCGGTAGTGCTCGAGTGTCCCAGCAATGTACTTATGGGGGTTGACGATCGACTCCGCCAGAAACTCTCTTGGCAGATTGCTGTAGGCGGGAACCAGATCCGGTCCGACACCGCCGACGCTCCGTGCTTCTGGGAAATCTCCCGTGGGAATCCGGTGACAGGCGAAGCATTCCATCTTGCGCAGCGCCGCCTTTCCCGCGGCCGCGTCTCCCGCTGGGAGGCTGAACTGCCAGCCCTTGGGGAGGTGCGGCACGGACGGTTCGGCACGCACGACATGCGTCGACGCCAACACACACACCAGTAGTAGACTGCGGAACAGCTTCGTCATGCCGTCACTCCTTTGCACGCACGAGCGCCGCACCTCGACAACGTCGAGAGCCGATGGTCGGTCCGTTGCGCGACTGCGAATTTGTATCGTTCACTTGTACGCTGTGCCGCGGGTAGCGTCAACGTGGGGCAGCGCACCCTGTCTTAGGTCAGTGATGCTGTCCGCCCCGACCGGGGTGATGCTGAAGTGATCAAGGCAGCGGGGAAAACGGAAGGAGCGCGTAGCGCGACTGGAGTTTTTCCCGCTGCGGCAGCGCCCAAGGCAGCGGAATCGCACGCGGCCATCCCACGTGAGCAGACGCGTGTTCCTGTAAAGAATTGCAGCGGTTTACTGCACGGAGTTGCAGAGTGCGTGCGGGAGCAGTTCCGCCCCAAAACGCACGCACCGTGAGTGGTTTCTTTCGATGACAGGCGGCAGTCGAAGGGAGACAGTCAGGGGCCCGAAAGCTTGGGACCCGTGCCGGACGACATGGCACGCATCTTGGAGCACACCAAGCTCCAATGGAAGCATGCAACCAACACAACACGGCCTGCCGCGTACGCACGCGACCTGCGGAGAGGCCTGCTCGCATCAGGTGCCGAAGCTCTCTGGGAGGAGACCCATGATCGATACCAGCACCGACAACGCCCGTTTCATCGCACCGGACATTGTTTTACCCACGCAGCTGCCGGCGGCGAGCACCCGCGCGCGGCGCATGATGGCGGAATATCACCTGCTCGTGGCCGTTCTCGAGGATGCCGTGCAGTGTTTCCAGAGATACGTACAGCCGAAAAGCCGCCGACAACGCCGGCTGTTCCGCGACGCCGAGGCCTGGATCATGAGCGCGCACCACCGATCCAACCGCAAGCGCGAGGACGACGTGCCGGGCTTCTCCTTCGAGTTTGTCTGCGACACGTTGGGGATTGACGCAGACGATGTCCGGCGGCGGTTGCGTCGGTGGCGGGAGGGCCAGCGGGAATGCCCGGAAGGGCGTGTGCATCAGGCGGCCTAGCCGAATTTTTCCAGCGTCACCTCGTCAAAGTCCAGCAAGCAGCAGCCGAGGCGGCGCGGTACTGACGACGCAAGCAGGGGGGAGAAGGAGTTCTACCGTGAATCCCACAGTGTTAGTTGCCGATGACGACGTCAACTTCCAGATCATTGCCGACACCCTGCTCACCCTGCGCGACTTCCGGGTCCGTGTGGCCGGAGACGCAGCCGAAGCTGAAGTCCTTCTTCGCCAGGAGCCGGTTGCCGTCGTGGTTGTGGATCTTGGCCTCGCAGGCATGAATGGCTTCGAGCTCCTGCGCCGTCTCAACGGCCGAGGTGGAACCCAGCCGCTGCCGAACCGGCCCCGCACCTTGGTTCTCACCACGCGGGCGGAGCCGGAGGTTGAGCGGTTTGCCCTGCGGCTCGGGGCACATGCGGTGCTGCACAAGCCGTTGGCGCCGGCGGTCTTCATTCAGACGGTCGAAGAGCTGAGCGGCAGTGCGACACCGCAGGCGGCGTAACGACTGCGGCGACGCGGCATACGGTGACCGGCGCTGTGCGCTTCGGCACGTTTCGGTGGCAGCCGTCTATTCGTATTTCTACGGAGTAGCCAAGGCTCCCTGCCGATTCGGTTGCCGTGTTGCTGGCGATCGGCCCACATCGTCAGCGCTGAAAGCGTTTGAACAACGTCGGTCCCGTTCCAGGACCATTATTTGTCCATGGTGGACGGTCAGAGCGTTCGCCCTTGCCTAGGCACCCTGTCTACGTATATTTACGGAGGAGTTTTTGTGAGGAGGTGGCTCTTGTCACGTAACAGTTCCCCTGCGGGCGGCGGGCAGCAATCGTCGCGCTCCGGACTGCGGATTGTCGACCTGAAGCAGCGTCCGGTGAGTGCCACACGACTGATGAACGTGAAGATTCCCGCAACGCTCAGCGATGCAATCGACCGATTGGCGGACGAATTCAGCACATCGAAGACCGAGGTGGTTGTCGCATTGTTGAATACCGGCCTCGACCTCGCCGCCGAGAAGGTCAAGGGGCTGCGGTCGTTGAAGACCAAAGGTTCGGACTGACATAGTTCCTAAATCGTAAGAGGCGTCCGTAGGCGGTAGGCACGCCTCTTCCCACCATCGCCTACAGCGCCGGACTGGCGAAACAGGCCGAAGACACGACGGCGGTTTGATTGAACTCCGTGCTGCGCACGGAGTCTGAGCTGACTGCGACGTCCGTACCGTGCTATGGGTGCAGCCGACTCTCTCGTCAGCGCCCGGCTTGGCTGAAGCAGCGCCGCAACGGGTGATCTTCGGCTCGCGCGGGCGCCAGGAGCCGAAATGGACACGGCCGCAGCCGCCACCC
>JAGDMS010000043.1 GCA_017860575.1 Deltaproteobacteria bacterium | reverse complement strand
ACCAGTCCCATCAGCGCCAGGAGCAGGGGTGGAAGGCTGACACGGCCGGACCGCTCGCTTCTCCCGGCGCAAAGGTAGAGCGCGGCGTACGCGATGAGCACGGCGGCAACCACCAGAAGCCAGAACCAGCCGCTGACGATCGCTGCGGCGTACGCCTGCCGGGGAAAGACGAGTTGCAGAAACAACAGCGGTGCCACGCCGAGCGTTACCGTCGCCGCCATCGTCGTCGGTAGCAACCGCGTGAGCCGTATCTGCATCGGTGTATTCCCGCCTCCGCGCCGGGCAACATGCCCGACGAGCAGGGCTCCGCCCAGCAGGAAGTTCATTGCCACGAAGTGCAGAGACAGCGTCAGCAGGTGCAACGTCGTCACCAGCCACAGCGGCGCCGACAGAAATTCGTAGTTCGGTAGGGTCATTTCGTCACCTGACTTCCAAGCGTTTGCATGTAGGCCACGAGCGCGGCCCGTTCCGTTGGGGACCCCGTGTAGGCGGGCATGCCATCGCCGAGGCTGGCCGCCATATCGAGCACGCCGTTGAGGCCGTCGCTGTCGAGGCCGGCAAACGAAACCGACTTGTCGCTGGCGGTGCCGATCGGGTGGCATTTGCCGCAACGCATCGCGTAGGCCTTCGGGCCGACGGACTCACCGCGTTCCGCACAGATCTGCTCGAGTGGCCGCTGGTCGATGCGACTGAAGAGATACGCGGCCACCTCGTCCGCTTCCGCAGCCGTGCCGAAAAACGTCGGCATGTGTCCCTTGAGGAGGTGCGTGCCGCGCACGATCGCGGCGATGAACTCGCGGTCGGTACCGTCAAACGCCGGCTTCAGCGGCTTGAAACCGGTGACGGTGTGACAACTGCGGCAGGCGTGGCGGAAGAGATCCGCGCCGTCATCTCCGGACCGGTACGCGATGTGCGAGAGGTAGCCGTCCGTCCGGTAGTGCTCAACCTGCGCGACCTCGGTGCCGTTGCCGTAGATGTAGCCGGTAATGGCATATGGCTTGCGTAGGCCCTCGCGGAACATTTCGAACGAGCCGAACCAGGCCAACCCGACCGCCATCAGCACCACGGCCAGCGCCACCGGCAGCTGCCGCGCCATCGCCCGACAGACGAGCAGCAGCACGCCGAGTGCGATGGCCAGCCAGATCGCGGCGCGCAGCGCGCGCATCGGCGACGGCATCATCTGCAGCGCCGCGGTGGTGATTTCGGCTGGAATCGCCTGCCAGTACCAGTACCCCGCTGCGACGGTGACGGCGAGTCCAACCAGACCCCAAGTGGTTAGCGTGCGCACCGTGCGCGCCTTGAAGTCGCCGGCCGCGTACGGCGCCGCCACCAGCAGGGCGTAGAGGCCCGCCAGCATCACACACACGCCCGTGCGCAGAACGAGCATCGGCCAGAACGTCGGGTTGAAGAACCCGTCCCAGAAATTCCCGGTGGTCAGCCACTTTCCCGGCGTCAGCATGAACGCGAGGATGCCGTTGATGACGAACAACGAGAGCCACGCGGCGGCGAAATAGATCCAGCCTACCGTCAGGTGCGCGGCGGCGGTCATGCGCTCCCAGCCATAGTAGTACAGCAGCGCCGCGGTGATCTCGACGAAGAAAAACGTCCACTCGGTTGCCCATCCCCACACGTAGTTGTGAATCAGGGCCTCCGTCGCCGCCGGATTGAGCAAGCCGATGATGAACCAGATGCCGACGCCGGTCAGCGCCCCCGCCACCAGGGTGAGGCGCGCGAAGAACTTGCTCAAGGTGTGCAGAAACGCCAGTGCGGCCGCATCGTCGCGCTTGCGTGCGGCCTGCTCCGCGACCACCAGATACAAACCGCCGCCGATGGCGAAATGGGAAATGAAGACGTGGACCACGGCGATCCCGCCCATCAAGATCCCGTACCCCAGCGGTACATCCCAGAATGGATAATTCATGACAGCACCTCACTGCGAACGAGCGGCCGCAAGAAATGGATGTGCAAACTGCGGCCTCAGCTTGGTGCGGCAATATTTGTACCGGACGTGCCGCCATCGAGATTCGAATGTCGTGCGCCCCCCGAGGTTGCCAGAAGTGGGAACGCGGATCGGACGGTCAGCGCAATTTCCGGAAGGGGCCCACGCGGCCGCGTCGTCCGACCAAGCGAGCAGCGATGCGTTCAGGTAACCCGTGTGATCCAGCCGCGGTCGACGCGGATGATCTGGCCAGTCACCCACGTCGAGGCGCTGGAATCTCCTGCCTCACTTCCGCGGGGCGGCGCTTTTCATCGCTTGCAACACCGCCAGGCCTTCGAGGGCAAGACCGTAGCCCAACGCCTCATCGAACAGACGCTTCAACCGCTGCGTGAGCGCCACACGCGTGTAGCGCCGTGTCAGGGGTGGCAGCGCCACCAGTTGACGCGCCAGTTCGTAGGCGCGCGGCAGCAGTCGTTCCGGGGGCAGGACCTCGTTGACCACGCCGAGCTCCAGGGCCTGCTGCGCCGACAGCACCTGACCGGTCAGCAGGAAATAGCGGCCGCGATTGGTTCCCAGAAGTTCCTGCCAGATGATGTGCGCGCCGTCGCCGGGGACGGTCCCGGCCGGAATGTGTGGCTGATCCTGAAACGTCGCGGTGCTCGCCGCCAGGGTGATGTCGGACAGCACGGCGAGTTCGGCGTGAATGGTGGCAGGACCATTCACCGCCCCGATCACCGGCGCCTCGATGTCGAGCAAATTCCGCAGCACCCGTTTGCCCTCCCAATGGATCACGTCCCAATCGGCGGGTCCATCCGTCGGCTTGTCCCAGGCGAACTGATTGATGAACGCATCGCCCGTGCCCGTGAGGATGACCACCTGGTTGTCGCGGTCGGCGCCGATGTCGTGGAACGCCGAACACCAATCGCTGTGATGTTGGGACCCGTACAGCACCGGGCCACCCTTGCTGTGCAAGCGCATCAGTAGGATGCCCTGCGCGTCGCGCTCGAAATGAACGGTGGGATACCGATCGAAATACGCTGGGCGCATACGTGGCCACCTCCAATCACTGGGGTCTGTCGTGTTCCCAGCCTTCTACCCCGGCTGGGGAATGCGTGACAACTCGCGCTAGTCCGAAATCAACCCAAGTCGATGGTCGAAAGTTCAGAGTCGAGAGATGGCGTTCTGCCGATCTGCGCACGGCGCTGGTGAGTGTCGTTCGACCTGCGTCCTCGTGGACCGTAAACTCACCTCAGAGAAATCGTTGCATCGGCCGCTGATTGGGACTATCCGGCGGGCTATTGGGTTAGGAGGGAGCAAATGCCGGAGTTTTCCGAGATTGCGAGTGGACTACTGTTCCCGGAAGGGCCGATTGCAATGCCCGATGGCAGTGTGCTGCTCGTCGAAATTCGGCGGGGGACACTGTCCCGCGTCACGGCGGCGGGAACGGTCGAGGTGGTCGCCGCTCTTGGCGGCGGTCCGAACGGCGCAGCGATCGGTCCCGACGGCCGCTGCTACATCTGCAACAATGGCGGCTTCGAGTGGGTTGAGGCGGGCGGATACGTGTATCCCGGCCACCAACCGGTCGACTACTCCGGAGGTCGGATCGAAGCGGTGGATCTGCGCACCGGCGCGGTCGAGGTGCTCTACACGGAATGCAATGGGGTGCGGCTCAAAGGTCCCAACGATATCGTCTTCGATCGCCAGGGGGGCTTCTACTTCACCGACCACGGGAAGACGCGCGAACGTGACATGGACCGCGGCGGGGTGTACTACGCGACGCCAGACGGGAAGTGCATCCGCGAAGTGCTGTTCCCGAGTCTGTCGCCGAACGGCATCGGTCTCTCCCCGGACGAGGATCGCCTCTACGTCGCCGAAACCCTCACCGGTCGGCTGATGGGGTATCCGATCAGCGCGCCTGGGCAGCTTGAGCCCATCGCGCCGATGCAAGCTTTGGTTGCCGGCTTCGCAAGCTATCAGCTTTTCGACTCGCTGGCGGTCGATGCGGAAGGCAATGTGTGCGTGGCGACACTCCTCAACGGTGGTATCACGATCATTCCGCCGGACGGCCGCACTCCGCGTCACGTGCCCACGGGCGACATGATGACGACCAACATCTGCTTCGGCGGCCCGGACCTGCGCACCGCGTACATCACCTGTTCGATGACGGGACGCCTGGTGTCCTGCCGCTGGGAGACGCCGGGCCTGCCGCTGAACTTTCTGAACTGCTAGCGATCCTGTTGCATGGCCCGGGTGTGATCGACGGATCACGGTACCCTTGACCGGGGGGAGCGATGCGGCGCTATAAGCAGCGACTCGGGCTGAACGACTGCGCACAGCCCCGCGGGGGAAGGCCGTGAGCGCCGATCACATTCTCGTCGAGGACGCGGGTGGTATCCGCACGATTACCTTGAACCGGCCTGAGCGTAAGAACGCGCTCACCGAGGAGATGCGCCAGCGCTTCTGCGGTCTGCTGAGCGCCGCCGAGCGCGACTCGGCCGTGCGCGCGCTGATAGTGACCGCGACGGATCCGGTGTTCACCGCCGGCGTTGACTTTAACGAGGTCGCCCGCCAGGCGCCGAGCGCCGGGACCTACGACGCGCAGTTCGCCGTCAATCCCGGCAGCGCCTTGCGGGCGATGTCGAAGCCCGTGATTGCCGCGGTGAACGGGGCGTGTGTGTCCGGCGGTCTTGAGATTGCTTTGTCGTGTGCGTTCATCGTCGCGAGCGAACGGGCGCGTTTTGCCGACACCCACGCCCGGCTCGGTGTGGTGGCGATGTGGGGGCTCACGGCGCTGTTGCCGCGCGCCGTTGGCATCCGCAAGGCCCGGGAGATGTCGGTGACGGGCAACTTCGTTGCCGCCGACGACGCGCTCCGCATCGGTCTCGTCAACCACGTCGTCGCACACGACGATCTCGGGCCCTTCACTCGCGCGCTCGCCGGGCAGATCCCCGATCTGCCCTCGGTTTCCGAGACGCTCCTGCTGTACGCGCGCGGCCACTCAGTGTCACTTGCCGACGCGCTTGCGCTCGAGGCACAGCACACGGCGCGCCGTGGGTTCGATGCCGCGGCGTTCGGTGAGCGGGGCCGCGACACGGCCGCGCGCCACAAGACCGTTCCGGGGAAACCGAGAAAATGAGCTCCCCGGCAGAGGTGCCGTGAGATGGATCGCCTGCCCGTAACTCCCGACGACATCAACGCTGCGTGGCTCACCGCAGCCCTTGCCAGACGCTATCCCGGCGTGCGGGTGGCTGAGGTCGAAATAGTGGCGCGCCGCGAGGTGACGAACGCGCACGCGGATTTGCGCGTGCGTTACGACGCTTCAGCGGGGGCGCCATCACACATGTTCTGCAAGATGCTGCCCGTCGCCGACCCCGCCCGGCGGCAGGCGATTGCCGGCACGGGCATGGGCGTGCGCGAGGCGCTCTTCTATGAACGCCTGGCACCGACACTGGCCCTGCGCGTGCCGGTCGTGCACGTCGCCTGCCATGACGCCAGTGACGGCTCGTTCGTGCTGTTGCTGGAGGACCTGGGCTCCACGGGGTGTACGGTGTCGGACGGGCCGACGAGCGTGCCGCCGGCTGCCGCCGCGCGGGCGCTGGAGGACCTGGCGGAGCTGCACGTACGCTACGAGGACCCCGCACGCCGGGCGGCGGAGGCGGCATGGGTACCGCCGCCGATGGCCGGCGGCGACTACGGCGACGTCCGGCTGCGGTACGGCCTCGATCATCACCGCGACCGATTGAGCACGCACTTTGCAGCAATTGCCGAACTCTACCTCGCGAAGCGACAGGCGTTTCACGCCCTCTGGGATAGCGGCCCACGCACCGTGATCCACGGCGATCCGCACATCGGCAATCTCTTCGACGACCACGGTCGCACCGGCTTCCTCGACTGGGGCATCATCAATGTCAGCACGCCGTTGCGCGACGCCAGTTACTTTCTCACCATGGCGCTGGCCATCGACGACCGCCGCCGCCACGAGCGCGACCTGCTCCGCCAGTACCTCGATGCGCGGGCGGCGCGGGGGGGCGTCGCGATCAGCTTCGAGGAGGCTTGGCGGACCCACCGCTTGCAGGCAGCCTATACCGTGCCGGCATGCTGCCAGGTCGTGACCTTTCCGGCGGACGCCACCGAGGCCCGCCGTATCTTCGCCGCGGCCTTTCTGGCGCGGGCGGAAGCCGCACTCGAGGACCTCGAGGTCCGGGATGCCTTGCGCCGCTTCGCTGATCTCTGAGGCCTACCGCCGGATGCACGCACGCTCGGCGCTGCATGCCACGCCTTTGTCCGACCGCTCTGGGCCTTGGACGTTAGACTTTGGACGTTGGACCTTCAGGTATGAGGAGACTGTGACATGCGTGCCTGCGTCATGCGCCGCGGTAAACTGGTTGTCGACACGCTTCCCGACCCGGTTCCGGGAGAGGGTGAGGTCCTGGTCAGGACACTGGCTTGTGGCATCTGCGGTTCCGATCTCCATGTGTTGAAGCACGCCGACATGCTCGTCGACGTCGGCCCGCAAATGGGAACGCCCTTCAGCGGAGATCTGACTCGGGACGTCGTGATGGGACACGAGTTCTGCGCCGAGGTGGTTGCGGTCGGACCTGACACCGCCTGCACAGCCCGGTGTCTGCCGGCAGGAGGACGTCATCATGCCCATCTTCGGCACCAATAAAGAGCTGAGCGTGCAATTTGTCCTCGGTTACGCACCGGGAGAGTTTGCGACCGCGCTGCAGGCGATCGCCGACGGGCGCATCAATGTCCAGCCGCTGGTGACGGGGAAGGTAGGCCTCGCGGGTGTGGCCCAGGCCTTTGCTTCCCTGGCCACCCCCGATGACCACGCCAAGATCTTGGTTGAGCCCTGGCGGAACTGAGCAGCTGATCATCCCGCCAGGGCCGTATTGCCGGCGTCCGACGCAGGCACGTGGTCAGAAGACCGCTTCGATGGCACCCGCAACGAGACGGAAGGGGAGAGCGATGACGTTGTCGACGCGGGATGATCGACGGGCGGGCGAGGGAGCCTACACCCGCGCGCGCTTCAGAATCAGCGCTCCTGGGCGTGCGAAGACAAATTCTGGCCAGGAACCGTCAAGGTCGACTCGGATCGGGATGGCGTCGACGGCGAACGCCTGATCCTCACTGCTCAGCAGTATCTGCCAAGACGCGTGCGGTAACTGCCAGAAGGGTTCCCGCAAGTTCACCGACCCCGCGTGGCGCAGGTGGATTACCACCAGCAGGGTTCCGCTTCCGTCCTGCTTTCGGAGGAGGAGACAATGTTCGTTGACGGCGAGGGCACCGAATCCGTTCCAGCCGGCGGCACGGAGCAATGGTTCGGTACGGCGTAACCTGAGAAGCGCGTGGTAGAGACGCACGAGAGCGGCGTGCGGTTCGCGCTCCGCCTCCGACCAGTCGAGACGGCTGCGCACAAAGGTCGCGGGGTCCTGTGGGTCGGGAATGCGTGCCCGCGCCTGCGGATCGGAAAAGGCCGAGAATTCTTTGAATTCGCGCCGCCGGCCCTCGGTGATCAGCTTGCCCAACTGAGGGTTGTGGTCGGTAAAATATTGAAACGGGGCACTGGCGGCCCATTCCTGGCCCATGAACAGCAGCGGTGTCTGCGGGGCACACAGGAGCAGAACGGACGCGGCCCGGTAGGTTGCGAGGTCAATCTGGTGGTGAAGACGCTCTCCGAAGGCACGGTTGCCGATCTGATCGTGATTGTCGAGGCAAATGACGAACTGACTTGGGGCCAGGCCGGCCGGGTCGGTTCCACGCGCGGCGCCGAAGTGTTGCGAGTGCTGACCGCAGTAAAACCAGCCGCGCCGCAGGGTGGTGGCCAGGTCGGATAACGAACCGCTGAAGTCACGGTAGTAGCCATCACGATCGCCGGCAAGCGCGCGGCGTGTCTGATGATGAAAGTCGTCGGCCCACACGCCATCAAGGCCCCACCCGCCGCGTGCGACCGGCCGCACCATGTCAGCGAGATTGCGATGGTCTTCGGCAATCAGTACCACTTCGCGGCCACTGACCGCTGTCCGGATTCGGCTGGTGAGCTCTGCGAGAAATGGCTGCGGACTGTCATCGATCAGCGCGTGCGTGGCGTCCAGCCGCAGCCCGTCGATGTGATATTCATGCAACCAGTGCAGCGCGGCCTCGAGCAAGACCGAACGGACTGTTTCGCTGTGCGGGCCGTCGAGGTTGATGGCATCGCCCCATGGGGTCTGGTGGCGGGTGGAAAAGTAGTACGGAGAAAACGTGGCAAGATAGGCCCCGTCTGGTCCGACATGGTTGAACACGACGTCAAGGATGACGGCCAGGCCCAGACCATGCGCGTTGTCCACCAACCGGCGGAGATCGTCCGGTTGTCCGTAGCAGCGGGCCGGGGCAAACCAGGCAACGCCGTCATATCCCCAATTGCGGCTGCCGGCGAAGTCGGCCACGGGCATCACCTCGATCGCCGTGACGCCGAGGTCGCGCAGGTAGGGCAGTCGGTGCATCATGCCGGCGAAGGTGCCGGCTGGCGTGAAAGTGCCCACATGGAGTTCATAGACAACGAGGTCGTTCAGTCTCACGCCGCGCCAGCCGGCATCCGTCCAGCTGAACGAACATGGGTCGATGATCGCTGACGGACCATGGACGCCGTCGGGTTGGAACCGCGACGCCGGGTCGGGGTAGGGCCCTTCGCCATCCAGTCGATAGCGATAGCGGTCTCCCGGCGCGGCGTGAGGGATAACCGCGCTGAAGCTGCCGTCGGCGGCAGGGGTGAGGGTGGCGACTACGTTTGTTTGCTGCGGCGCTTCGAGCACCACGTCGACCCGGCGCCGGCCTGGTGCCCAGACACGGAAGCGCACGCCTTCGCTATCGCGCCACGCGCCCCAGGAAGGCTGCCAGACATCAGGTGCGTGATGCATCGGGCGACCGACCCAAGCCCGTGCTTCCGGATGTAAATGTCGTTGCCGCCGCCGCGTCGTGATCGCGTTTGCTTGGCGGCGCACCAGTGGGCAGCGTTGCGGGTACACCGGGTGTCGTGACCAGCAGCGCCACCGGGCATGTCTTCAGAACGGCTGCCAGCGGCAGCGCTCCGCGATCAGCGTCGATTTCCGGTCGAAGCACCTCCCCCGTCAGCGCGTTGCGGTAGACGCGCGTCGACAACTCGGCGGGGAGCACCAGGCGCGTCTTGCCCCACGTTTCCACCCCCACGGGCAGACTTCGGGTTGCGCTCGTGAGTGGTACGAGGAGGCGGGGTACCACCGCGACGACGGCAACCTGATGATGTCGACGGACGATCGTGACGACGTGGTCGGCCGATTCGCCTTCGGCTTCGAGGGAGGCATACGTCCCCTGAAGGAAGACGGCCGCATGGTCGCGGCGCAGGCGCAGCGCGCTGGCTGTGACCATGAGTTTGATGCGCCCGTCTTCCCAATGCGCCAGCATCTCCCCTACCGCCTCGTCGTGCGCACGCTCCGCGTCTCCCGAAGTGGGCTCACCCAACAGCGGCGCGATCGCGTCGAGAAATTCCAGACGTACTTCAAAGTCGGTCGGCCGCCGGTTATCGGGATCGACGAGGCTGAGATCCCACAACTCGCTGCCCTGGTAAAAATCGGGTACCCCTGGCGATGCGACCTTCAGAATCAGTTGCGATAGCGCGTTGACCATGCCCAGGTGTGCAACGCGGGCTTGGAAAGGGTGGAACGCCGACAGAAAGCGCTCGGCGGTCGGTCCGGTCAGACTACGATCGATGAAACGCGACACGGCCGTTTCGTAGGCGGGATTCTGCGTCATCCAACTCGTGTGCACCTTGGCTTCGCGCACGGCCTTGAGCATATAGGTGTGCAGCCGCTTCAGCAGCAGTTTGTCGCGCCCCACGGTCGCCGGATCGGCGCCGGGCGGCCATACGCCCAGCAGGGTTTGGTAAAAAAGATACTCGTCGTTACGGTCGGGAGCGCGCTCGCCCTCGATGACAGCGCGATTGGCGGTATTGATTCGCGCCCAAGCCGAAAGATTGCGGCCCCATTCCTCCGGAAGTTCCGAGATCACGTTCAATCGCGCGCGCACATCCTCGCCGCGTTTGGTGTCGTGTGTCGAAGTGGCCAGCATTGAGAAGGGATGGTGCTGGCGACGACGGTGATTGGCCTCGTGAAACTCGGCGGGTGCCCAGCCAAAGTGTCCGGGATCACCACCAACCTCGTTCAGGGAACCCAAGAGATTGTAGCGGTAGCACGCGGTATCCTCGATTCCCTTCGCCTGTACTGGCGCGGTGTACTGCTGAAATTTCATCGCGAAGGCGACGCGCAGTGAAAAATCGCCGCGCTGTGGATCGGGAAGCAGGATGCTGCGCAGAAACTCGAAGATCGACGGTTCCATGGTGGGATTACGCCGGCGGGCACGGCGGATGGCCGTCTCCACCGCATCGCGGTCGCTCTTCGTGGCTCCGGCCGTGGTGACGTACGTGCGGTAGATCGGGAAGCAGGCGATCACTTCCTGCAAGACATCACGCAGGCTGGTGAGGGTGAAGTCGCGTGTCCGGCGATCGGTTTCGGACAGGCGGTTGAGTGCGCGCGCAAGCACATTCAACTCGCTGGCCATGGGCCCATCCATGATCAGCCTCTTGGCCTCGTAGGCCGTGTCCGCGAACGCCTTTCGAACGCCGGTGAAGCGTCGGTACACCCGCTGAAGCGCGCGATGCTTAGGACGGTCTATGAAGAGACCATTCAACTCGTTGAGGTAATCGTAACCGCTGGTGCCGGCGGCCGACCATTGTTCTGGGAGGGACTCGCCGGTGCCGAGAATTTTCTCCATGATGATGTAGATTCGCTGTCCATTGCCCTCCTCGCTCGGGCGCAATGGCCGCTCTTCGTGCACTGCCTGTTGCAGCCGTTCCAGGTACTGACCGGGGTCGAACAGGCCATCGATATGATCGATGCGGATGCCGGTGACTCGCCCTTCACGGATCAGGCGCAGAATCAAACCATGGGTGGCGGTGAAGACCTGCGGATCCTCCATGTGTAGACCCGCCAGTTCGTTGATGTCGAAGAAGCGACGGTAATTGATTTCGTGTGACGCGGTTCGCCAGCACGCAAGGCGGTAGGGCTGGCTTTCGAGCAGAGCGTGCAAGCGATGGAACGAGTCAGGGTCGCCGGGTGTGCCATTGACGATACGCAGCGCCTGCTCGATGTGCTGCCGGATATCCGGTGCTCTGGTAACCAGCCGCACCAGACGCTCGCGCGCGACCTCTTTCTCCCGGTGCCGCTCCGCGATCCGCCCGGGATCCGTTTCCGTGTGCGTGGGTAGGTTGCGCAGGGCGGTGATGATGCTCAGGTACTCGACGAAATCAGGATGATCATTGCCAAGTGCAAAGCGGAGCCGTTCCAGGTCGTGTTCGAGCAGCATCGGAGACCGCCGTGGATTCAGAGGAAGCTGATGCTCGAAGTAGTGCAAGGTGAAGGTGCCGTGTTCGAAACGCACGCTGAGTTCGCCGCGTTCCAGCACCAGACCGTATAGATCAGCCAGGATCGGGAGGAGGACCTTGTTCTCGAGTTCCGGCTTTACCGGATGCCAGTCGATGTCGAAAAACCTGGCGAATGGCGAACACTGGCCGTTCTCGAGTACGTCACGCCACCAGGGATTGCTGGCCGCGTCGATCCCCATGTGGTTGGGGACGAAATCGACCACGTGTCCCATCCCACCGACGGTCAGCGCGTCGGCGAACAGGACGTAGTCCTCGTCGCTTCCTAGTTCCGGATTCAGCTGATTGTGGTTGCAGATGTCGTAGCCGTGCGTGCTGCCGGGACGCGCCTGCAAAATGGGAGACGTGTAACAATCGGTGATTCCCAGCTGGGTGAGATACGGCACTAGGGCGCGGGCGCCGGCCAAACCGAAGTCCTGATGCAGTTGCAGCCGGTAGGTGCTGACTGGAATGCGGAATCCCTGCATGCGCCAGGCCACGCTGCATCACCTCCACGCCTCGTGTGGAAATAGACCGGACCGTGTCGTCGACCCCAAGGTACGCTTTGCCCAGGGGCTGTCAACCAGCGATCTGCGGGCGGTTCGGTTCCGCGTGCTACACGGCAAAGGGTACCTGACCACCGATGCGGTGAGACATTG
Organism: Deltaproteobacteria bacterium; assembly: GCA_017860575.1. Taxonomy (GTDB): domain Bacteria; phylum Desulfobacterota; class Binatia; order HRBIN30; family HRBIN30; genus JAGDMS01. The sequence goes on along the minus strand of JAGDMS010000043.1, from coordinate 8,311 downwards.
CATCAGCACCGGCTGGTGATGCACGATCCGTCCGTCGTTGCCAGTGAGCCCAGTGCGGCATTGGGCCGTGTGACGCTACTTGGACCCATACCTGACACGTTGCCCAACGGGCAGTCTCCGACTCCGGTAGTGGGCGGCGGTGCTTGACGCCACTTTCCTACGTGGTCTATTGCCTTGCGGGGATGGGCCGTGTGGCGTCCATCTGCGAGATAACGGGCGAGATGGACGGCGATGGCTGACTCGATCGGACTGAGAATTCACGACGCAAGGTTTTGGGACGAGCGCGATCTGCGCCAGGAGGTGGATCGCATCTTCGACATCTGTCACGGCTGCCGCCTGTGCTTTAAATTCTGCGGCAGTTTCCCGTTGCTGTTCGACCTCATCGATCGCAAGACTGCCGAGCGGCGCAGCGCGCACCTTGCGGCGCATCCCGAGTTGATCGAAGCGGCGGAGCGCAAGCGTGCCGCCGCCGCTGCCGAAACGCCGCAGTCGCACGAATACGAACGTGCCGAAGCGTTCGGCGATGAGCTGCCGGAGTTGATGGCGCATGCGCGTGATCTCAGCGCCGACGAAATCGACCGGGTGGTGGACCTCTGTTTCCAGTGTAAGCTGTGCTATCCCAACTGCCCGTACACCCCCCCGCATGACTTCGCGCTCGATTTCCCGCGGCTGTTGCTGCGCTGGAAGGCGCATCGCGTGCGCCGCGAGGGCGTGCCGCTGACCACCAAGCTGCTGCGCAATACCGGCCTCATCGGCAGGCTCGGCAGCCTCCAGCCGCAGCTGGGGAATTGGGCGATGGGCAACCGACTGAACCGCCTCCTGATGGAGAAAACGGTCGGAATTCATCGCGACAAACTGCTGCCCCCCTTCCACGGCGAGACCTTCCCGCAGTGGTGGGCCCGGCGCGGTGCGCCGCAGATGGAGGAGCCACAGGGGCTGCAGGAAGGCGTCGAGTCGCCCACGCCGCTGAAGGTGGCGTTGTTTTCGACTTGCTTGGTGGATTTTCACGCGCCGGAGATCGGCAAGGCGGCCATTCGGGTGCTGGAGCACAACGGGGTGGAAGTGGTCTGGCCGAAGCAACAGATCTGCTGTGGGATGCCGTTTCTCGACGGCGGCGATGTCGAGGCGGCGGCGGTCAGCGCGCGGCGAAATGTGGCCGTCTTGGGCGAGTGGGTTGCGCGTGGCTACCGGGTGGTGATCCCGTCGCCAAGTTGCAGCCTTATGTTGCGGGAGGAGTACCCGCAGTTGCTCGGTGACGACGCCAGCGCCGGCGTCGCGGCCGCCAGCCACGACCTCGGCGAGTATCTCTACTGCATCGCTCGGGACGGCCGTCTGAAGCGGGACTTTCAGCGGCGGCTGGGCAAAGTGAAATATCACGTGCCGTGTCACATTCGGGTGCAGAACATCGGCTTGCGCGGGCGTGACCTGCTCAGGCTGGTGGCTGAAGAGGTGGAGGTCATACAGGAGTGCTCGGGGCACGATGGCACGTGGAGCATGCGTACCGAGCACTTCGAAGAGTCGTTGCGCTGGGGAGGCAAGCTGTTCGCGGGCATCAAGGGGAGCGCCGACGACCCGGCGTGTTCCACTACGTGCTCCGACTGCGCTCTGGCGGGGTTGCATATTCGCCAGGGAACCGGAGCGCAGGCGGTCCATCCGGTGGTGGCGCTTGCGTTCGCCTACGGCTTCGATGTCGGCTCGGCGGCCGCACAACTGGCTGCCAGTCCGCAGGGATAACCTGCTGCCGCTGTTGCGCCGCATCCCTGCGACGTTTACTGCCTTGATCCCGGCGGTTGCCGTGATCGCTGCGGGGACCCTGGTCCACTGGCGCGTCGTGCACTACCCGTTCATTCAAGACGATTGGCAGTCGTTCGCGCGCATTGCCTTCGATTCGCCGAGTCGATTCCTTGCGTCCGAGATTTCTCCGATCGGAAAGGTGCTGTATCGCCCGCTCGGCAGCCTGTGGTTCCTCGTCGCGTTTTACGTTTTTGACCTCAACGCGACGACTCTCCATACGGCAGCCCTCATCATCCATCTGGCGAATTCGCTGCTGGTCGTCCGCGTCATCCGTATCATCACCGGGGACTCCCTGATCGCGTGGGCGACCGGGGTTTTCTACGCTGCTGCGGCCCGCGTGCATATGGAACCGCTTCTCTGGGCGTCAGGGGTGTATGACGTAGGAGGAATGTTCCTGTTCCTGCTTTCTCTAGTCCTGTTCTTCACTGGGCGACATCGCTCGTCGGCGCTGGTGTATGCCGCGGCCCTCGCACTGAAAGAATCCGTGCTGCCCTGCCTGGTCGTCTTCGCCGCCTATGCGGTCCTGAGGCGTGAGACGATGCGCACGACGGAACGCGTCACCGCTGCGCTGCGCGACGTGTGGTTGCACGGCACGTTTGTGGTCTGCTCCCTGTCCTTGAAACGGCTTGGAGTGCCACAAGCGGCGCTTCCTTCCACACATCCTTACAAGATCAGCGTTATCGGTGCGCATGTCTGGGCGCATGTCGCGCTCTATTCGCGCTGGATTATCGAGGCTATCGTACCGTGGTGGAATGTCTCCGCTGCGGTCGCTCTGTGGTCATCCCTGGCCGTACTCGCCGCGGCGGCTGCAGCAAGCTGTGTGTGCCGAACCGCGCGTGCGCGGCATCCCGAACTTCTGCTGCTGGCGTGGGCGATCGCCGGCCTCGCGCCGTTCCTGTGTCTTCCCAATCACGCGTATCGGTACTATCTGACATTCCCGCTGCCGGCGATCCTGGCGTTGTCGCTGTGGACGTTTGCGACCCTCGCACGGCAGCTGTGGAGCCACGAATCAGCTATCGTGGCCGTCATTGCTGCGGGCACCGGAGCCTCGGTGGCGGCATCCATGCTGTACTTTCAACAGATTGAGAGACGAGGCCTTCGGCAGCCATACATCGAAGGCACGAGCGCGCTCGTACAGCGCGCACACACGGTCCGCATCGTCCAAGCTGGGCTGTTGAGACTCCATCCGTCGTTGCCACCCGGCAGTATGCTCTTGTTCAAAGACGTGGATGTATGGGCATTCCATAAGAACGACGGGCCGCGACTCTGGTACCGGGACCCCAGCCTGCGCGTGTACGACGCGCGATTCCTGCGCAACGGGCCGCAGGGCCCTTACCTCGAAAAGCCCCCGGAAACGCAGACGGAGGAATATATCGGGGGCACCCGCGATGTTCCGCTCGGCGACGCTCCGATTTTCATGTTCAGCATGGGAGAACACCAGTTGCACGAAACCACATTCGCACCGGACGGTTCGCGCGCCGACTGAGGCGCCACTGAACTCGAATCCGGCGATCGTTCACTGGAAGACGCGATGATACGGTGACCAGGTGGCGAGTCGAAGACGGTCCTCCAGGAGGAGGCGCGGTGACAGGGGGCGGTGGCACGTCATGTGGCGTGTGGCAGTGGCTTGGCACGCACTCGTGGTTGTAGCGTGTGCGCCTCAGGTTGTCGGTACCCCGCACGTACCGGCGCATCGGCCCATCGCAGCGCCATCCCCTCCGCTGATCCCCGCGTCCGCACCGCGTGTGTACGAGACGACCGTTACGATCTCGACCTACGGTTATCAACAAGCGCTCGAGCCGTCCGGCAAGCACGATTCAATCTATCCGTATCCGCGCTTGAACTGGGCGAAGGTCGGCCCACCGGCGCCCAAGAATTATCGCGCCATCGTCTTGGAGAACAGTTACACGCAAGTGACCGTGCTACCGGAACTGGGCGGCCGCATCTGGCGCATTGTGGACAAAACGACAGACCGGACGGTGACCTATCAGAATCCCGTCATCAAGCCGCTGCGATGGGGGCACCGCGGCTGGTGGCTGGCGACAGGCGGCATCGAATGGTGCCTGCCGGTGGACGAGCACGGACTGAACGAGTATCGCCCGTGGAACGCACGCATCAGCGGTGCATCGGTCACGGTCTCTGACCGCGAAGAGCGCACGAGGCTGGACGTGGCTGTGACCATCAGTCTGGACACGGCGCACAGCTACGTGACGATTCAGCCGCGGGTGACCAACGCGACTGATGCGCCGCAGACGATGCAGTTCTGGGGCAACGCGATGCTGGCATTGGCCGGCAATCGCGTGACCGACGCCACCCGCTTTATTTTACCCGCCGCGCAAATCACGCTGCACTCAAGCGGCGACGACGGGTTGCCCAGCCCCGGCAGCACATTGACCTGGCCGGTGTTCAACGGGCGCGACCTCAGCCGCTACGCGAACTGGCGCGGCCACCTGGGCTTCTTTTCAAGCCCGGCGGCCAGCGGGGATTTTGCCGGAGCATACGACACGTCAAGCGACGAAGGAATCGTGCGCGTGTTCCCGGCCGGTATTGCGCGCGGCGTGAAATTCTTTGGCGGCAAGGGGATCGACCCGTTCACTTGGACGAACGACGGAAGCACGTACTTTGAGTTGTGGGGTGGGCTCCTGCCGACGTTCTGGGAGTACGTGACGATTCAGCCGGGCCAGACGTTCGACTGGACCGAATGGTGGTATCCGGTGAGCGGCCTGGGGCAGGGATTCGACATGGCCAACCTCACGGCGGCTTTGCGCCTCTCGAGCCAGGCTGACAGCGTGACCCTGGGGGTGGTAACGAGCGTGAACCTCGACGGGGAACTCAGGCTGTGGCAGGACGGGCAGGTTCTGGCGACGTGGCCGGTGAGTACGGGGCCAGGTCGATCGTTCAACGTCATCCAGCCTGGCGCGAATGGCGTGCTGGGCCTGCAATTGCTGAACTCCGCAGGTCGCGCGGTCGCAGAAATGGGCGGCGTGCCACAACACCCGGGGCATGTTGACGAATGAATGGGGCCGGTTCCCGTGTTCCTTTCAGGTGGTTCTGCGCTTTTGCGAAGCACCTGCCGGATTCATGAGACCGTCCGCGTCGCGCAGCAGCGCGTCGAAGTGGCGCTCAAGCGCCCGGTTGGTGCCCCGGCAGCCGGCCACGACCTTGGCGGCCCAATCAAAGTACTCGATACGCCGCTGTTCATCCCAACCCTTCGGCGGCGAGTGCGTTACGTCACGCACGTTGCAGATCTTGTCGGCCAGCTTGATCAATTTTGCGCGCGGCGACAGGTGCGGCGCGTGTTCGATCTGCAGCCGTTTGCGTTCCAGCTTCGGGAGCGTCTTGTCGTCGGTCACTTCCTCGACGAGTTTGCGGACGGTGGACCCGAACTCACGTTCGAGTTCGTCCGGCGACGTCTGCGTATCCTCGACCGTGTCGTGCAACAGCGCTGCCTGCAAAACCGTGACATCGTCGACGCCACCGATGCGCGCGAGGATTTCAGCAACTTCGATCGGGTGATTGATATAGGGCGACGCTTCCGCGTCCTTACGCCGCTGGTCGCGGTGCTTGCGGGCGGCGAAGGTCGCTGCCGTCAGTAACGCCGCGGCGAGGCTCGAGGTGTCCCGCCTCATCGTCCATCTCCTTCCTTGTCATCACGGTCTGAGCCGCGTTCCCCATTAAGACAAGTAGAACCAGTCAGCAACCGCTGTCAGCGCCTGCGCCACAGACGCACGTAAATAGCCGCGTTGATCACGCAGACGACGATACCCAAGGTGACTTGCGCCTCACGCGTGAGCGCGGCTGGGTACACGATCGGAACAACGTACCGCTCGACGAAGCCCCCCGAGTATTCGGATGCGCCGCCGGCACGCCGGAGCCAATTCTCAAGCGGGGTGAGGGGGCAGATCCATCCGCAAATTTCCAGAAGGGTGCTCCACAGGACAGCCGGCAGGTGCACCCAGGGGATCCAGCGCCAGCGCAGAGCGAGAATGCTTCCGAGAACAACGAAGACGATGAACGCCAAGTGAAACACGACGACAAGGTCTGCGAGGGCCCCGAAGAGCATGCGGACACCACCCACACAGAAGCCATTCAGCGGCAAGGATACAAGTGCGCCTGAGACGACCCTCGTGGTGACGAGCTGCGGCGACATTGCCTCCACATCGCAACCAGCCTGGCCGGGTCGGAGCGCTACACGTCCTCTCGACCAGATGTGTGAATCGGCGCCGAACGTTGACCCGAATCGGCGTCCAGTCGTGACCTCAGCCCGCAGCGGCGGGCTCGATATCCCTGAAAGTGAGACCTTCTCGAGGTCGCAGTAGTGTCTCTCGCTCTACCTGCGTCGCCCGACTCACCCACGTGAGCACCAGCGACAGCGCTGGCCGCGACTGCACCGGCTTGCTGCCCACGATCTTCGCCGCCGCGCTCTCCCGCCAGCCGTCGCGGGTCAACACCTCTGCATTTCTGCACGCCCCATCGACCCGATTCCCTTCCCTGTTCAAGAATCTCGGGAACCTCCCATCATGTGAGCCGGCGCCGGTCGGAGCCACGCTGATGGTGCCCACGCTTGTCATGGGGCTCGTGCCGGGCCCAGGCGACGTGCTTCGGCCAGACACCGTCAACATTTTCCGTTGGAATGGAACCGGAGCGTCCTGCTAGGGTTGGTGCGGCCGATCGACGCACGGCCAGTGCACTCGCAACACCCGCGCGGAGGAACGCATGAGGCTTCGTTACCTGGCAGGTGGACTGTCCGCGGCGGTGCTCGCCGCCGCCATGGGTTGCGGCAGCAGCGACAAGACCACGCCCACGCCGTCTCCGATCGCGCAACAGGCGGCGGAGTGGAAGGCGGCGACCGAGAAGGCCGCGACCATTGCGGCCGACATGACCCGGGACGAGATGCTGCAGCTCGTGATGGGGCAGTTGCAGGACGCGAGCACCGACAAGCACCTGTCGGCGGGCTACGTGCCGGCGCTGAGGGTGAGCAAGACGGGCTTCGTCATCCCGGCGCAGTACCTGTGCGACGGACCGAACGGGGTGGGCAACTTCAACCAGAGCGTGACGCGGTTTCCCACGGCCATCTCGGTCGCCGCCTCGTTCGACGTCGATCTGGCCAGGGCGTTCGGCGAAGCGCTCGGCAACGAGTGGTTCGAGAAGGGCTGCACACATGGCCTCGGCCCGGGCGTGAACATCGTCCGCTTGCCGCAGGGTGGCCGTACCGCCGAGTACTACTCGGAGGATCCCTACCTGGCCTCGCGCATCGCGGTGAGCGAGGTCCAGGGCATCCAAGGCCAGCACGTGATCGCGACGGTGAAGCACTTCGCGGCCAACAACCAGGAGACGGAGCGGCAGGGCGGGAACTCGTCCCTCTCCGAGCGGACGCTGCGGGAGATCTACCTCCCGGCGTTCGAGGCCGCGGCGAGGGAGGCCGGCGCGGGCGCCCTGATGTGCTCATACAATCGGATCAACGGGACCCAGGCCTGCGAGAACGCGCACGTGCAGAACGAGATCGCGCGCGACACCTGGGGCTTCAGCGGCCTCATCATGTCGGACTGGGGCGCCAACTTCGGCAAAACGCCCGAGACCGCGCCCGGCTTCGCCCTGAACGGCCTCGACCTGGATATGCCCGGCGAGCAAAACGGGATGGCCGCCTACACCCCGGCGAATCTCGCGGGCGTCAGCGGCGACCAACTGCGGCTCATGTGCACCCGCATCCTGGCGGCACTGTTCAAGGTCGGCATCCTCCACGCCGACGGGTCCGTGGTCGCAGCCGAGGTGACGGACGTCACCAAGAACGTGAGCACCGCTGCGCACAAGCGGCTCGCCGAGCAGATCGCCGCCGCCGGGACGGTGCTCCTCAAGAACGTGGGCAACATGCTGCCGCTCGACGGGGCAGATCCCAACCTCAAGATCGCGGTCATCGGCGGCGCGGCCGGCGCCGACAGCCAGACCGCGCTGGCCGGCGGGTCGGGGAGTATTCTTTCCAGCGAGAATCCGATCAGCTTGCTCGACGGCATCGAGGCGCGCAAGGTCGCCGGGACGGTCACGTACGCCAGGGGCGCCCCCGGCGGCGCTGGCTCGCTGGGCAACCTCTCCGTCCACAGCACGAGCGGCGCGGTCACGAACGACGGCTTCGCGGTGACGTTCGCCACGGCCGAGGGAGCGCCCCTCTACAACGACGCCCACGGCGGCGGCTTCCCCGTCCTGTCCGTCCTGGGCACGCTGCCCAACCAGCTGTGCGTCCCTTACAATGGCGTGTACTACTGCACGGGAGGGAATGCCTACCTGGCCGACGGGACCAACGTCTCGCTCACCACCGGCGCCGTCAATTGGAAGGCCTCCTACCGGGGTTTCCTGACCGTCCCGGCGGATGGGTCGTACGAGTTCAACCTCGTCGCGAGCAGCACCGCGTCGCTGCGCATTGACGGCGTCTCGTACGCCAAGGTCGACAGCTCACTGCTCGTCGAGACGAACGACGTACAGGTGGTGCTCACGGCCGGCGAGCACACGGTCGAGATCACGC
>JAGDMS010000458.1 GCA_017860575.1 Deltaproteobacteria bacterium | reverse complement strand
CGTCAGGGCCACTCATGTCCGGCATGTTCAGATCGAGAAGCGCAACGTCGAATCCGCCAGCCGACATCAAGTCAAACGCGGCGCCACCGGTCTCCGCAGTCGTTACGGTGTGGCCCGCGTCCTGCAGAATCCGCGAAAGCAGAAACTGGTTGCTCTTGTTGTCATCAGCCAGAACAACCCTCAACGGTCGAACGAGTCCGACGGATGTTGGGCCGAGCGGGGGCGGTGCGCCCGGCTGCTCAAATCGATTTCGTAGTGCCGCCAGAGCACCCGATATTGCTTCGTGCGAACCCGATGATGGCAGGAGTGCCGCTACACCCCCGCGGACCAGTGCTGACTGCTGTGTTGCGGTGTAGCTCGGTGCGATGACCAACCACGGACAAGCCACTCCCGCACGGTCACGAAGCACCGCTTCGGCATACGTTGCAGCGTCGCCTGCGTCCATAACAAGAAGCGCGGCGAAGTACTGCCCTGCGTCAAACGTAGGAGCAGAGTGCACGCTTGGGTCGGCGACGTACGGCTCCAGGCCTAAGGCCCGCACGGCCTTGGCAACCACGTCACGCCGTTGCTCGTTCGAGCCCACGACGATTACTTGCCTCCACGCGCCCCACTCTCCGGCGTCTGTGTCGGCTGTCGGAATTTGGAACGGCATCTCGACCCAAAACGTACTGCCCTGTCCCGGTGCGCTAACGACACCGATACTACCGCCCATAAGCTCGATCAGATCGCGGGCAATGGATGTACCCAGTCCGGTCCCGCCATGGCGACGCGTTGCCGAAGTGTCTACCTGGACGAAGCGCTCAAACAGGCGTTCCTGCTGGTCGAGAGGGATGCCAATTCCGGTATCGATCACTTCAAAACGGATACGCTGCTGTGCGGCGCGACTCACCCGTAGTGTCACGCTGCCCTTTGCGGTGAACTTGAAGGCGTTATTCAGGAGATTGCCAAGGGCGTGCCCAAGATGATTCTGGTCGCCTAGTACAGTCGATGGCACCTGTGGATCAACATGCAGATGCCATGCGAGACCCTTCGCGACGCTCTGCGGGCGGACGATTGCGGTTAGCTGCTGAAGAAAGAACCAGAGATTGAACGGCCGCACTTCGGCCGCCTCCGCGCCTGCCTCGATCTTCGACATCAAGAGCACGGCGTCCACGGACGACTTCAATCCGGTGACCGCATTTCCGAGCATGCCGACAAGTTCCCGGTCATCCGGGGTCATTTTTCGACCACGGAGCAGGTCATACACAGCGAAAACGCCGGTCAGCGGCGTGCGCAACTCGTGACTGACGTTGGCGACAAAACGGCTCTTCGCATTGGACAATTGCTCAGCCGCATCCTTCTGCGCAGTCAGCCGTGTCAGCAATACCAGCACATAGAGGGGCACGACCGTCAGTGTGACGAGGAGCCCTATCGCGAACGCGCGGTGTTGAATCCAGAACGGAACGAACAGCAGGAGGCAAGCGTAGCCAACGAGGGAGAGCCAATACGCCGCCAGAAGGAAACGGGGGCCGAACCGAAACCCGTTCCCGACCGTCACCCACAGATACAGGCCCACAAAGGGAACACCCGCCTCGTCGGCTCCGGCCATTGCAATCGTGATGACTGAAATGTCAGTGACGATTGCCAGGTATCGCAACGCAATTACGTGTTCCTTGCTGCGGCGAAGCCTGTGAATCATCCAGGCCCCGACCAACGCAACCCCCCCACTCGCGATCACGGACGCGACTAGTCCTTTGGTAAATCCGCCTTCAAATAGGACCAAGAACGACGCGTAGCTGAACGCTACGGAGCCGATGGCGACACGCAGCCACGCCTGCTCGACATCCGGGTCGCGAACACGCGCACTGCCTGCATGTTGGCCGATTGGCTTAGCGGAAATGCTGACCATCTTTTTCATAAACTGCCGCTGCAGGGCACTCACCCATCGCGAGAAAATGGCCCCGCCACCATCGTGCGGCTTCATGGCAACACCGCGGTCGAGAGCGACTCAGCCTGTCGCGGAGTCGCCTGCAATATATATGCCAAGACCCGTGGCCACACTGTGGCCCGTGCGCTTCGGCGGAAAAATCCAAAATGGCCCACGCCTCGTGCGCCGACGTCAGCCGGGCTGACGCGGAGTTCCCGGGGCTTTAGGCCAGGAAGATATGAGAGAAGCCGTCGCGTGCCTGCCTCCGTCGCGAATGCGTCATCGGTAACTGAAACGATGAGAGCTTGCGCACGAAGGCCGCGGCACCGGGCAAGTCCCGCCTTGGCCCGGGTAGCATCGCCCGGTCCGCTGAACTTTAGATCATGGCTCCGACGTGCAGCCCACTGGAGCGCAACACCGAAGGGTATGTCATCCCCAAGACCGAGTCGCCGGGCCGGAAAGTATCCAAATAGTCGGGTAAGTGCGGGCATGACACCATGCCAAAGTACAGCCATCGGCACCCGGTATAGCCGTCGATAATCACCAAAATAGCCGGTATGGGAACAGACCAGGACAAACCGCGAGAGCTCATTCGCATTCGGCGCCCCACCGAGCAAGAGCGCGCCAATGCTGTGGGCGATTCCTACAAGTGCAGCGTCGGGGTAGCGGCGCCGCATCCAGGCAATCGCTCCACCACAGTCATACTCAGCCCAGTCCTCGATCGACGCCGCAAACCCGCGCAGGCGCATTGGCCTGGATTGGCCGATGCCACGGTAGTCGTAGGTCAACACTGGCACGCCGGCTTCCGCAAGATAACGGGCAAATCGGCGATAATGCGCGGCTCGGACGCCACCACCGCAGTTGAGCACGGCAGCGCGCTCAACTGCGACCTTGGAAGTCGGCTCATAGAGGGTTCCGGCCAGGTCAAAGCCGTCAAGTGCGCGAAAATGCACTTGGGATTCGATCACCGCGGAACTAGGATCGCTCATGTGCATGACGAAGGGCGCTGAGAATTGCTACCATAGCAGAATTCCGCCGCCACCTTTCAGCCGCCCGGCGGGCGGACGATCCGCCGGGCGTCGCATTCGTTCTGGATCGAGGGCCTTTCGACCAACATTGCAGGTTTTTGGTGGCTCCATGTCCAAATTTGGCAATGCCTTAGAAAAGGTAATGTTGGTTCCGAAGCGATGGCGCTTGGTGCCACCCGAAGGATGACGGACAGCAACGAACCCACCTAGCGATTTCCCACCTACGAACGTGGTCGCTCATAATACGCACGTGGACGCTCTTTCTGACCTTACCCGAACGCTTGCTGTAATCCCGCGAGAGGGTTTGTACGGCTTACGCGCAGCGATTGACGGCAGCCCGCATTTCGCGCCCGGGCTGTTGGCGTGGCTCGAACACGCTGTTGATTGGGAAATCAACCGTCGGGAGGGCC
>JAGDMS010000042.1 GCA_017860575.1 Deltaproteobacteria bacterium | reverse complement strand
CCGTGCTGCCGCCGCTGAGCGTGATGAGGGCGCCGCCGTCGATGCTGGTGTCAAGGGCAATGGTCTTGGGGGTAGTGAGCGTGATGGTGACCGCTGTGCCGCCGCAGTCAAAGGTGACGCTGCCCCCGCCGGCGAGGGCGGCGTCCAGGGCCTGCTCCGTACAACTGTCCGGAGAGCCCGTTCCGACGGTCGTCCCAGCCAGGCACACGGTAGGCGTCCACGCGGCCAGCAGAAGGACCGCCGTCAGTACGCACGCAGGCGCCAGTCTCCAAAGCGTTCCGGTCGAAGTACGCATCGCCCTAAGGGATTCTCACATACGTGGCCGCGGGGCAACTCGCTGCGGCGAGACGGAGCATGAGTTCAGGCGTACGACGCCGCAGGCAGGGGGGGTGCCGTTCCGCGCTGCGGGCGCCGCCGGTTGCCGGTATCGTGCGGCGGGGTACAGCATGATAGGGATGATTTATGTGCGGTCGGTTTTCTCGGGCCAGTGGGCGGGAGGCTCTGGCTGGCGAGTTTCCCGAGGTCGTGCTGGGCGATATGGAATTCCGCCCGCGGTACAACATCGCGCCAAGTCAGGCCGTCGAGGGGATCTTTTGCGACGGGCGGATGCTGCGGCTGGCGCCGATGCGTTGGGGATTTACGCCCGCGTTCGCCAAGGAATCCACCTTCGCGCCCATCAACGCCCGGGCGGAGACGGTTGCCACCTCGCCGATGTTCCGTCAGGCGTTCCGGGCCGGTCGTTGTCTGGTCGTCGCCGACGGGTTCTATGAGTGGCGCAAGGACGGGCGGCGCAAAACGCCGTACTTCATCCGGCTGCGCTCCGGTCGGCCCTTCGGATTTGCGGGCATCTACGCAGAGCGGGCTTCGCCCTCAGTCCACAGTCCAGGGTCCAAGGCCCACACGGGCACGGCGGAATCCGTGCGTCCGGGCGCACGTTCCACTCCTCAGGGCGCAGGGGAGCGGAGCGCCGTACCGACGTGCGCGATCATTACCTGCGGGCCGAACGAATTGTTGGCGGAGATTCACAACCGCATGCCGGTGATCCTCTCGGTATCGGCGCGTGCACGGTGGCTGGATCCCGGTGCCGCGCCGGCCGAGCTCCTCGGGCTGTTGACCCCGCTGCCCGCGGCAGAGATGGAAGCCTACGAGGTGTCGACCTGGGTGAACTCGCCACGGAACGACACGCCGGAGTGTGTGCGCCCGCTTGGCGGTTGACGGCGCCGGAGCGCGCCAGCCGCCGCCTCACGCCGTGAAAAATTCGCGCGGGTTGTGAATCAGCATCGCGTCGATCTTTTCCTGGGTCACACCGGCCTCGCGCAACGCGGGAATGATGTTCTTGAACACGTGTGTCGGATGCCAGTTCGGGATGAGATCGGCGGGCAGCGGCAGCGGGCGACCGAGCGTGCACCAAACGGTGTCGTGCGACAGGACGATGCGATTATGGAAGCCGATGCCGGCCAACCCGATCAGTGCGGCCTTGCGGAGGCGGTCGGGCTGGAGGAAGTCGAGGCCGAAGCGATCGAAGCCGAGGTAACAGCCGCGGTCCAGCATGTCGACGTGATAGCGCAGGTCGGCACTGCCGCAGGAGTGGCCGATGATGACGTGCCGGAGATCGGCGCCCTCCGCGGCGAAGATGTCCAGTTGCTCCCGGCCCATGGTGCCTTCGTCGGTGTGGGTGGTGATACGGGCGCCGGTGGCCTTGGCAACCCGGCCGGCGGCACGCAGGACCATTTCTTCGTAGGGCGAGATCTTGTGCGCCTGCGTCGCCACCTTGATGATGCCCGCCTTGATGCCGGTGCTGCCGATGCCGTCGGTGAGTTCCCGCGTGAATACTTCGGCCATCTCGGCGGTCGCGTCGCTGAACTGTGCGCGGAAACGGAAGTAGGGGGTGGACCCGAGATGCTCGTGGTACAGGCCGGTCGCGCAAATGATGTGTACGCCGGACGCTTGCGAGACTTCAGCCATGAATTCGACGTCGCGCCCGATGTCCATGGCGCAGGGGTCCAGGAACGTGCGCACGCCCAGGGCTTTGAGTTCATGCATGCGGTCGATGCACAGCTTCAGGGCTTCCTTCCGGTGAAACGGTGGTGCACCACTGTCCATCTCCCAACCGGCCCAGCCGATAATGAGGTGTTCGTGCATCAGGGTCACACCAAGGGCATCCGGGGAGATCGGTCCGAGGACGGTGTTGATCATGCGCGTTCCTTTCGCAGGCAAGTGTGGCCGGAGACTACCACAACTCCGGCCGCCGGCTGAAGTGCGAGACCGTGCCGGCCGCGCTCTCGCTGCCGCAGCCGCGTGCGCTCACTCGGGATGGCTGAGCAGCCGCAGCTTGTTCTTGGCTGCCTTGCCGGCCTTGGTGCGGCCGTGTTTGCCGACGAGGTGTTCCAGCAGGTCGCGGGCGAGCCCCCGTTCCGCGCCGCGGCCCTCGGCGCAGCCGAAGGCGACATACAGCAGCTCGTCGGGTGTCAGCACGCGCTCCTTGCGCAGTCGCTCGGCTAGGGGCATCGGCGAGGCGGACAGTTCGCGGAAGAGATCGAGGGCCACATCGTGTTTGCGCGGGGCGGCGGCAATCCGGCGCGGGTGAGCTTTCAGGTCGGCGAGCGCCAGATCATAAGCGGTGTCGACGTCGAAAGCGGGAGAGTCCTTGATGAGACCGAGCCACCGGGCGGCCCCGGCGAAGTCCTTTGCCTTGCGCCGCTGCTGCGCCCGAAGCCGCACTTGAGCCGCGAGCAGTGCGGGCGCGACGGCGTTGAGAAAATGGAAGTACGCCGTGTACAGGCGATCCTCGCGCTCCTCGATCGCAGATTCCAGCCTGCGTCCCAGCTCCTCGATGGTCTTCTTGGGCCAGTCGCGGTCGTGCGCCAGGAGGATGTCCGCCAACGCCCAAGCCTTGCGTTCATCCGTGCAGGCAAGCAACTCCTTCATGAGCGCGGTGCGTGCCGCCGGCATCTTCTTGAGCGACGTGCCGGCTTCGTCACGGCGGGCGAAGCTGTCGTCGGTCAGGTAGCTGATTAGGGTCTTGACGACCGCGGTGGACTCGAATCCGGCGAGCTTGTGCACGGCGAAGCGCTTGACCAGCGGCTGCTGGCTTTCGGCGAGGCGGTCGAGTTGTGGGAGGTACGGGCGATCGAGCGATTGCGGGTCGAGCAGGTGGATCGTCGGTCGCAGAATGCCCAGTTCGTCGTCCTCCTCCAGCAGCGGCATCAGCACATCGATTTCTTTGGCCAAGAGCTTCTGTCCGCGTAAGCAGTGTTGCAACGCCGCGAGGGCATGGGTGCGGACGGCGTGGGGGTGCTTTGCCTCGAGCATCCCGAAGAGCGGACGGCGTGCACGCGCGTCGGCCAAGGCGCCAAACAATTTAGCCGCCGCGATCAGCGCACTACGTGGAGCCTTTGCCTGTTTGGCGAGCATCTCCGTACGGGCGAAGAGATCGCTGCGGGCGCTCTCGTCGGCGGACGGCAGCGCCGCGAGCAGCGCGTCGCAGGCGGTGCGATTGGCGTCGA
The DNA here is from genome assembly GCA_017860575.1 of Deltaproteobacteria bacterium. GTDB lineage: Bacteria > Desulfobacterota > Binatia > HRBIN30 > HRBIN30 > JAGDMS01. The sequence continues at coordinate 29,340 of JAGDMS010000042.1, read as the reverse complement.
AATCGGTGCCGGCGAGCAGGCCGAACAGGAGATCGAAGGCGGCGGCGCTGCGGACATGCGCGCAGAGCTCGATGACGGCGTTGAGCCGCCGGCGCGGCGCGTCAGGCAGCAGTTTCTTGGCCGCGTTGACGGCGGGCTGTCCGTAGTGGGCGAGAATCGCGACGGCGCGCTGCCGCAACGCCTCGTCCTCACCGTCGAGGAATGGCAAGAGGTAGGCCAGACCATGGCGTGGCCGGACCTGCTCGAGGTAGCCGATTGCGAAATCGCGCACGACCGCGTTCTTGCCGCTGAGAGCCTCGCCAACGGCCTTGACAATAGCCTCATCCGCCGCGCGCAAGTGGCTGAGGACGAGGAGGGCCGCACAGCGAGTCTCGACGTCCACTCCGCCGATCAAGCCTACGATCGCTTTGAGAGTCGCGTCCACAGCGCTTGGGTACCAGAGGCGCGCGAAAGAATAAAGGAGTTCGTGTGCCGCTTGCCGGACGCGCGGCTAAGTCGCCCCCCGGCACTGGCGAGTCGCCCCGGCCTGCTATGCCGTGCGGTACCGGTGTCGGGCGAACTCGATGATCCCGGGGAGGATGGAGATGAAGATGATCGCCAGGATCACCAATGTGAAATTCTCTTTGACCAGCGGAATATTCCCGAAGAAATACCCGCCCAGAACGAACAGCGCGATCCAGGCGATGCCACCGACGACGTTGTAGGTGATGAAGCGAAAATAGGTCATGCTGCCGATGCCGGCGACGAAGGGTGCGAAAGTGCGAATGATCGGCACGAAACGCGCAATGATGATCGTTTTACCGCCGTGTCGTTCGTAGAACTCGTGCGTGCGGTCGAGGTACTCCTTCTTCATGAAGCGGATGCGTTCCTGGTGAAAGATTTTCGGACCAACCAGGTGCCCCGCCCAGTAGTTGACGGTGTCGCCGCCGATTGCCGCGATGCTGAGAAGCACACACAACGGCTGCACCTGCAGGGCGCCGCCCGCCGCAAACGCACCGGCTGCGAACAGCAACGAGTCGCCGGGCAAGATCGGGGTTACCACCAGGCCGGTCTCGCAAAAGATGATGAGAAACAGGAGGGCGTAGGTCCACGTGCCATAGTTCTGGATGACGACGTTGAGATGCCGGTCGAGATGCAGGAAGTAATCGATGAACAGGTGGACGAGATCCATATGCTCTCCTCAGGGCGCGCTCTACTTGCGGTCAAAAGTCCAAGTCGAAAGTCCAAAGTCCAAGGTGTGTGATCAAATCCGTGTGCAGCGCGACGAGTCTCGGATTGGGTGGCTCAGGGGTGCACACTGCGTGCCGATTCAGGTTCAGTTCCCCACTTCCTAAGCATGTCCCGGTGGCGATTTCAAAGCGGCATGCCCGACCCGTGGCCGTGCCGTCACGCAGGGTGTCGCGCGCACGGGAGCGTGGCGCTGGCGACACACTGCCGGAAGGGGCTTCCGGTTCACTCCCGGATCTCGTGACCGCGCGTCTCGGGCAACGTCCAGACCACGAGGCCCGCGCCAACCGAGAAGGCCGCGGCCAGCGAAATCCCCGCGGATAGATCCGCCCAACGGGCCACCGTGGTGATTATCAGCGGCGTGAAGAACTGAACGCCGCGGGCGAGGTTGAAGATCGTACCGACGGCGGTGTTGCGGATGGCGGTCGGGAAGAGCTCGGAGAACAGCGGGCCGAAGGTCGACCACGAGCCGGTGCCGATCCCGACCAGGAGCATGCAGGCGAGGATGAGGGCGGGATGATCGGCGATGGCCAGCCACAGCAGGGTAATCATCAACAACCCGGCGGCCATGATGACGGTGAAGACGGTGAACACCGGCTTGCGGCCGAAGCGGTCGGCGAACCAACCGAAGCTGCCGTAGCCCAGCAACTCACCAGCGACGATGGTGAGGATCCACAGACCCGAGTTTGCGATGCTGAGATGCCGCTGCTCCTGCAGATACGTCGGGAGCCACGAGTAGGTGAACCAATATGCCGACATGTTGAGGGCGGTGAGCAGCAGACAGAAGCCCATCAGGCGGCGCCAGGGCGGCCGCAACAAGAGAGTGAAGCCGCTGGCGGCGGTCTCCGGCGCTCGCCCACGCTGTGCCTCCCAGATGTCGGATTCCGGCATGTAACGGCGGATCAGGGTGACCAGCAGCGCCGGCAGCGCCGATACCATGAAGGTCACGCGCCAGCCGAACACCGGCGCAAAGAAACTACCCATGATTGCCGCCAGCCCGACGCCCAACGGGGCGCCGGTTTGCATCAGGGCGCCATAATGGCCGCGCTGCTTGGCGGGGAAGGTCTCGCTGATGACCGTTTGCCCGGTCGCCCATTCGCCACCGACGCCGACTGCGGTGACGATGCGCGCCGATAACAGGGTCGGAAGGTTAACCGCCAAACCGGAAAGAAACGCGCCGGCCGAGTAGCACAGGATCGTCCACTGCAACACGGCCTTTCTGCCGACGTGGTCGGCGAGGCGACCGAAGACGACACCGCCGAAGGCCGTGAAGCCAAGCGATACCCCCAGAACCAGCGAGGATTCATCGCGGCTGAAGTGAAGGTCGCGGCCAATCGGTCCGAGGAGAAACGAATAGAGGATGAGATCGTAGAAATCGAAGAGCCACCCCGCCCAGCTCAGCGCGAGGATGATGTAGTGCTGGCGCCCCGGTCGTTCGGCCTCGTTGAGATGCGGCGGGTTTGCGGGTGCGGACGCGGATGGGGCTCCAATCATGGCGCTAGCTTCTAATGCGATTGTGCGGCCGGAGGCAAGACGTGGCGCTGCGTGCCCGCCGGGGGACGACGGCAGCGCCGCGGGGACGGACCGTCAGTCGTTCGGCACGTGCTGGCGCTCGAGCCAGGCGGCGCGGCAGCCGCGATTGCGACAAAACCAGTGCCCGTCGGCCTCGAAGGCGGTGACGCACCGCAAGTGGCCGTCGGCGAGTCTGATGATCGGGTGGTGCTCGCCGCAGTGCTCGCATTGCACCAGACGCCCCGCCTCCCGGTTGCGCGCACGACGGACGGCGCGAAGATCGGTGACCGTACCCATGCTCTGCTCACTTCCCGCTCGAAGCGGAACGAGAGTAGCATGTCGGATGGCAAGCTGTCACGGCTCCGGCGGGCGCGCCATGACCTGATCGATCGCGTAGCCGCAGTTGGCATCAGGCAGGGGCATCACTTGCGGCGGTTGATCGTACCAGGGGTAGCCGCGGCACACGAGGGGGCGTGTGTCATGGACCAGGCAGCGGCCGTCCTCGGCAACCTGGTCGCAGCGGTACAGCTGGGCGTCGGCCGGCAATCGGCTGGTGTAGAAGGGGTTCAGTTGTTGGGCCTCGTCGCGGGTGAGCGGATGCCAATGCTCGGCGAGGAACACAGTGTCCGAAGCGATCCCGAGCAGCCGGCTCAGCACCGCCATGGTCCGCAACTCCTCGGGGGAGGCGGACGTCGTCAAGACGCGGCAACAAGCGCCGCACTGATTGCATGTTCCGGGCATGGCGCGACCGAATCGCCTTCGGTACGTGCGCGGAGGATAGGCTGGCTGCGGCGGGCACGCAAGCGCTCTCGCCGGTTCCGGCTCGGACTACTGTTGTTCGGACTACCTTGCCGCGCGCGTCCGCGCTGTGCTACCCGTGCCAGCAGACTGTGCGGCCCGTATGGAACGACTGATCAAGCGCTACGCGAATCGTAAATTGTACGACACGCGGGCGAGCCGCTACGTGACCCTTGATGGCATTGCCGACCTGGTGCGGTCGGGTGACGAACTCCACATTGTGGATAACGATACCGGTGAGGATCTGACCGCGCTGATCTTCGCACAGATCATTTTCGAGGAGGAAAAGCGCAAGAGCGGGCTGCTCGAGTTGCCGGTCCTGCGGTGGATCATCCAGCGCGGCGGCGCGACGGTGCAGGAGATTCTGGACGGGGTCGACCGCGGGCGCGAGGCACTCGAGAACATGCGGGAAATGGCGGAAAAAGGGGTCAAGCAGCTGTTTCAGGCCGCGCCACCGGAGCGGCCGCGGCCTGACGGTCACAAGCCGCACCGCAAGCCGGCGGCGGAGCGCCACGGCCTGATTGAAGGGATCCTCGAAGGGCCCCAGCGCCAGCTGGAACAGTTGCAGCATCGGATCGACACGCAGGTGCGGGCGTCGCTGGAACGCCTCACCGCGCATCCGGCCATTCAGAAGGAGTTGCGTCGCATCGAAGCCAGCTTGAAAAGCGTCGAGCGCCAACTGAGCCAGCTACGCCGCACGGCGCCGCGCCCGCGGCGGCGCCGCCGCCCCCACTAGGGCCCGTCTCAAAACCGGCTTGACACCAGACGACAACAGATCCAACGCCAGCGTGAACAAAGGCGTGCGTCCGTTGTCTGTCGTCGCCGCGTCTGGTCTCTGTGAGTTCTAAGAGAATTCCGCTGCCCCATGCCTACGCGGCGGTTTCCTTGCGTCGTGCGTGCGTGACCCGCGCCTCGTAGGTGACCTTGCTGCGCGGTGGCACCGAGTTCACCAGCCAGACGTTGCCGCCGATGACCGAGCCTTCGCCGATGACGGTGTCGCCCAGAATGGTGGCGCCGGAATAGATCGTGACATGGTCTTCGAGGGTGGGATGGCGCTTGCGCCGGCGTGCCGCCGGGTCATCCGCGCGCCGCGGGCTGAGGGCGCCGAGCGTGACACCCTGATACAGCTTGACGTGGTTGCCAATTACCGCGGTCTCCCCGATCACCACGCCGGTGCCATGATCGATGAAGAAGCTGTGGCCGATCTGCGCCCCGGGATGAATGTCGATCCCGGTTTTGCCGTGCGCGTGCTCCGACAAGATGCGCGGAATCATCGGCACGTCGCCCTGGTAGAGTTCGTGGGCGATCCGATGGGTAGTGATTGCCTGGATCGCCGGATAACTGAAGATGACTTCCTCCATGCTCTGCGCCGCCGGGTCCCCCTCAAATGCGGCGATGACATCCTCGTTGAGCAGCTCCCGCAATTCCGGCAGGCGGGTGAACAGCCGCAAAACCACGGCCTGAGCCCAGTCGGGCTCTCGGGCAACGGGGGCGCGTCCGCACGCCTGCTCATACTGGATCGCCCGCCCGATCTGCTCCACCAGCAACTCGTATGCGGGATGCAGATGTTCGCTGATGGCATAGCGCAGGTTGCCGGGGTTCAAGGGGCGCGTGCTGTAGTAGCCCATGTAGATGACCGGCTTGATGTGGTTGAGCGCCTCGATGACCGCGCGGCGGTTGGGGAGGGCGGCGCTCTCGAGACTATCGATCTCGCGCCCACCGCCGTAACTGGCGGCGATGCGGTCAACCACGGTCTCGAGCTCGTCGTAACGGGTGAGTCGTTCTGCCATGGGGATACCTCGTGGGACCCATTATGCGCGCTTGCGCGGCGGACTCAAAGCGGCTGCCGGCGGAGCGGACGCGTTAGAACACGTCCTTCAGCGCACGGATCTTGGCAAAGATGGACACGTCGTCGTCGGGCAGGTCGGGGAACTTCCGCCGTACGGTGGCGCGCAGTTCGGGGCTCGTCCAGCGCAAGAACGGATTGGTCGCCTTCTCGGAAGCGAGCGTGGTGGGGACGGTGGGCCGGTGCTGGTGGGATTGTTCGACCGCCCACGCAAGCTTGTCGCGCAGCGCTGCGTTCTGCGGTTCCAGCGTCAGCGCAAAGCGCAAGTTCTTCTCCGTGTATTCATGTCCAAAGTACACACAGGTCTCGTCGGGCAGGGCGGTGAGCTTGGACAGGGAGCGCATCATCATCTCAGCGTCCCCCTCGAACAGGCGGCCGCAGCCCCCGGCGAACAATGTGTCGCCGGTGAACAGGGACCGGTCGCGCTCGAAGTGGTAAGCGACGTGCCCGCTGGTGTGTGCCGGGATGAAGAGGACGCGGGCCGCCAGCGCGCCGAGGCTGATCACATCGCCCTCAGCCACCTCCACCGTGCACCCGGGGATGCGGTGTCCTTCGCCGGTATACCCGTAGACGGTGAGCGGGTGATGCTGCAGGAGCTCCTCGTTCCCGCCGACGTGATCCCAGTGATGGTGCGTCGGGAGGATGGCGACGAGCTCGACCCCGGCATCCCCGGCGGCGCGCAGGACGGCGGGCGCTTCGGCGCAGTCGACGATACCGGCCTTGCGGCTAGCCTCATCGATGATGAGGTAAGCATAGTTATCCGTCAGTTGCGGGATGGGAACGACACGCATCGAAGACTCCTTTCGTCAGACCGCGATCACCTGTGATCGTACTATATCCGCGGCGCCGGCGTGCATGCCAGAGGCAGCGCGGGAGCGATGGGCTGCGTGGCGCAGGGGAGGGGTGCGCCTGTCGCCCGACGCAGGCGTTCGGCCTTTTCTTTTGCGGGCGCATCCGCTAAGCCCGCTGCGGTATGTCGGATCTGGTCATCGAAAGCCAGGGCGTTGGTCGACAGTTCGCCGGGGTCAATGCCGTTGACCGTGTCGACCTGCGGGTGACGGCTGGGGAGGCCGTGGCCCTGTTCGGGCCCAACGGTGCCGGAAAGACGACGCTGCTGCGGATGATTGCGACATTGCTGCGCCCGACGCGCGGCAGTCTGCAGTTGTTTGGCCATTCGGTCAGCGATGGCGGCGCGCAGGCGCGGCGGCGCATCGGGTTCCTGTCGCACCACAGCTTCCTGTATCCCGATCTGACGCCGACCGAAAACCTCGATTTCTATGCGCGCATGTTCCGCATTCCCGCGCCGCAAGCACGGGTGCGGGAGCTGCTGGAACAGGTCGGCTTGATCGGCTGGGCGCACCGGCCTGTGCGCACCTTGTCGCGCGGCCTCGAGCAGCGGTGCGGCCTGGCGCGGGCGTTGCTGCACGCGCCCGACCTGCTGCTGATGGACGAGCCGTTTACCGGCTTGGATGTGGATGCCGCCAAGATGTTGCGCGGCATGCTGCAGCAAGCGCACGCGGGCGGTACCACGCTGATCATGACCACGCACGACATGGGACAGGGGTTCGACCTGTGTCGTCGTGCCATCGTCTTGGTGCGCGGTCGCCTGGCGTGGACCGGTCCGATCCACGTGGACGAGCGCCCCGCTTTCGAGGGGACGTATTTTGCGCTGACGCACCAGGCTAACCGCGGCGACAAGCTCAGGGTGAGCGGAAAAGGATAATGAAATCGCGGAGGGGATCCGCTCATGCTGAGCCTGTCGAAGCATGGGGTGGGGTTTTTCAGCAGGCTGCTAGAGAGGTAAGGGCTGACCGGACATGCTGGCGCTGATACGTAAGGACCTGCAGATCGAGTTCCGCACCAAGGAGACGTTGGCGTCGCTCCTCATGCTTGGCTTGCTGACGCTGGTCGTGCTCAGTTTCGCCTTCGACCCGACCAGCGAGTTGCGCCCTGAAGCCGCCCCCGGTGCCCTGTGGGTCGCCGTGATATTTGCGGGCGTACTTGGTCTGAACCGCTCCTTTCTGGCCGAGCGCGAGAACGATTGCCTGCAAGGCCTCCTGCTGTGCCCGATCGATCGCGGTACCGTGTACCTGGCCAAGACGGTGGGAAACTTCCTGTTCATGATGGTCGCGCAGCTGATCATCGTGCCCATCTTCGTGTTCTTCTTTAATGTGCCGGCGACGCCGGCGTTGGCTGCGGTGTTTCTGGCGCTGGCGTTGGGGATATTGGGCTTCGCGGCGGTGGGGACGTTGTTTGCGGCGATTTCGGTGCGGACCCGCGCGCGCGAGGTGATGCTGCCCTTGTTGCTCTTGCCGTTGGTGGTCCCGATCTTCATCGGTGGCGTGAAGATCACCGCGCGGGTGCTGGCGGGCAAGCCGCTGTCTGAGGTCGTCGAGTGGCTGAATCTCATCGGCGGTTTCGACTTCATCTTCCTGGTTGTCGGTTGGCTTGTCTTTGAATATGCTGTCGAAGAATGACGCAGGTCCTACGCAAAGCGGCTGAAACGGTGCTGCCAGTGCTGACCCTGGTGTCGGTTGCGGCGGCGATTTGGGCGGTGTTTGTCTACGTACCCACGGATAGCGCGCAGGGCATCGTCCAGCGGATCTTCTACTTCCACGTGCCGCTGGCGATGATGACGTTCGGGGCGTTCGGGGTGGTCGCGGTCGCCAGCGTTTTCTTTCTCTGGCGCGGCGATCGCGTCTGGGACCGGCTGGCGTCGGCGGCCGCCGAGGTCGGCATGTTGTTCTGCACACTGGTCCTGATCACCGGACCAATCTGGGCGCGGCCCATCTGGGGCACCTGGTGGACGTGGGATGCGCGGCTGACGACCACGCTGATTTTATGGCTGATTTACGCCGCCTACCTCATGCTGCGCACGATGTCCGGCGCCGGCGATCAGGGCGCGCGGTACGCAGCGGTGTTAGGGATCGTGGGGGCAATCGACATCCCGATCATCAACCGTTCGGTGTACTGGTGGCGGACGATTCATCCAGCGGTGTTGGTGACACGCGAGGGCGGATCCGGTCTGGCGGATCCCAGCATGCGGCTGACCTTCGAAATTTGCATGGGTGCATTCTTGTGTTTGTTCCTGTGGCTGCTGTGGGTCCGTAATGAAAGCGGGCGCTTACACGATGCGGTGGAGGACCTGCGGCAGGAAGTGCTGGCGCGCCAGCAGCAGCGGTGATGCCGAAGCCCGGTCGAACGGAGGCAGGGAGATCGTGACGAACCTCAATTTCCTTTTTGCGGCATACACCGCGGTGTGGGTGTTGCTGTTCCTCTACATTCTGATGGTGGCGCGGCGCAATCGGGCGCTGCAGAAGGAACTTGAAGAACTGCGCCAGTTGCTGGAGCGGCGTAATCCGTCCTGACCGTGGCCCTCACTACAGTTCGTTGTCCGATGTGCCGGCAACCGGTAGTGTGGCACGGCAACCCGTTCCGGCCGTTCTGTTCGGAGCGCTGCCGCCTGCACGATCTGGGCAACTGGGCGAGTGAGCGCTACCACGTTCCCGGCCCGGCCATTGATGCGGAACCGGGTGAGGATGGGGATGGTGAAAACGATGCAACCTGAGGCCCGTCACAGGCACGGCGGCGGGTCGGCATCATGTTGTCGTCGTGACGTGGGGCCGAAACGATGCCGATCCATCCCACTGCGGTAATCGATCCGCGTGCCGAGGTGCACGACGAGGCGGAGATCGGTCCCTTCGTCGTGATCGACGGGCCCGTCCAGGTCGGAGCGGGAACGCGCGTCCTGCCGCACGTGACGCTGCTCGGTCGGACGCAGATCGGGGCCGGCAATGTCATCCACTCGGGTGCCGTGCTCGGCGACCTGCCGCAGGACCTGGGTTTCCAGGAGGCGGAGACCTATTTGCGCATCGGTGACCACAATGTGATCCGCGAGCACGTGGAGATCCATCGCGGCACGAAGCCGGGGAGCGCGACCGTGATCGGCAACGCCAACTATCTGATGACCAACGCCCATGTCGCCCACAACTGCCGGCTGGGCGATCGGGTCATCATGGCGACCGGCGCGACGCTCGGGGGCTACGTCGACGTGGAAGACCAGGTCTTCATCTCCGGCAACTGTGTGGTGCACCAGTTCGTCCGCATCGGCCGGTTGGCCATCCTGCGGGGGTTGAGCCGGACAAGCCGGGACGTGCCGCCGTTTTGCATTATGGATTGGACCCATACGGTGCGCGGGATCAACCGTGTCGGGTTGCGGCGCGCCGGCTTTAACGCGATCCAGATTCGCAACCTGCAACGCGCATTCAGTCAATTGTTCCGTGCTGGCAACATCCGACAGGCGGTTGCTGCGGTCGAGAGCGGCCCCTGTTCGCCCGAGGTCCGCTACCTGCTCGATTTCATCCGTGCCTCCACACGCGGCGTCTGCACCGGGCCGCGATTGCATGCGGGGCAGCCGGACGAGGAAACGTAGACGGCACGGTCTGCCGCCCTAAGGAAGATGTGCTGGCCGGCGTGTTCTCCTACCTGAAACACCCCATCTGGACGGTCTGGCAATTTGTCGTTGCCCCACGGCACGCGCTGCGGAACACGGTGATCGTGCTGGCCGCGTTCCACCGCACCCTGGTGCTCGGGCGGCGCGCGGTCCGCGTGCTGCGTTCCCATTACCCAGGAGGCGGTGGTCGGCACCCGCAGCGCCCATGGTCCGATGCGGGGCGCGGGCGCTACATCTGGCGCGTGGCACACGTATTCTGGGCGCGGTGGATTCTGCGGTTCGCGGGCGTCGGGCTGACCACCGTCGGTTACGAACGCATCGACTGGCGCCAGCCGTACGTGATCGTCGCGAATCACCAGAGCACGGTCGACATTCTGGCGCTGGTGGCGATCATGGACAATGGTCGATTTGTTGCCAAACGGGAGGTGCTGCACTACCCGGTGCTGAGCGGCGCCGCCCGGTACGGGGGACAGATCGTCATTGACCGGGGCGATCATGTCCAGTCAATGGCCGCCATCCGTGCGGGAATGCGGCAGTGGCCTTCCTGTCACATCATTTTCTTCCCCGAGGGTACCCGGACGCGCACCGGCGAGTTGGGTCCCTTCCGGCTCGGCGCCTTCGCCGTGGCGCAGGAGATGCGGCTGGCGATCGTGCCGGTCGCCATCTCGGGAGCGTTTGAGGCGCTGCGCAAAGGGTCCCTCCTGCGTCTACGCCGGCACCCCCAAATCCGCGTCGAGTTCGGTGACCCAATTCCGGTCGGCGCGGCCACGAAGGACGAGATCCCCCGCTTGGCGGCTGTGGTGCGCGAGCGCATCACGGGCATGCTCGCCGCAACACCGGCTGACGGCAGCGGGAGCGTGGGCAGGCATGCCTCGACGCGCTCAGCATGAGAGGAAAAACTGCCCCAGTTGGGTCTCTCGCTCGCCCTGAGTCCGTCGCAGGATAAGTGGGAGGGTCGCTCGCTGCGGCTTGCGGATCCGTCCCAGGAACTGCTACGGTGGGCGCACCGTGAACGTGCAAGAACCCGTGCCGAATGGCTCGCTGCGGCGGCCTACAGCACCCGATGAGACCGATCCGCGGTACCTCCGCGCGCGCGAGGCGTATCTGCGGCTGTTGAAAGACGGCCGTCTCGCGTGTGGACGGACATGCCCGTTGTATGCGGTTGGCGGGTGTCGCAGCATGTGCTGGTGAGCGGCAACCCGGGCGGCATGTTCGCCGCTCGTTCGTGACGCCCAGGCGTCAAAAGATCGCGGTGGTGCCTTGGTAACGATCTACGTTCATTGGACCTTCAGTTAGGGCACGCTGTGTGCTGTAGCCAAGTGGCGTGTGCGGGTTCGCTGACACGCTGCGGCTGAGGGAGCGGCTTTCGCGGGCGGGAGCCGGCGTGTATCGGGCATCAACAGAGCAGTACCGCCGCGAGACACGGCTACTCTGCGCACGCCGTGTGCCGATGGCGGTGCTGATCTCGTTCGCGCCGCTCCTGTGCTTCAGTGCAATCGAGCGCTGGTATCACCCGGGTCGAACAGGCGTTCTGGCGGGCACGTTCCTCTTGTTCGCGCTCGCGTGCCTTAGTCAAGTTGTGGTGGTGCACCGCTGGCCGGCCCTCAGCGTGCCGGTCACCGTGGCGGTGGTGAACTGGCTGGAGCTCGGCCTGTGCAGTTACTTCGGGGCGGTAGGCGGAGGCACGGCGGTGCTGCTCTTTATTTTGGCCGTGCTCGTGAGCGGCGTTGCGGTGCTCTATCCGTGGGGGCCGTACGCGCAACTGGCGGCGAGCGCCGGGGCGTTGATCGGCTATCCGGTTGCGCTTGCGCTCGGTGCGACGCGGTCGGTGCCACTTCCCTTCGAGATCTTGGGCCTGCTGACGGCGGTCGGGGTGGCCGGGCTTGGTGCCTACGTCCTCAACGCACACCGGTTCACGACGTTTCAGCAGTCGGCGGTGTCCCGTGCGTTACTGGACGTGGCTCAATCCCTCGACGCCACGATCGGCGATCCACACGCATTGGCGGTGCAACTCGCTGAGCGTGTGCGCGGCGCGATTGGTGCGGACTGGGTCGCGCTGTCGCAACGAGATCCCGAAACCGGGGTCTTTCGGGTCACTGGTACTAGTCAGATGCCGGAGGCTATCGCGGAGGAAATCCGCTCCGTCGACTTTTCTGCCGCGATGGGTCCTGAATCGCATCGCTTGCTGCGGCAGCGAGGGAGTGCCGAGTTGCGGGCGGGAGATCAAAGCGATGCACACCTTGTCGCTCTCTTGCGACGCTGGGACCTGGCGGCGGTACTGATGCAGGCGGTGAAGCGGGATCAGGAAGTGATCGGGGTCATCAACTGCTGTTACGCCGCGCGCGGCGGGTTTTTCGATGCACGTGCCCGAGAGTTGCTCGCGGCAATCGCTAAGCAGGCTGCCGTGGCCTTGGAGAATGCCCGTCTGATCGAGGAGGCGCAGCGAGCCAATCGGGCGAAGTCGGAGTTTATCGCAACGCTGTCGCACGAACTTCGCACGCCGTTGGGTGTGATCATGGGATATGCGGACCTGCTGCTGGACGGGACGTGCGATCCGGCAGATGAGGAGGGCAAAGATCTGCTGCGTCGCATGCTCCAACAGGCGGGTGAATTGAATGAGTTGGTCCAGGGCCTGCTGGACGTCAGTCGACTGGAGACCCGCCGCTTGCCGCTGGATGTGACCGCCTTTTCAATCGGGGATCTGGTGGCGGATGTCGCCGGAAGCCTCCCCGCGACCTGGCGGAAGGACGGCGTGGCGTTGCGCTGGCAGATCCGTGATGACGGGACACTCCTGCGGAGCGATCGCAGAAAAGTGACCATGATTCTCCGGAATCTTGTGCACAATGCGCTGAAGTTTACGGAAGAGGGAAGCGTGCTGGTCGAAGCGGAAAGGCACGAGAGCGAGCAACGCGTCGTTCTTGCAGTCACCGACACGGGCCCTGGGATCCCCCAGGCCGACCAAGCGGCGATCTTCGAAATGTTCCGGCAAAGCGAGAACGTGCCGCGGAATGGGAACGGCGTCGGCCTCGGCTTGTACATCGTGCAACGCCTGACGGCAGCCCTCGGTGGCCAGATCTCTGTCGAAAGCTCGCGCGGGGTCGGATCACGGTTCGCCGTCTCGTTGCCGGTGGACGCTCCCTACGGCGCCCCGTCATAAATCGCGCGGCGCGCTGACGGTTCGGGGCGTAGCCCCGCTCACATTGGGCACGCACGCCCACGGGCCCGCCATCTGGACCAACGATTGTCAGCTGGGTGGGAAAGAATCCGCGGTCGCCACGGAACGACCGCAACGCACCGCGGTTGTCAGGCGACCGTGGACGCGGCGTTGCTTTGGCGAGGCGGCCTTACTGGGCGCCGCCTTCCTTTTCGAGCGCCCCTTTGGCTGCCTTGCGACACAGGCCGGGATTCTCCGCCGCCGCTGCCGCCAGCATGTCGCTGAACTCGGGGTGCGCGTAGTCGGGGTGCCGGGCCCGGGCAACACCGGCAACGGTCCTGAGGTATTGTGTGGCGGCGGACCCGTGTTCGCCGGCCTTGAGGCATACAGTGAGCCCCTCGCTGATGAGTTGCTCGTCCGTCATCTGCTCGAGTTCGGACGTGGGCTTGTTGCTGGCCGGGCCGTCCCAGGCCCTGGCGCTCACCCCGATCAGGAGCAACGCGACAACCAACGCAGCGGTCTTTCTCATTCCGCCTGCCCTCCCGCTCCTCACTATGCCCGTGGGGCCTCCGCTCCACAAGAGAGCGGACTCGACGCGGCAGGGTGGTACCGCAGCCATCGGCACGATTATTGTGCGGCCGCGAGCTGATATTCGTCAGGCCGGCGGCAAGATCGCTGACGGAGTGGTTCTCCTTTGTCGCGTACCTCAGATGCCGTAACCGCCATCGAGGAAGATCGTCTGGCCGGTGATGTACGCCGCCTTGCGTGAGGCCAGGAAGACCACCGTGTCGGCGACCTCCTCGGCCGAACCAAAGCGACGCAATGGTGTGTTGGCGATGGCGGCCTGCATCCATTGCTCGTCGAGTTCACCCGTCTCCTTGAAGCGCAGGAAGATCCCCGCTTCGATCACACCGAGTGCAACGCTGTTGGCGCGAATCCCAAAGCGGCCCTCCTCGCGGGCGATCCCGCGCAGCAATGCGTCGATCGCCGCCTTCGGAACCACGGACAGTCCGTCGCGCACCGGCCAACGGCGCACGCCCGCGGAACTGATGTGGACGAAGGATCCGCCATGTTCCCGCAGGTGCGGCAAGGCGCCACGGACCACGTGAAAGAAACCGTTGACGTCAGCGTCGATCACCCGCGTCCACTCGTCTTCCGCGAGCTGACTGATGTAGCGCATGGGGATGGACGATCCCGCCGCGATGACCACGGTGTGGATGCGCGCATATTGCTGGATGACCGTATTGAAAAACTTCGACACCGCGGCGGAATCGGAGACGGGCAGGGGAAACGCGCCGGCGCGCCGACCGCAGCGCTGGATAGTGTCGGCGACCTCTTCGGCCCGATGTGCGTTGCGGTGATAGGTCAGTACTACGTCGGTTCCGGCGTGGGCAAGCCTCTCGCAAATCACCGAACCGATCCCGCCGCTCCCACCGATCACGACGGCGACGCCGGCGGGGAAATCAGCGACCTTCGGGGTTTCGTGTGCCTGCATAATACCTTTCGATACCAGCTCGCGCCTGCGGTTGGAATGCGATAGCGCCACCGCCGGTCTGCCGTCGCGGTGATACGGCGGCCCGGAAGGCGGACGCACTGGTCCGGTGCCAGCCAGCGTTCAGAGGCAGCGAGAATGTCCGGCTCGGAGGCATGCCTGCGCCTCAGCGTGTGGGCCCGCGGGGCAGGCCGAGGCCGCGCTCGGCGATGACGTTGCGCTGGATGTTCGCGGTGCCGCCTCCGGCCAGCACGCCGAAAGCCTGCATGTAGGAATTGGGAGCGATACCCCCCGCCGGTGCGCATTCCGCCCACAACATTCCACCGTCGGCAACAATGTCCATCGCCAGTTTGGCGAGTTCATAGGCAAGGGTGGAGCCGTACAATTTGGCGACCATGCCGGCGACACCCGGTTCCTCGGCGCGACGCCCCATCGTGGTCAGGCGGTAGGCGTGATAGCTGTTGGCGTACATCCTCGCTTGCAGGGCCACCAGCCGATCGCGAATGACGGGATCCTCGATGGCCGGTCGCCCGCGCCGGCGTGACGCCCGCGCCAGCGCGACTACACCGTCGAGCATGCGTGGGTGCACCAATGTGGCGCCGGCGAATTGCCGCTCGTGTTTGAGCGCGGACATGCTGACGGCCCAGCCCGCGCCACGCGGGCCGACCATGTTCGCGAGCGGCACCCGCACATTGTCGAGGAATACCTCGCTGAACTCGTGCTCGCCATTCATCTGTACCAGCGGCCGCACGCTAATGCCGGGCGCGGTCATGTCGATGAGCAAGTAGCTCAAGCCCTTGTGCCTCGGCGCGACGGGTTCGGTGCGCACCAGCGCGAACATCCAATCGGAAACGTCCGCCATGCTCGTCCAGATCTTGTGGCCGGTGACCGTCCAGGCGCCGTCCTCGAGCACGGCGCGGGTGCGCAGCGCGGCGAGGTCGCTGCCCGCTTCGGGCTCACTGTAGCCCTGACACCAGTACTCCGTGCCGAGCAGCACGTGGCGAATGAACCGCTGCTTCTGCTCTTCGGTGCCGCATTCCAACAGGGTCGGGACCAGGACGTTCGGTCCGTTGCCGATCAACTCCGCCGGTGCCTCGGCCCGTTCGAACTCCTCGGCGATGATCGCTTCCTTCGCCGGATCCCAGGGGGCGCCTCCACCGCCGTAGCGCTGCGGGACATGACGGTACAGATATCCCCGGGCGATGGCCTCCGTGCGCAGGCGTACGGCGGCCGCATCGCGCCGATTGACCGGCGCGAGGAGCCAGGTCGGCCTCGGAGGCGGGTTGTGTCGGCGATCGTCATCGCTCCAGTGTTGGCGTAGGAACCCTCGGACCTCGAGGCGGAAGGCCTCGTCCTCCGGCCTGGAACGCAGATCCATGCCCGTACGCTCCCTGTGCTCGTCGGCGCCCAACGTTTCTAGTCCTTTCGGGGTCGCGGCCGTGCGTCGGCAAGGACGGACCGTGACCCGTCGGCTGCCGCAGCGTTCATGGCGTGGCAGACTTCGAGACGCTTGATGGTGAACGTCGTGACGCCGGAAGATGGTTCGACAAGCAGTGTGCGCATTGTTCCCCCTTCCGTCAGATCCGGCGCTGGCGGCCTTGCCAGTACGGGTCGCGGATCTGGCGCCTCGCCAGCTTTCCCGTCTCGGTGCGCGGCAGTTCGGTGCGGAATTCCATGCTGCGCGGCACCTGGTAGGCGGCCAGTCGCGACCGCACTGCTGCCAAAACCCTCTCGGCGAGCGCCGGACCGGCGGTGCTTCCCGCTGCCGGCTGGACCACGGCGTGCACGGCTTCTCCCCACTCGTCGTCGGGGATGCCGATGACGCAGCAGTCGACGACCTCCGGACATGCGAGGAGGGCGGCCTCGATTTGCGCCGGATAAATGTTCACCCCACCGGAGATGATGACGTCGGCGCGCCGGTCACAGAGATAGAGAAATCCCTCGGCATCGACGGAGCCGATGTCTCCCAAGGTATGCCAGTCGTCACGTTGTACCTGCGCCGTCTTCTCCGGATCGCCCTTGTAGGCAAATCGGCTGCCGCCACGAAACCAGATCTGACCGGGCGTACCCGTGGGCAGCGGCGCGCCATGGTCGTCGAGCACTGCCAGTTCATAGCCCGGAATGGGTCGTCCCACCGAGCCGGGATGCGTCAACCACGTCCGCGAATCGATCGCGGTACCACCCCCTTCGGTGCCGCCGTAGAACTCGAAGAGCAGGGGGCCCAGCCACTCGATCATGGCGCGCTTGATGTCCGGCGCGACCGGCGCGGAACCGTGCAGCAGCAGCTTGAGCGAGCGTAGATCGTAGCGCGCGCGGACGGCATCCGGGAGGCGTAGCAGACGGACAAAATGGGTGGGTACCATGAAGGTGGAGACGATCTTGCATTCCGCGATCAGCCGAAGAACCGTCTCCGGGTCGAAGCGTTCAAGGAGCACCAGGTCGGCGCCCAACAACAACGATCCATCGGCATACGTGAGCGGTCCGGCATGGTAGAGCGGGGTGCAGACCAGGTGCGTTCCTCGTTCTTGTTCCGGCGGAAGGAAGAGCCTTAGCATGGACATGCCGGCGGCCCCCATCACCGTGGGCGGCGGCCCGCTCGGCTCGGGCTGCAACACACCCTTCGGCCGGCCGGTCGTACCCGAGGTGTACATCATGATGCGGCCGGCGAGTGGTACGTCAGGTGGCGCCGGCGGAAGAGTATCGATTTCGCGCCACGGGCGAAAGCCTGGCAGCTGGCCGCCATATGCAAAGCGCGCTTCCGGACGAACCGCCCCGGCGGCGGCCTGTGCGAGCGCAGGGAAGCGGGCGTCGGCAACCAGCGCTTTGGCCTCGCAGTCGGCAGCAACGTACGCGACCTCGTCCGCCGTCCACCGCCACGACAACGGGGTCAGGGTGCGCCCGGACCAGGTGACGCCGCGGTGCGTGGCGAGGAATTCCGGCGTGTTGGCGCCCAGCAGCGCCACCGTTGCCCGCGTCGGGACGCCCACCTGGTCGAGCGCGCGCGCAACGCGATTGCCGGCGGCGATGACGTGCACATTGCGCACGTGATGGATGCGACCGCGTGCGGTGGAACTGTCCGCTGCCCCGCATTCACCGGCTGGCGTTACTGTCTCGTCGCTTGGCATCTGCGAGACCGCTTAATAGCGCGCCGCGGGGACGATTTCGAGTTCGGCGCGTTGTCCCCGGCGGTTTGAATTCCGGCCTCGTCCCGTGTGGGCACCGCAGCAGTCAACGGAGGGGGGAGTTGCAACCTGGAGATGTGGGTTGCCCGGGGTGCCTGCCGCCGATGCGCCATATCGGGATGCCCTCGCCGTCCGACTCAGCGATCAGCGGGCGAGGCACGGCACCGGGGCACAACGGCGCTCGGTGCTACCGACGGAGGCGGGCGGGTTCCTCGCTGGCAGCGGCGAGCAATTCCCAGGACACCACCTGCGAACACTCCACGCAGGGCGGAAATTCCTCCCCCTTGCGCAGGGTGATTACGCGAGCGCACTCGCAATCGCTCTCATACGTGCCGGGGATCTGGCAGTCATTCCCGGTCCAATAGGTGGGCATCGGCCATCTATAACATCGTTGGTGCGGGAAAGTCGATGCAGTCGTGAACCTCGCATCATCCGGGCACAAGACGCGCGGGCGGCGCGCATTACCCTTTGCTCCGTGGTTCTTGCGCCCGTGGACGTATGCGGACGATCTAGCCGGTGAGCTGCTGCAGGAAGCGCTGCTCGAAGTCCGACAACTCGCCGGGATAGGTCAGGGAGAATGCCTCATCGAGCGTGTGCGTGCGCAGCGCCTCCAGCAGCGCCGGCAGTTTGCGCGTGCCGTAGCGCTCCACCATCGCCCGAACCGCCAGGTAACTTTCCGCATACGCCACCTCGACGCGGGCCGGTGGCAGCGTCGTGAACGTTCCGGCCAACTGGTCCAAGGTGAACAACTCCTGCCCGGCGATGGCGTTTTCCGCCCAACCCTGGCGGTCGCCCTCGTGCTCTTCCTCCGCCCACACGGCAAGCCCCTCGTTCAACCACACGGGGCAGCGGCTGCCGCCGAGGCGGGCGACGACGCTGTGGGTGTACTCGTGGCGGGCGATGCGGGCCAGGGCGGGGTCGTTGTCGCGCAGCCCGCGCACCGGCAGCTTGATGCGCCCGTCGAACGCCCCGCCCGCCCAGTCGGGCGTTTGCGTGATCGCGTGGAAGTCCTGCTGCGTGTAGAGCACCACGTTCGTGGGCTCGCTCGGGCGATATCCGAACTTGGCGCCGACACTGTCGTACGCATCCTCGAGTGCAGCAAGCACCTCGCGCACCGCACTGCGATCGTCGTTGTCGGCAAAGCTGAGGCGGAAGTGGCGGCTGTCCAGCTGGACGAAGTCCCACTCCGCGTCGACCTCGCGGCTCAACTGCTGGACAAGCTTGTCCAGTTCCGGTCCGTGGGCGCCGGCGTCCTTTGCCCGCTCGAGGAGTTCGAGAGCGGCGGGACGCCGATCCTCCTTGAGATAGATCTGCGATAGTGCCAGTAGCGCGTTGGGATCGGTCGGATTGAGGCGCAACGCCGCTTCGAGGGTCGGGGCGGCCCGTTCGTGATCGCCGGCGTGGGCGTAGGTGATGCCGAGGGCGGCAAGCACATCGGCCCGTTCGCCCAGGGCGGCCGCCCGCTCCAGGTGCGTCGCGGCGTCTTCGAACCGGTTGCCGGCAAGTTCGGTCACACCCCAGTTGAAGAGCACCGTCTGCAGATTCCAACGCACGGCGAGGACATCGGGGTGGCCCTGTAACACGCGCTCCAGCTCGTCGACGAGCGCGGCGTACTCGGGCACCGTTCCCAAGCCCGCGGCTTCGGGCTCGGCGTCAGCGATTACGGCGTCAGCGTGGTCCGTGACTGAGGGTTGCGCTGGGCCGGCGGCCGCTGTGGTGTGCTGGCCGTGGCTCAAGGGCAGGCGCGGACGGGCAGGGGGCAGAATGGCGCGCCAGGCGAACGTGGCGGCGCCAAGGATCACGACCAGGAAGAAGGTGAACAAGCGGATGCCGGAGGGTGTTCGGGCGGGGGGCGTCGGATCGTGTAAACCAACCATGTGGGGCGAAGCGGCGCTGACGTCGACCAACAACACTTGCGCGCCGATTGCCTCCAGTTGCAGGCGCAGCTTATGCGCCCGCTCGCCGTCCAGGGCGGCGAATAGGCGGTGTGGCACGGAGGTGTGCCCATCGACGACGGTCGGCCCCGCGTGCGACGGCGGCAGGCGGTTGAGGAAATCGAGTGTCCGCGCCCGGGCCACGTCGTTGCGAAAGCCGAAGATGAGCAGGTCGTACACCCCACCGGTGGCCATCACCCGACCAGTCTACCACATGCGTGCGCGTCGGTTCACTGCGCGAACTCGCGATCGCGTATCGCCAGCTGTTTTTCGCAGCGCTCCGGAGCAATCGCGCGCGTGCGGCCGGACCTACTTGCTGCCGCGCTGGACCATCAGCTCGAGGTCTTCGCGCAGGCTCTGCAAGTCCTCTTCGTGCTCGACCTCCTGCTCGAGGATGGTGAGGGCCATGTTGTAGGTCACCATGTCCTTGTCCTTGGTGGCGTCCATGAGTCCCTTGTACGTGGTGATCGCGCACTGTTCGCCGGCGATGTTCTGGTCGAGCAACGCGGCCACATAGGGATCCGCGGGCGCATCGTACTTGCACGGGCTCGTCCGGCTCCAGCCTTCCGGCGTGAGCACCGGCGTGCCGCCGAGTTGGATGATCCGGTTGGCGATCAGCACGGCGTGATTGAGTTCCTCGGTGGCGTGCAGGTTGAGTTCGGCCGCCACGGCGTCCTTCATCGGACCCTTGATGACCTTGGCGCCAAGCCAGTACTGGTAATAGGCGAGCCATTCGCTCGCGTACGCCTCATTCAGCAGCTTGAGAAGCTGCTCGACATCCATGCCAACTATTTCACGTCCTCGTGTACCCATGTGTCCCTCCCGTTCCGGCGGTCACGTGCGGCATCCAGTGTCCGAGCGCGCGGCAGGCCCTGTTTCTCAACGGGGTCGGCCGGTGCGCGGCTGCCAACGTCGCCCCTATCGTTGCACGCCGAGGAGTCGTGATCGCCCCGGCGGTGTTCCGAATTTGCGGCGGCCGCGTCGATCCGCGCGCTGCCTTCGTAGGAATCTGCGGGGATACCGCAGCGATGTCAACACGGGGCAAACGGGCACAAGGCGTCGTGCGGCCGGCCGCTGTCAGCCTTCGGGGCGCGGCGGCGCAATTGGTACCCGGACTCGAAAGACGGACCCGCGGCCCAGCTCACTGGCGACGGTGATGGTACCACCCATGAGTTCCACGAGCCGCTGCGCAATGTACAGTCCGAGCCCGAGGCCGCCGAGGCGCTGCCGCTGCGGTGCGTCCACCTGCCGAAACGCGTCGAAAATGAACGGCAGCGCCTCGGCGGGAATGCCCCGTCCGGTGTCGATGACGGAAAACTCCACGTGGTGTCCCACGCGCTGCGCGTCCAGCATGACGCTTCCGCGCTCGGTGAACTTCAACGCGTTGACGACCAGGTTTTTCAGTACAATTTTGAGTTTCATCGCATCGACACGGATCGTCGGCAGGTTCGGCGCCGCATGCCATACGAAGGCGGCATTCGACTGTTGCTGCAAATGCCGCGTCCCCTCGTCGATCTCCCGCAAGAGTGTGGCGACATCGACCTCCTGCACGGTTAGCGTCGCCTGCCCGGCGTCGGCGCGGCTCAGGTCAAGTGCGGCGTTCAGCAGGTCCACCACTTCACTGGCGCTCCGGACGGCGTCTCTCAGCTGTTCGGCCTGGTCGCTGGTGAGCGGGCCCAAGGCCCCTTCGAGCAGGAGGTCGAGCGAGGCGAGAATGACATTCAGTGGGTTGCGCAGCTCGTGCGCCAAAAGCGCTGCGAACTCGGATGCGAAACGGTGTGCAGGGCGTGACGGCTCCACTCGCTGTGCGTCCCTGCCACCCTCTGTGCGTTCAGTGCGATCGCTGGTGTGCCGCCCCAAGGCGCCGTTCGCGCCCCACCGGAGCGGAGGGCTGACGAACCGCGCGCGCTCCGTGGAGCGCCCAGATGCGGGGCGTGACCGTGATCAGGTCCCGGGGGGGCGCGTGCGGCCTGACGGCAAGCGACGCCCGTGGGAGGTGAGTGTTAGCTCCTCTGGCTTGGATGCGTTGGATCGAAGCCGATGGTAGGCAAGCGAGAGGTCGAGCAGCATCTCCCGCAGTTGGCGGTTCTCCTCCGCAATCCGCTGGACGCTTGCGGGGCCGGCGCCGGACAGAAAGGCCTTACCACCTTCCAGGAAGAGCTGGCGCCACTTGTACAGGGTGGGCTCGCTGATCTCGTACCGTCGGCAAATCTGCGTGTTCGGCTGCTTTCCGCGCAGACTTTCCAGGACAATTTGCACGCGCTGCTCGGCCGACCACAGCCGTTTCCGTGCCGTCTGTGCTGCCACGCCAGCTGTGGTTGGGGTAGGTTGCCCGTCGTCGTGACTGGATGCTGCAGCGGGCGGTATCGCCGCCGCGAAAACGGGTGCACCGCTCATGTCCATCTTGAAACTCCCTTCTCCGCTGGAGCGGCGCCGCAGCGGCCGTTGGCGTGCCGCCGCGTCAACGGCCCCATAATTCCGAGCGCCCCCGACCGACGCCGGCTCCACCGTCTCCTGATTCATGCCGTTTGTGGTGTCCACCGTGGTCGTCCTAACGTCGCGCAGGGTGCTCCGTAGAAATACGGACACAACGAGCAAGGATCAGGCCAGCACTGGGAGAAAAGTGGGCGGGCGAAAATCTCCGGAGCACGATCGCCTCCGTTGTGGGAACTGTAAGGGATTCCGACGTCGCCGCAGCCGACTTTGTTTCCCGCGCTGCTGACCCACCGAGAAAACCCTTGTAGCAAGCGGAGGTATTGCCGGAGTGCAAGCCGAGCAAGGTTACGGACCGGAGTGTAAACGATTCCGACGTGACGGTACGGTGCCGCGTAGTGCGCGACGCAGAAAGGGATCGTGGGCAATGGCGGCTCACGACCCGGAGGCCCAGTGCTACTGACACGCTCACGCTTGTCTCACCCATCTTTCCGGCAGTTCGACCCGTGTGGTGCGCTGCAGAATTTCCATCAGGACACGAATCCGCTGCCGGGTCGGCAACCGTTCCTCCACGATCGCCGTCAGGCCCCGGAAGGGCCCCTGCACGATGCGGACTTCGGCGTTCTCCCGCACCCCCTGGTCGCACCGAATCAGTCCGTCCGGCCCCTCACGCGCGCGCAGGAAGGCAATGACGGCCTCGTCGACGCTTGCCGGCTCGCCACCGAAGCGGACGAATTCCCTGACGCCGGGGGTGCGCATGATGCGCACCGCGGCCTCCGCCAGCACCGTGAACACGAAGAGATAGCCGGGGAAGATGGGTCGAATGGCCGCACCGAGGACCGGCCCGGGCCAGCGCGCCATCTGCGGCAGGTAGCTGGCCACGTTGCGTTCCGCGAGGAACTGCTCGGCCACGCGCTCGCGATGCGGTTGCGTCCGCAGCACGTACCACGCGGCGCCATACCGGTTGTTGACGTCGTCCAGATCCAGGGCAGTGTCCATCATAGGCGTTCTTCGTCCGTATCGGCTGTGCCGCCGATTCAGTAGCCCTGGGCTTTTTCGTCCCCCGTGGGAACGCGGAGGCCGTGCTTCGTCAGCAGATCGTAAAGCGTGACACGGCTGATCGACAGATCGCGGGCGGCCCGGCTGATGACCCCGTCGTTGCGCCGCAGGGCCCGCTCGATGAGGTCACGTTCCAGTTCGTCACGGGCTAGGCGCAGATTGCGCGGGGGCTCGACCACCGGTTCCAGGTCCAGGTCCTTTGCGGAAATGACGGCGCCGCGGCAGGTCACGGCCCCCGACTTGACGACGTTCTCCAACTCCCGAACATTGCCGGGCCATTGATGCCGTCGCAGTGCGGCCTCCGTCTCGTGGGCGAGCCGCTTCGCTGGCGTGTGCATATCGCGCGCCAGTTGTTCCAGAAAGTAGCGAGCCAAGACCAGCACGTCGTCATCGCGCTCACGCAACGGTGGCACGCGCACCGGCAGCACCTTCAGCCGATAATACAGGTCCTCACGAAATCGGGTGTCCTGCACCGCCCGTTCCAGGTCGCGGTTGGTCGCGGCTACGATCCGCACATCGAGCTGAATCGGCCGGTTACTGCCGAGGCGCTCGATGCTGCGCTCTTGCAGGAAGCGCAACAACTTTGCCTGCAGCTCCGGGTTGAGATCGCCGATCTCGTCGAGAAAGAGCGTGCCGTGGTCCGCCAGCTCGAACTTCCCCTTTTTCTGGGCATGAGCGCCGGTAAAGGATCCCTTCTCGTGCCCAAACAGCTCGGTTTCCAGCAGCGTGTCGGGGATGGCCGCACAGTTGACGACGACGTACGGCTGATTCTGGCGCGTGCTGAAATTGGCGATGGCGCGCGCCACCAGCTCCTTCCCCACGCCGCTTTCGCCGAGGACTAGCGCGGTCAGATCGGTGGCGGCGACGCGGCGGATGCGCTGGCGCAGGGTCAACATGGTGGCGGAATTTCCGATCATGCCGGTGCCGTCGTCCTGCGGAGGCTCCGCCATGCCGCGCGCCTGCCGGTGCAGGTTGCCCAAGTAGGCGGCACGACGCAGGGCGACGCGCAGATCGTCCAAGGGCAGGGGTTTGACGAAGTAGTCGAATGCACCCAGCGTGACCGCCTCGATCGCGGTCGCCTCTTCCTGGTCGCTGGTGATGACGATGACCTTCATCGCCGGGTCCACACAGAGGGCTTCCTGCAGCACTTCGAACCCTTGCCGGCGTTGGCTATCGTCCGGTCCGAGGGCGAGGTCGACCGTCATCAGCGCTGGCTGCTCACGGCCGATCGCCGCGATGGCCGCCTCCTTGCTTGTCGCGGTGTGCACGGTGAAATCGTTGCTGAGCGCCCAGCTCAGCTGTTTGAGGATGTGCTCGTGGTCGTCAACGACAAGCAGCGTCGGTTTGTCCATATTCGACTTCCCTGCAAGCGGTTTCGTACGGCGGTCGCGGCACTGCCGGGAGCACCACCGTGGCGGTGGTCCCGACCTGTTCCCGACTGGTGAGCATAATCGAGCCGCCACTGGCCTCAATCACGGTCTTGCACTGGTAGAGGCCGATCCCGAGTCCGCCCTTCTTCGTGGTGTGGAAGGCGCGGAACAGCTTGTCGCGCAAGAACGCGGCGGGGATGCCGCAGCCCGTGTCGCGCACCGTCAGCTGCCAACCGGCGGCCACGGGCGCGATCGCGACCGTGACGTCCCCGTCGGCCGAGCGGAGGCTTTCCGCGGCGTTCACCAGCAGATTGGTGAGGACTTGCGTCAGGTCGTCCCGATCGACTGGAACGACACAGGCAGCGGTATCGGCGGGCAGCTCCAGATGCAGGCGGCATCCGCGTGGCAACATGATTTGCGGTTGCCCCAAGAGGTCCCGCACCAACGCCAGCAGATCGCACTGCTTGCCGGCAATCGGCAGGCCCGGCTTCTTCGCGTGTAGGCGCCGGATCAGTGCACGCATGCGGTTGGTGGAATCCTCGAACGCCGCCAGCGCGTCGGTCACGAACCGCGGGTCGCCACCGAACTGCGCTGCGTTTTCGAGCACGAACGACTGTTGGGCGACCAGATTCTTCAGATCGTGGAGCACGAATGTGGAGACGCGGTCGAGCGAGCGGACCGCACGGGTCTCGGCGATCTCCTCGCCGAGTTGGAAGAGGCCAAGGGAGCTGGCAACCTGTGCGGCCACGTGGCGAAGCACTTGCCGGTCTTCCTCGTCGAGAGTCGCCGGTGCGGCGCTGCTGCCGACGGCGAGTACACCCACGGTGCGGCCGTTGACCAGCAGGGGGCCGGAAAAGGATGCCCCGGTGATGCGGCCGAGCTGCGCCGCATCGCGGACCTCGGCCAGCTGCAGAATGGGAGATGCAGCGGCGTGGGCGAGGGGACCACAATCGTCCGCGTCCTCCAAGCGACCGCGGGGCGAGTCGGCCGACGCGGTGACGATCCGTCGGAACGCTCCGGCCGCATCGGCAAGCCAGACACTGACCTCCGGGACGCAGAGCAGCTCACGGCAAAACGCCACCGTCTGTTGGAGGAGCACCGCCGCCGTGTCCGCGGTCGAGACAATTGCGGTGAGGCGGATCCACGCCTCGCCGTAGTCGTGCTTGGTGCGGAAGAGGTGCTGGCCCACCGCCACCCACAAGCGGTGCCGCGTCCGCTCGGAACCCAGGAAAATCACCAAAGCCGCCACCACGGTAAATGCAAGGGCCGGAAGTACTTGTTGGAGTGCCCGCGCCGGAAAACCAGATGCCCAGTAAAACGCGAAGTGCGCGGCCACGAGGTAGGCGATGATCAGACCGGCAACGGAGGCCCCGTACACGAATCGTCGTGAGGGTACGAGCGGACGGGGGCTCGGAAGCGTTTGCCCCATGGCCACCACGCCGACCGCGGCGGCCACACCGCCGAGCGCATCAGCCGCCACCAACGCATGCAAAGCAACGTACCCGTGCCAGAGCAGGCTGCACGCGGCCCACAGCAGGCTCGCGATGGCGCCGATCGCGCTGACCCAAAGCCAGGGCATCTCCAGTACATCGCTCCAGCTGCGCGCAGTGAAAAGCGCCAACGCCACACCGGCTGGTACGGCGCTGACCGCGGCGGCAAGCAAGCCGGCACGGGTCACGACGATCGTGGGCTCGGAACCGATGCCCGTCACCCAGTCGACGCCGTGCAACCACATCACCGCGGCAGCGGTCACGTCAGCGACGGCGAGGCTCAGCAACAGCGGCCGCCAGCGCGAGAGTGCGGCGCGGACGCTGTCCTCGCGGTAACTCAGTGCCAGCAGTAACCAGGGCAAACCGACCAGACAGAGGGCGGTCAACAGCAGTCGGGCATTCGTTGCGGAGAACGGCGCGCGGACAAACAAGGAAATCGCAAGTGCCCACAACGCGGAAGCGGCCCAGGACAGTCCGAGTAAGCTCGAGGCCCCGCCGCGTGTGGCCGGAGCAGCCAGGCAAAGAACTCCCACGATGCCAGCCGACACGGCACATGCGCTGGTGATGTCAACGATCAACTGTTCCACTGCACGTCACGACCTGTTTGCGACTCAGCCACGTCCGGCACACGCTCACGCGTTCACTACGCCGATTCGCTCAGCCGTTTCTGCGGCGCCGTTTCACTGGACCTTGCGGACCACACGCCACTCTTGGAGAGTACTTGTAGTCAACGGCGGGGACGCGGGGCAGCAATAATTGGCGCTTCCGGCCGAATATTCACGTAATTACTTGACATAGTTCGCCCCTTCCGCCGCTTGCGGTTGATTTTCAGTGACTGTGGTTTGTCGGCCGGAAAAACGGAGGGCGGTACTCAACTGACATCGCGCCATGTTTCGTAAAGACTCGCCACCACGCCCGCGTGCGCCGGCAGGGTGCTGAAGACGACGCGGGCGCGCGCCGCCGACGGGTGCGCATAAGCTATGTAA
This sequence comes from Deltaproteobacteria bacterium, assembly GCA_017860575.1. Lineage (GTDB taxonomy): Bacteria > Desulfobacterota > Binatia > HRBIN30 > HRBIN30 > JAGDMS01. The sequence continues at coordinate 2,404 of JAGDMS010000042.1, read as the reverse complement.
TTATGCTAAATTCGCGGTGCTTCTGGTCGCGTCAAACCATTCAAATTCTTCCAAGACTTGTCGTGTTGTCGATTGACATTGCCCCCCAAAAACTAGTAAGTATACAAACCAGATTTGGTGCTTCGGACTTAAGTGGTGCGGTTGCAGGTGGGGCACTCGAAGCGCAAGCCTACGTGAAAGGGCGACCGAATGGACACCTGGCAACATGCACTTCGCACCACACTCGTTGACCGGATGCTGTGGCCGGCGGAGACGGCTGCTGCGATCACGCAGATTGCGCACATCGTCGAGTACGAAAAGGGCGCGTCCGTTTTCCACCCCGGCGAACCGACGGACCTGCTCTATTTATTGCTCAGCGGTGAGGCGCGGTTGTATTACGGCACCGCCAGCGGCGAGCGCCTGCTGGTGCACATCGTGCGCGGCGGGCAGATCCTGGGATTCACCGATTTTCGCGTGAAGGATCCGCACGAACACGATTCGGGGCAGGTCTTCCTGGCGGAGGTCCAGTCGCGCAGCCGCGTTGCCATCATCGCGCAGCCGCGTTGCCATCATCGCGGCTGCGCGGGTCGCCGCCCACTTGTGCGATCTTCCGGGCCCGGAACTGGTCCGTGTCGTCGAAAGCGTGGAAAGCCGATGGGCCCACTTGTGTGTGCGGTTGTTGACCTTGCTGACCATGGACGTGCGCAGCCGGCTGGCGTACGTCATCCATGAAATCGCCCGGATGTTTGGCATCACCGACGCGCGCGGGAAGCTCATTTCGATCCGCCTGTCGCACGAAGATTTCGGCGAACTCGTCGGGGCATCACGCCCGATGATCAGCAAACACCTCAAGGAGCTCGCCAAAGCCGGGATTTTCGTGAAGGAAGAGGGCCGCTATCTGCTGTTGCGGGAGGACCTCCTCAAGAAGATGCTGACGCCTGGGATCGTGTCGCCGATGCCGGCGGTGGTTGGTGAACTGCTGGGCAAACAGGGGCGCGAACCGCGGCGGGAGGTTCTGCGCGGCACCGCCGTGTCAAATGCCCGGCACTAGCGGGCTTGACGCATTGAATTCCTAGCCCTTGCGTCACGTGTCCTTGGTCCCGCGCCCTCGCATAGGGGCGAGAGCGGCGGTCTCAAAACCGATGCTGCAGGCGCGGAGGCCTGCAGCCACCGAGTGATGCTTCGCGTGTTCATCAGCACCAGTGGCGGACGCCCTCCGTGGCGGCCGGGATTCGAGACACCCTCCCACAGCGCATAGCACGGCACACGGCCGGGATATGCCTCGACAATCTGTCCTCTGTCGTCGGTCGTCTGTCCTCTCCGAACCGCCGTCGGCGCGCGGCTCTGCCGCAAGTGTGCAAAAGCACGCTTTGCGCTGCATGGAGAGTGCGAATTTACTACCTCGTCGATGTGCCTTTTCCTATTGTGTGCGCTGGAGAGGTGGGACCAGCTGAATTCCTGGTGGTCTAGCAGCGGATAGATTGAATGGCACTGTACGACGGGTTCTACGCGCTTCGCGAATCGCCATTTTCGCTCAGTCCCGACCCGCGTTTCGTTTTCCTCAGCCGGCAACACCGCGAAGCCCTGGCGGGTTTGCTCTATGCGATTTGCGACGCCAAGGGGTTTGCACTGCTGAGCGGTGAGGTCGGCACGGGCAAGACCACGCTGGTGCACACGTTGCTCACCCACCTCGGCGATCGGGTGTGCAGTGCCGTCGCCTTCAACCCCGGCATGTCGCGCCGCGGCCTCTATCAGCACTTGCTCGCCGAGTTTCGCTTGCCGCCGGAATCGTCGGTGCTCGACGCGATGCGGGCATTGCACATGTTCTTGCTGGCGCAGTTGGCCGCCGGTCGCCGCGTCGTGGTCGTGATCGATGAAGCCCACGCGCTCTCGCGCGAGCTACTGGAAGAAATCCGGCTGCTGACCAACTTCGAGACGTCGCGTGCCAAGCTGCTGCAGGTCCTGCTCGTGGGGCAGCCCGAGTTGGTGGAGCAGCTGCAACGCAGCGAAATGCGCCAGTTGCGCCAGCGGGTGGCGTTGCGGTTCCAGCTGAAGGCGTTCGATTTCGCGGAAACCATCCGCTACGTCCGTTCGCGGTTGGCCAGGGCCGGGCGAACCGACGAGCTGTTCACGCCCCGGGCCTACGCCGCCCTCTACCGCTTCAGCGGCGGGTTACCCCGCGTCATCAACGTCTTGTGTGACAACGCCCTGCTCACCGGATTTGCGCGCGATCAGCCGGAGATCGATCACGGCCTCATCCAGCGTGCGGCGCAGGACCTGTGCTTGTCCCCGCAGCGCCGCCTCGGGCTGTGGCAGCGGGTCCGCATTCGCCACTACATGGAGCACAACGGTCACCCGCTTGAGTCGTTGCGGGAGATCTCCCTGCCGCCACTGGAGTTCAGCCGATGACCGCGCACCACTACTC
>JAGDMS010000457.1 GCA_017860575.1 Deltaproteobacteria bacterium | reverse complement strand
CATCAGCGGCAAGCTGCTGCTCAAGTGGATCAACCGGGCGGATCTGGCCCGGGTCAAGGGCATCGGCGAGGAGTACGCCGACCTGCTCGAGCTGGCCGGTGTCGATACCGTGCCGGCGCTGGCCCGGCGCAACGCGGCGAACCTGCACAAGAAGCTGCTCGAGGTCGCCGAGGCGAGCAAGAACGTGGTGCGCCGCGTGCCCGCCGCCACTGAGGTGGTGAAGTGGGTAGCCGCGGCCAAGGAGCTCCCGCGCGTCGTCAGCTACTGAGGCTGGCTGGGCCCATCGCTGCAGTCGTTTTGGCGATGGGCTGAGCCTGGCAGTCAGAGCCGAAGCGCCATACTGGCGGGGCTGAATTTCCCCCGGTCCGATCAGCATGTGTGGCCGCTACGCCATCGCCACGTTTCGTCTTCCGCGCATCGAGAACGCGCTCGGCATCGCGCTGCCGGAGCTACGGCCGCGATACAACATCGCACCGACCCAAATGGTTCCGGTCGTCCGCGTCGCCGAGAACGGTGGCTACGAGCTGATCGACATGCGCTGGGGCCTGATCCCGGCCTGGTCGAAGGAACCCCGCACTTCCTACGCTACCTTCAACGCCCGCGCGGAGACCGTTGCCCAGAAGCCAGCCTTTCGTGCCGCCTACCGCACCCGGCGCTGCTTGGTGCCGGCCAGCGGCTTCTACGAGTGGCGCGAGGAGGAAGGTCGCAAGCAGCCTTGGTATTTCTCGGCGGCTGACGGTCAGGAGCTGGCGCTCGCGGGTTTGTGGGAGGAGTGGCGTGGGCCGGAGGCGCCGCCGCTAGTCTCATGCACGATAATCGTCGGCACCGCCAACGACCTTGTTGCGCCGATCCACGACCGTATGGCAGTCATTCTCGGTGCCGACGACTACGCGACTTGGCTCGATCCCCACCAGGGCATCGCGACGCTCGAGCAGCTGGTGAGGTCGTGCCCCTCAGACTGGTTGCGCGGCTGGCGCGTCTCACGCGCTGTTAACAAGGCGGTGGCAGACGGCGCGGACTTGATTGCGCCGTTGAGCTCGTCGGGGGTGTCTTAGCGTGGCACCCCAGCGGCACCCGCCCATACCAACTCAACCCGCCTCAGCCGACCTGGACAGCACTCGGACAATCTCGTAAGCTACTGATCGAGCGTTGTATGCACTGTAATCTATTGATTTATAAGGACTCTTAATCCGTTGGTCCAAGGTTCGAATCCTTGATGGCCCACCAAAAATCAACGACTTAGAGAGGCCCCGCGAGGGGCCTCAGTCGTCTCTGGGAGCGATGGTTGCCAATTGGTTGCCACTTTTCGGCGACTTGCGGCGGAATGGGGACTGGCCGGAAGACGTGCAGCCGGTCGTCACATACATGCAGCTGGTGTGAGTTGACGCTGCGCCACGGGGGGTAGCTGAGCGTGGCTGGCGGGCGGCACCTTCCCCCGGTTGGTGGTCTGTGTTACTCCGCGCCGCGTCTTCACACGCGAAGCGCCAGGCCGGCACGGTGCAGCATGACGCATTCGCCGCCAAGCGACGACCGTCTCATGCGAGTCTGCGCGTTTCGGCGATGATCGCCGCTCGCGGGCACGGCTATGAGGGGTTCGTGCTGGTGAACCTGTGCCCGGTCCGGGCGACGGACTGCCGAACGCTGCCGGAGATGGTCGAGCCCGGGCTCTTGAAGGCCAATCTGGATGCCGTCGGTAACGTCGCGGCGTCCGTCCACGATCTCATCCTGCGGGCTGCCTGGGGCGCGCCGATCCTGATGCGGCCATTCCTGGTCAACGCCGTGGTCGCGATCAGGGCGTGCGTCGAGCGGTTCCAGCGGGGGTGGCGGCGCTTCGGGCCGCTCACCATCGGCGGCCACCCACGGCACCCGTCGCGGCTGAGCTATGCGTGGACCTTCGCCCCGTTCGATCGGGCGGACTACCTGGAGCGGTTCAGGCGCGCCGCAGAGCGTCGGCGCTGAAGCGCCGGGTCCGATCCGGGCTTCTCCCGCCAGCCGATCTGTCAGCTTTCTTTACACTGTCGGGAAAATGCTAGGGGTCGGGAAGTGGCGAAAACGACCCTGTAGAGGCATTCCCCGGCACCGTCTTCAGGGCGCCCGATTGCCTTACACCGATTCACGCAGATGGGGCCGCATTCGACACATCGCATTACATTGACGGTCCGCAAGCCCCATCTGCGTCAACCTACCCTCACCCTGCCAACGATCGCGACCAATATTGAGCCCGGCGGAATCCAAAAGCCAAGATCACGCGAGTGTTACGTTGTGTTGTGGCATCCGTCGGTCATCGCTGCTTCTGTGTGGCAGAAGCGAGAGTAGAGGCGCGCCATAGGCAATCGCCTTATGCGACTAAAGAAATTTCGGAGTCGAAGAAATTTACACACATTAAACAGTGAACTTTCTACTGCTGTTGGAGATCAGTGCCTTAGCAAAATGGTCCGATTATTGCGCTTTCCCTGTCGTAGCCAAAGCGGCCCATGACGGTGCATACCATCCCGTGCGGACCGGCGGAGGCAGATGCGATGAACGCGAGACTGCGACGTAATAGCGAGGAGGCAGCAACATGCGGCAAGCAAATCGAACCATGACACGAACTATGAGACGCGTCGCCATTGGCGCGGCCTTGTTCGTCCTGGCGCCGTGGGCCAACGCGGCGGTCATCACCTACGAAGCGGCTCTCGCACCCGAGGCAGTGGGCGCAACCGGCTCTGGGTACGTGACGGTCGAGTACGACACGATTGCCCATACGCTCGTGATCGACGCGAGCTGGACCGGGCTATCCGGAAACACTACGGTGGCCCACATTCATTGCTGTACTGCGGTGCCGGGAGCCGGAACCATCGGCGTGGCCGTGACTCCGGGCACGCTCCCAGGGTTCCCAGTGGGCACGCAGGCAGGAAGCTACCTTTCGCCGCTTTTTGATCTGACCGAGAACTCGCCCACCACCGTCTTCGCCACAAGCTTCGTCACTAACTTCGCCGGTGGGCTGTTAGCGAACGCCGAAGAGGTCCTGATTGCGGGGATAGATGCTGGCAGAGCGTACTTCAACATTCACACGACGACGTTCCCCGGCGGGGAAATCCGCGGTTTCCTTCAACAGGTACCCGAACCAGCCACCCTCGCAATGTTCGGCCTTGGCCTCGTGGGTCTCGGCGCGGTGCGCTGGAAGAAACAAGCGGCATAAGACTCGCTCTGCGAGCAGCCCCACGACCCCGGCCTCTGCGCCGGGGTTTTCGTCTCTGGCGCTACGCCCGCTTTTGGCGTGCGCCGTGCAAAGGCGGCGTTTCCCAGTGGGTGAGAGGCCCACCCGGCGATCGCTCCCGCCGGAAGCAACCGGAGCAGTCATGGAGG
>JAGDMS010000456.1 GCA_017860575.1 Deltaproteobacteria bacterium | reverse complement strand
CTTGAACCCCCACGGGTGATTAGCCCACAGGATCCTGAATTAGGCAAGACACGTTAGGTGAAGTTCTGACAGGTGCTGCAAGGTAAGAAAATCAAGGGTTTCCGGCACCTGTCGTCATCTGAGGTCATGCCAGACAATCTGAGGTCGGTAGCAGAATGGTAGCAGCCAGCGCGTCCGTCGCGGCAGCGGGGCTGGAGCGTTGAGTGTCGGATGCGCTACTCATTTCGCGCTTTCCAGCCGCTTCTCTCCCTCCACGATCCCGTGCCAGCCGTACGTAAGCGAGGTCCGAAAGCCGTCCATCTGGAGGTCGCCGGGGTTATTGTCGTTGACGGTCGCCATGTAGCCGACGGTGAAGGAAAGGTTGTCGTTGATCTGGTAGCCGAGGGTGAACCCGACACCCAGGTTGTTCAGCGAATCGCCGCTGACTCCATCCACGCTCGACTTGCCGCCCGCCATCCAGGTCGAGTCGAGCGAACCCCAAAACTGCTCAGTGACATCGCGGGTCAAATGGACTTCCGCTTGAAACATCGGATCGGTGCTCAGCGTGTGGCCCACGTAATCGTTATTATCGGTGAACCACCAGACGGAGGGGAGGCCTTCCAGGGTGGTGCGCCGGCCGGGCACCCACGGACCGATCTGCCAGACGACGGGCGCGCCCACCCGGCCATACCAGCGGTTCTGGCCGAGGTTCAGCGGCTGACCGTTGTCGTACTCGCCGATCGGGAACGCGACGTCCACGATCAGGTCGAGCGAGAGCTTCGGCTCGTAACGCAAAAGGTCGGGGATGGTCTTGATGGCCGTGGGGCCGATGAGGTTGATGCCTGCCTCCACCATCGGGTCGCCGAACCCGGTGGCTTCCTGGTCGTAGCTCAGGCCGGCTACGCTGGTCTTGCCGGAAATCCGGCCCATCGGCTCCAGTACCGCCAGGGTCAACGTGCGGTCGAACAGCGGCAACATTTTCGCGTAACCAGCGACTAGAACATTCGCATCGACGGAACTACCGGGCGAGACGACGTGCGCCGGGTCGATGGGATTGGCATTGCCGCTCAGTGATTGGAAAATCACCGGCACCGCATTTGCACCGGCGAGGCTCTTCCAATAGAAGCGCGGTGGCACCTGCGCGCGCGCGAACGTCGGGCAGATTATCGCTAGAACCACGATCGTGGTGGCGAGGCGGCGCGAGCGTGCAGCGGATGGAAAGCGATCCCCTTCGTGGAATCGTTTGGGTTCATCGTTCATGGAATGGGTTGTTCGTTGGATTGAGTTCATTTGCGGATTCGGCTCCGATCACTACTTCGGATCGGCCATCATGTTCGCTGGCGGGATGAACTGGCGCTTGTAGATGAGCGGTGGATACCCCGCTTCGACCGGGTAACGATCAGGCAACTTCTTTTCCATCCCTTCAGACAACACGCGACTGGGCAGAATCACGTTGTTGGTGCGGACGTAGTCGTCCCAGAGCGCCACCAGAGCCTTGACCTTCTCCGGCTGCTCGGAGGCAAGATCGCGGCGTTCAGCCGCGTCGTCAGCCAGGTTGAACAACTCCCACTCCCCCTTGCCAAACGGTCGGTATTGCCACCGCAACTTCCAATCACCCTGCCGGAGCGCGCGGTTGCCGAAGAGTTCCCAGGCGAGGTACTCCTGGCCGGAGCGCGGCGACTCCTCCTCGCCCGCCAGGAGTCTGACCCACGACTTGCCCATCAGCGGCGGCGACTCCTGACCGTTGACGGTCTTGGGATAACTGGCGCCGGCAACTTCGAGCAGCGTAGGCATGATATCAGCCACGTGAAGGACGCCGTGGTTGATGCTCCCCGGGGCCCGCTTGACGATCGGGCCACTGACGATCAGCGCGTTGCGGATGCCGCCTTCGGCGACGTAGCCTTTGTATTGGCTGAAAGGCGTCATCGACGCCTGGGCCCACATCGGGCCGTAGCCGACGTAGGAACCCGGGTCGCCCCAGGCATTCGGATGAGTTTGTGACCAGTTGATCGCGGCGAAGAGGTAGTCGCGCGTGCCGGGCGTGCCCGCGATCATCTTGAAGAGGTCAGTCCCTTCCGCACCGTTGTCACCAAACACGATGAAGATCGTGTTGTCGAACTCGCCGATCGTCTTCAAATAGTCGATCAGTCGCCCGACGTGGAAGTCCATGTTCTCCACCATCCCGGCGTACAGCTCCATCTTCTTGCCGAGAATGGCGCGCGGCGCGGGGGCCAGCAGAATGGGATCCGGCAGGAACCACATTCGCTCGGACAATTCAGTGCCCGCCGGCGTAATGCCGAGTTCGATCTGACGCTGGAGCCGCTCGTGGCGCACGGCATCCCAACCCTTGTCGTATGCGCCGACGTGCCGGTAGCGCCAGGCGCGTGGCAGATGATACGGGTCGTGGGGCGCCTGGTGCGAAACGTACGCGAAGAAAGGTTGGCCGTCGCCGCGGTTCGCCTCGATGAAGCTGACGATCTTGTCGGTGTAGGTCTTCGTGGCGTAGTAGTCCTTGGGCAGCTTCTTCAAATAACGGCCATCCTCTGTGAACGTGGACAACGGGGTGGCGGCGGTGAAATTCCGCATGTCCCAGTAGCTGCCCGCACCGTCGAGCAGCGCGAAGTCGCGCTCGAACCCGCGGGCGGCGGGGATTAGGTTGGGTGCTTTGCCCATGTGCCATTTGCCGGCCATGTAGGTGTGGTAGCCGGCATCCTTGAGCAGTTGCGGAAGGGTCGCGACGCGGTCGGTGAGGTAGCCTTCGTAGCCGGGCTTGCCCATCTGGTTCGGGGCGGTCCACTCATCCATGTTGCCCAGTCCGTTGCGGTGCGTGTCGACGCCGCTGAGGAGCAGGGATCGCGTGGGCGAACAACTGGCGTGCGTGTAGAACTGGGTGAAGCGCACACCGGTTGCAGCAAATGCATCCAGGTTCGGTGTCTTAATCTCGCTGCCGAACGCGCCAATATCCGAAAACCCCAGATCGTCGCCGAGGATGATCACGATGTTCGGTCGCTTGCCCGTGCCGGCGTTCGGGGGACTGGTGGCGGCCTGCGAGGCCGCAGTCGTCGCCACCAGGGCGCCCACCAACGCCGCGCGGATGAGACGTTTCTTGTCTGTGACCTTCATGGTCATACCCCCGGTTCAAAGGTCCAGAAGGGCTGGGGACTACCCGTGGTACTGCTGCAACGACTCGCGCACCGGCCAGCGGCTCGGGAGCAGCTTGCCCGTCGGTTCGGCGAACCGGCAGCGGAGCGTCCCGAGTCGCTCGAACGTGATCTGAATCTCGGCGCCCGGGTCGATGAAGTCGTCGTGGTCACAGCCGGTACAGTCGGGGATGGTGCCGAAGCCCATCACGGAGCCGGGCTTGAGGGGAGCGATGAA
>JAGDMS010000041.1 GCA_017860575.1 Deltaproteobacteria bacterium | reverse complement strand
GCCGGAATCGCCACGTCGGTGACGCGCAGGTTCAGCACGTTGAGGTGGATGAGCATGTCGTTTTCGAAGAAGAACCCGGTTGCCAGTTGCGGCAGATCCAGCATGCGCGCCGCCGTGGCCTTGATGGCCAGGTAGCCGTTTTGCGGATCGAAGATGTGCCAGTATCCGGAGGCCAGTTTGGTGGCGAAGGTGAGGGCGAAATTCCCCAGCAATCGATGCAATGGCATCCGCCGCAATGCGTCCCGGTGCAAGAAGCGATTGCCCTTGGCGTAGTCGTACGTGCCGTGGACGAGCGGTTCGAGCAGTAGGGCGATGTGCGCCGGGTCCATCTGCCCGTCGCCGTCCACCTTCACCAGCAGATCGGCCCCCAATTCCAGCGCCCGCTGCATCCCGCTCACCGTACTGCCGCCCACGCCGCGCTGCACCGCATGTTGGATCACCTGCACGCGCGCATCACCGACAGCGGTTGCCGCCGCGGCGGTGCCGTCCGTGCTGCGATCGTCCACCACGATGATGTGGTCGACGTAGTCGGGCATTGCCCCGATGACCTGGCCGATGTGGGTCGACTCGTTGAACGCGGGAACGACCGCGGCGACTCTCTTTCCCTCGTACATGTCCGGTTCAGTTGTTGGCAGGCCCTCGTACGGCGGCGTCTCGACGGGCGCCGGCTGGAGAAACGCGGCCGTTCCCGAGCCACACCACCCGCACGCGAGACGAAGGGAAGGCGGGTCGGCCCGAAAGGCGCAGGTCCTTGTCTCTGAGGTTCATGGTCTCTCCAAGCCGGGGTAGGCAACGGCCTAGCATGATCTCCGGAGGCTAACAAGATAACGCCGCCGCCCATTCGCCGCGCTAGCGGAGCAAAGAAGGGGACAGGCTCCTTTCTGGTCCAGCACGGATAAGGAGCCTGTCCCCTTTGGCACCCACAGGCTCCGTCTCTCCACTTGCAAGATCGTCGATGACCGCATGAACCGACAACCGCGGGTACGCTGACACGACCGCAGCGGTCCGGTCACGTGAAGAGAAGTCTCGCCAAACATGAGAAGATTTTACGGTCGGCGCGGTGCCAACTGGGGGCGGTCCGCCTGACGTGTAAGCTGGAGGACATCACCAATGGCTGATGCTCCCAGAGCGAGTTCGGCCGGAAAGCCATGATCACCCGGTCGACGTCGCAATGAAGACTGTTTTCGGTTGCCCCCGATGCGATGCACAGCTATGAACGCTGCCAGTCGGCCGACTCACTCGCGCGCCAGTCATCTGCTTCGCATCGACACAACAGCAAGGGAACCTCCATGCCTAGACGAGAGGACATCAAGAAAATACTGATCATTGGCTCTGGTCCCATCGTGATCGGCCAGGCCTGCGAGTTCGATTACTCCGGCACACAGGCGTGCAAGGCGTTGCGCGGGCTCGGCTACCAGATCGTGCTGGTGAATTCGAACCCCGCCACGATCATGACCGACCCGGGCATGGCCGACGTGACATACATCGAACCGCTCACCCTCGAATCCCTGACCGATATCATCGAGATGGAACGGCCTGACGCCTTGCTGCCGAACCTTGGCGGCCAAACCGGCTTGAACCTCTCCTCCCAACTCGCCAAAGCCGGTGTGCTCGCACGCTACGGCGTGCGCATCATCGGTGTAGAAGCCGATGCCATCGAGAAGGGCGAGGACCGGATCGTCTTCAAGGAAACCATGACGCGGCTGCGCATTGAGATGCCGCTGAGCGCTCCGGCGTTCAGTGTCGAGGAAGCCGAGACCGTCGCCGCTGAACTCGGCTACCCGGTCGTTATCCGGCCGGCCTATACGATGGGCGGTACTGGCGGCGGCTTGGTTTATAACGTCGAGGAACTCCGCGTCGTTGCCAGTCGCGGCTTGTCCGCCAGCATGGTCGGACAGATCCTGATCGAAGAGTCCGTAGTTGGCTGGGAAGAACTGGAACTCGAGGTCGTCCGCGATGCCAAGAATCAGATGATCACCGTCTGCTTCATCGAGAACGTGGACGCGATGGGGGTGCATACCGGCGATTCGTACTGCGTCGCGCCGATGCTGACGATCGACCCGAAACTCCAGGCCAGGCTGCAGGACTATTCGTACCGGATCGTCGAAGCCATTGAAGTGATCGGCGGTACCAACATCCAGTTTGCCCACGATCCCAAGACGGGCCGCGTGGTGGTCATTGAAATCAATCCGCGGACGTCCCGTTCATCGGCCCTCGCCTCCAAGGCGACCGGTTTCCCCATTGCGCTGGTGTCTGCCAAGCTTGCCGGTGGTCTGACACTCGACGAAATCCCGTATTGGCGCGACGGCACGCTCGAGCGCTACACGCCCTCCGGGGACTATGTGGTCGTCAAGTTCTCCCGCTGGGCGTTCGAGAAGTTCAAAGGCGCCGACGACAAACTTGGCACCCAGATGCGCGCGGTGGGCGAGGTGATGAGCATCGGCAAGACCTACAAGGAAGCCTTTCAGAAAGCCATTCGCTCGCTGGAAAATGGCCGCCACGGACTCGGCTTCGCCAAGGACTTCAACAAGAAATCCCTGCCGGAGTTGATGGCGCTGCTCCGCGAACCCAGCAGCGAGCGGCAATGGCTTATGTACGAAGCGCTTCGCAAAGGCGCGACTGTTGAGGAGCTTTCGCGCCAGACCCACATCAAGTCGTGGTTTGTCCAGCAAATGAAGGAACTGGTGGAATTGGAGGAGGAGCTCCTCAAATGCAAGGGCCGCGAACTGCCCGACGCACTGCTCATCCAAGCCAAGAAGGACGGCTTCGCCGACAAGTATCTCAGCAGCCTCCTCGGCGTATCGGAGGCGCAGATTCGTTCGCGCCGATTGGCCCTCGGCGTGACTGAGGCGTGGGATGCCGTGCCCGTCAGTGGCGTGGAGCAGGCCGCGTACTACTACTCCACCTACAACGCCCCCGACAACGTTCCCGTCAGCAGCCGCAAGAAAGTCATGGTGCTTGGCGGCGGCCCGAACCGCATCGGCCAGGGTATTGAGTTTGACTATTGCTGCGTGCATGCCGCCTTCGCCCTACGCGAGGCCGGCTATGAAACCATCATGGTCAACTGCAATCCGGAAACCGTGTCCACCGACTACGACACGTCTGACAAACTCTACTTCGAACCGCTCACGGTGGAGGACGTTCTCGCCATTTACCACAAGGAGAATCCCGAGGGCGTGGTGGTGCAGTTCGGCGGCCAGACCCCACTGAATCTCGCCAGTGAGTTGGCCACGGCCGGCGTGAAGATTCTCGGCACCTCGCCCGACACCATCGACCTCGCCGAAGACCGCGATCGCTTCCGCAAAATGATGGAGCAGATGGGCATCCCGATGCCCGAATCCGGTATGGCCCGCAGCGCTGCGGAAGCCCGCGCGATCGCGCAACGCATCGGCTACCCGGTCATGGTGCGCCCGTCGTTCGTGTTGGGCGGACGCGGGATGGAAGTCGTCCACGACGAGGACATGCTCAGGCACTATGTCGATGCGGCCGTCGAGATTACGCCGGAGCGGCCGATTCTGATCGATCGTTTCCTCGACAACGCCGTCGAAGCGGAGGCGGATGCGCTGGCCGACGGCACCGACGCCTTTGTGCCCGCCGTCATGGAGCACATCGAACTTGCCGGCGTCCACTCGGGGGACTCCGCGTGCGCGATCCCGCCGGTCACGCTGCCGGCAGAGCACATCAAAACCATCGAGGAGTACACGCTGCGCATCGGTCGCGAATTGCAAGTGTGCGGGGTGATGAACATCCAGTATGGCATCTACCAGGACCGCGTCTATGTGCTGGAAGCCAACCCGCGCGCCTCCCGCACCGTGCCGCTGGTATCGAAAGTCTGCAACGTGCCGATGGCCCGCTACGCCACGCAACTCATGCTCGGGGCGACGCTGCGCGACCTGAAGCTCCATCACCAGCGCATCCCGCACATCGGGGTGAAGGAAGTCGTGCTGCCGTTCAACATGTTCCCGGAGGTCGATCCGCTGCTGGGCCCGGAAATGCGCTCGACCGGCGAAGTGCTGGGGATGGCGCAGTCGTTTGGGCTTGCGTATTTCAAAGCCCAGCAGGCGGCCGGCGGCCCGCTCCCTTTGACGGGGACGGTGTTCATTTCGGTGACGGACAAAGAGAAGCCGGGGATGGTGGACGTGGCACGCGCGTTCCAGGAACTCGGTTTCCGCATCAAAGCCACCACGGGCACCTGCCAGTTCCTGCAGGAGCATGGCGTCAAATCGGAGTTGAGCTTCAAGATTCACGAGCCCCAGCGCCCGAATATTGCGGATGAGATCACGAGCAAGGGAATCCACCTCATCATCAACACGCCCATCGGCAAGGCGAGCCAGTTCGACGACGCCTACATTCGAAAAGCGGCCATCAAGTACAGGATTCCCTACCTCACCACCGTCGCTGCCGCGCGCGCCTCGGTGCAGGGTATTGCCGAATACCGGAATGGCCGCGCCGGTGTGAAATCGCTGCAACGCTACCACCGCGATATTCACTGACGGACGGGCGCGTCCCGCGGGCCCGGCCGCTGACCCCCCGGATGCCGACCCGGGCGGGGTTCTCGGCGCGCGTCCACACCGGCGGCTGCGGAGAGGCCTCATCACTTGCGCGCGTGGGAATGGAGCGCGGTTTTCTTCCCCACGCACGCACCGGAACCGTGTGCTTCGTGCTGGTGCGCGTCGTGGGTTGCCGGGGCACACGGATTGCAGATCTTCCTTGAGGCGGAGAGCGCGTCGCCCCGGCCGGGGTGGCGCCGCAGACGGCAGCGGGAGGTCTCAGATGGAGGCCCGTACAGGCGGCATCCGCGGTGTTCCGCTGGGGGAGCCGCTGGATCGCGCGGCAGCGCGCACGAGGTGCGGACAGGCGGCAAGGCCGAACGTGCGCTCATGTATCCTTTGGGCCGTGATCGCCGCCGCTCTGGGACCGGCCTCCGCTGGGGCTGTCGTCGTGAGCAAGATCCAGGTGAGTACAAATGCCACCGACTGCAGTTTCCCCACGACCGCCGTGAGTCCGGATGGTCACACGGTGTATCTATCCGGTTACACCGACGCCGGCGGGTGCCTGCGCGCCTATCAGCGCCAGACCACCGCCGGAACCCTGACCCCGGTGGACACCGAGCGGGAGGGACTCAACGGCGTCAGCGGGATGATCTTGCCACGCCATGTCACTGTCAGCGCCGACAACGCGTACGTCTACGTTCCGGGACATGACACCAGCGACACAGTGACGGGAGCAGTGAACCTGTTTGCACGCTCCGCAGCGGACGGCACGTGGACGGACACGTACCAGTTCACGCTCGCCACTGTCAGCACGGTTCGCTTCGCGGTCACAAGCGGTTTCAGTGCCTGGGGCTGGGTCGGGCCGCTCCAGAGTGGGACAGCGTTCGTCCAAGGACTGCCCCCGCAAGAGGGATCGGTGCAGGCGGGGACCGCAACTCCCACACGGACTGCCACTCCTTCTCCAACGCCGCCAGGTCCGCCCCCGTTGCAACCCTTGCAGACCCTGCAGGACGCCGCCGGGACTGACGGCGCGCGCGCCGTCGCCGTGAGTCTCGACGGGCGTCACGTCTACGTCGCTGCCTATGTCGACGATGCCGTGTTGGCGTTTGCACGCGATTCCGTTTCCGGATCGCTCACCCTCGTCGACGTGGAGCAGGAACGCGTCGGCGGCGTCTCCGGCCTGTTCCAGGCTTTCGCACTTGCGGTCGCTCCGGACGGTGCGCAGGTGTACGTGCTCGCGCCCGGATCGCGCGCCGTCACTGCCTTTGCCCGTGACGATGACAGCGGAGCGCTGCAGTTCATTGCCACATACGAAGTGAATGCATTTCAGTCGTTGGGCATTCCGTACACCGCCGAGGGCGGCCTGGCCGTGGCACCTGATGGGAAGCATGTGTACGTGGCCAGCCGCGATGAAAGCGCTGTGAGCGCCTTCGCCCGCGATGGCGCCACCGGACGCTTGACGTTCGTTGAGGCGTACCAGGGCAAGTTCAGCATCGGCAAGGGCCTCGTCGGCGCGATGAGCGTCGCCGTCAGCCCCAACGGGGCGCAGGTCTACGTGGCGAGTCAGTTCGACAACGCCCTGACGGTCCTCAGCCGTGACGCAGGCACGGGAGCCCTTACCTTCGTTGAAGTTCACAAAGACGGCGTTGGCGGCGTGGACGGTCTCAACGGTGCCAACGCCGTCGTCGTAAGCGGGGACGGGTCGAACGTGTACGTCGGGGCACGGAACGACGATGCGGTAGCCGTCTTCCGACGCGACGCGGCGACCGGCCGGCTGACCTTCCTCGAGCAGCAGAAGGATGGCCTCGGTGGCGTCGACGGACTCGATTTCGTGCGTGACCTCGCCCTGAGTTCGGACGGCACTCAGCTCTATGCCAGCGGCCTGACCGAGGGAGCGCTGGCCGTGTTCAATCGCGATGCCGAGACCGGCCGGCTATCGTTCCTCGGCGTCGTGCGCCATGGGACGACCGAGGCTGACGCCTTCCGCTTCCGCGGTGGCATCGCGGCAAGCCCGGATGGTCATCACATCTACGCGACCGACGAATTTGATAATGCCGTGGCCATCCTGGCGCGCGACCAGCCGCAAACGCTCCCCTCATTCTCCACGCCGGTTCGCGCCGCCGTGCCTGGCGTTGACGTCCTGTCCAAGACGTCCGCGGTCACGCTGAGTCCCGACGGAATGCATTTGTACGCCAACGGTGACCGCGCCATCGGCATTTACAGCCTGGAGGATGGCGCCGGTGCTGGTCTGCTCGCTAGCAGCGCTGCGCTGAACTTCCTGGGCGCTTACGAGGGCGGACCGGGTAATGAGGACTTCCTTGGAGCGTATGATCTCGCGTCGAGTCCGGACGGGAAGCACCTGTACGCAGCCATGTACAACGGCCTCTTGGCCTTCACCCGCAACCCGGACAGCGGCATGCTCGATCTCCTAGAGGTGCACCGGGACGGAGCGGATGGGATCGACACGCTCGGGGGCGCAACGGGGGTGGTTGTGGCGCCGGACGGCGACCGGGTCTATGTCGCCAGTAGCGGGGACGACGCACTGGTGGCGTTCGCGCGCGATCCGGGCAGCGGCCGGCTGAGCTTTCTCAACGCGCTGGTAAATGGCGTCGATGGCGTCGGCGGCATGGACGGTGCGCGTGCCGTCGCCGTGAGCCCGGACGGCGCGCATGTGTATGTCGCGGCGTTGGGCAGCGATGCCGTGACGGCCTTTGCTCGCGAAAATGGAGCCGGTGCCCTGCGGTTCCTTGCGGCCTACGAAGACGGCGTTGCCAGCAGCTTGCTCGGAGGGGCGTGGTCCGTCGCAGTCAGCCCGGACGGTGCCTACGTCTACGTGGCGGCGATGTCCGACCAGGCGGTGGTCCAGTTCAAACGTGATGCGGCCACTGGCACCCTGACGTCGTGGGGGTACGTGCACGAAGGCTCCTTCGGCGTGAGCGGCCTATCGGACCCCCTTGATGTCGCTGTCAGCCCCAATGGCACCTGGATGTTCGTCACGAGCAACGATGGAACGCTGACGGTGTTCGAACGCATCAGCCGGACGGCCGAACTCATCTTTCGCGGCGTGCAGTGCGATGCGGCCGGGGCCCCGGATGGCTTGCGCGGTGTGCGGGCCATCGCCGTGGCGCCGGATTCGCAGCGAATCTTCACCACGGCGTACCACGACGACACATTGTCGGCATTCGCCGTGGCCAGCACCCCGTTGCCCACCGCGACCCCTACGGCCACCGCGACGCCCACCGCTACGCCGACCCCGTGGCCCACCATCGCTTGCGGGCAGACGGTCGATGGTGCGCTGCAGCCGGGGGATTTGCAGGCCTTCGGTGGCGGCGTGTGGACCGACCGCTTCAACTTTACCGTGACCGAACCAACCAGCGTCCGCTTCACGTTGACCACGACCGCATTCACGCCGTACCTGTGGATCGGTGCCAGCGACTCGGGATCGGCCATCTACGCGGGCAGTTCGCCGCAGGAGCGTACCTTGGATGCGGGGGCATACAAGGTGTATGCGAGCAACTGGCCCACGGTCCTGCCTGCGGGCAGCTATCCGTACCAACTCAATATGGCCTGCAGCCCGCCCGCTACACCAACGGCTACCGTAACACCCTCGGCGACCGCTACCCAGGCGGTAACCCCAAAGCCGACGCCCGCCTGCTTGGGCGATTGCGGTGGTGAAGGGGTGGTCACGGTGGACGAACTGCTGACGATGGTCAACATCGCCCTCGGCAACCTGTCACTCACTGCGTGTGAAGCGGGTGATACGGGTGACGATGGGCGGATCACCGTCGACGAGATCCTCCTCGGTGTGCAGGCCGCGCTGAACGGCTGCGGCTGAGCCGGCCATGCTGGGGTGCGGCCCGGCCACATTACATGAACGACGGCCGCTCGCCGATGATTTTGCGGGCGCGCAAATCAGCGAGTTCGTCGGCGGAGAGCCCGAGTTCACCGCCGAGGATCTCGTCGTTGTGTTGACCGAGGGTGGGCGGCGGGCTGCGATGCAGGTGCCGATCGAGCGCGGAGAACGCGATCGGCAGGCCCGGATAGCGCGTGGCGCCAGTCATCGGGTGCTGCATGACCTGGAAGAAGCGCCGGTGCTCCAATTGCGGGTTACGCCAAGCGTAGTGCACATTGACCACCGCCTCGGCCGGGACGCCGGCGGCGATGAGCTGCTCGACCGCGGCAGCGCGGTCGTGCTGCGACAGCCAGGCGTCGATGCGGGCGTCGATGGCATCGTGCGCGGCGCGCCGGCCTTCCACCGTAGCGAATTGCGGCGCGCCGGCCCATTCCGGGGCAACGAGCGTACACAATGCCTTCCACTGTGCGTCGGTGGCCACTGCCAGCGCAATGCACTGGTCCGTCTCGGCGCAGCGGTAGACCCCTTGCGGCGCGGCGCACGGGCCCCGGTTGCCGGCCCGCATAAGTAACGTGCCGTACGCCGAATGCTCGATAACCTGCTCAGCTGCCAGATTCAAAGCGCCTTCCACCAGCGGCACTTCTATCAGCTGTCCCCGTCCGGCGCGTTCGCGCTCGCCCAGGGCTAGCAACAGCGCGAACACGGCGTTCATCCCGCCGACGGGATCGCACACACCGCGCACGACCAGGGGTTGGTCGTCGTAGCCGGTGAGCCACGCCATACCGCTCACCTGTTCCATGGTCATGGCCCAGCCCGTGCGGTCGCGCCACGGACCGTCAAGACCGAATGACGGCATGCGCAACATGATCGCCCGGGGATTCAGTGCGTGCACCACATCCCAAGTGATGCCGAATTGTTCGAGCACGCGGACCGCGAACGACTCCATGACCACGTCGGCCGTCTGCATCAGGCGTTTGAGCAACGTCACGCCTTCCTCCGTTGTCAGGTTCAGCGTGACGTCGCGCTTGCAGGTATTGGCGCCAGCGAAGACATGTGCCCACTCCCACAGGGGTTCGCGGCCCACCGTGGTGGCCAACCGCATGCCGTCCGGACGTTGGATCGACTCGATCTTGATGACGTCGGCGCCCATGTCCGCCAGGTAGGATGCGGCGAACGGACCAGCCCACATCGCGGTCAGATCGATGACCCGCACGCCGGCGAGCGCGAGCGCGGAGGCGGTGCCGGTGGACGCGGCCGGCGCCGTCTGCGCCCCCGACCGCCCCCTGGCCCCCTCCTTGGTAAGGAGGGGGGAGGCCTGCCGGACTTCCTTCAATACCTCATCCGTATGCTCGCCCAGTTTCGGGGCTGGTCCGAACGGTTGCAGGGACGTGTCGCTGAAGAGATAGGGGGGACGCGGACGCAGAAAGCCGCCTGGGCCGGTGGTAAACACCTTGCGCTCGACGAAGTGGTCCATGTGCGGCAAGTTCCTCCCGTTGCCGATGGGCACGGCGGGAATGCGCAGCGCGGTCGCCAACTCGATGATCTCGTCGATGGTGCGCGCGCTGGTCCACGGATGAATGGCCTGCTGCAAGCGGGGTAGTTCCGCAGCACGGGCCCACCCCATCAGAAGGCGCTCTTCTTCCCCCAATTCGTGCTGTCCAATCAAGAGACAGAAGTCCTTCCACTGCTGTCCTGTCTGCGTGCAGAACCCCACCCAGCCGTCCTTTGCCGGCTCGATTGACGGTACTTCGACCCCGCCGGGCATCGGCCCGTCGCGCCATTGACCGCTGATGTCGAAGAACGGAACGAAGGTCAGGAACATGGACTCGAAGATCGACAGATCGAGATGTTGTCCCGCGCCGGTGATGCGCGCCGCGCGCCACGCGCACAGCGCGCCGGCTGCGGCGAAGATACCGGCGATCCATTCACCGATGCGCCCGCCGGCGGCGACGGGTAATCGCCCGGGTGGACGGCGGTAATCGGTGGCGCCGGTTGCGGCTTGCAGCGTGAACTCCGTCGCGGGCCGATGCGCCCAGGGGCCGGTTCCACCCCACGGCGAAATCGACAGGAGCGATAGGCCGGGATTCCGGGTTTGCAGCGCCTCGAGGGTGAGGCCGAGACGGGCGAGCGCTCCCGGCGCGTAACTCTCGACGACCAGATCCGCAGTGGCTGCGAGATCGAGCACGATCTGCCGCCCAGCAGCCGTCTCGATATCGGCAACCACGCTGCGCTTGGACGCGTTCAAGTGCTGGAAGAGAGCGCTGTCCTGACCGGGCGCGATGTGTGTGCCAGACGCCGTCCACCGGCGCAACGGATCCCCCGCGGGGGATTCGACTTTGATCACCGTCGCTCCCGCATCGACGAGCATCTTCGTGCAGTACGGTCCCGCGATGTCGGTGGACAGGTCAATCACGCGCATCGCGGCCAGGGGCCAATTGGGTCCGGAGTTCATGCTTTCATCTCCCTAACTCCACGAGTGGAGTCAATGGTTTGACATGTCCCCGGCGCACACTCAACGGTGCGCGGGCGTGTTGCCCGACGGTGCGATCCGCCGTCACCCGGTTGCGCTTCGCGCGTCAGCTTACATGAAGACCGGACGGGTGCCGATGATCTTGCGCTGCTGCAGATCCTCGAGCTCATCGCGTGAGAGTCCGAGCTCGCCACAGAGGATCTCTTCGTTGTGTTGACCGAGGGTGGGCGGCGGGCCCCAGTGCAGATGGGCGTCGAGTCCGGAGATCGTCATTGGCAGGCCCGGGTAGCGGGTCTCGCCGGTCACCGGGTGCGTCATGACGTGGAAGAACGGCCGGTGCTCGAGCTGCGGGTTCGGCATGATGAAGTGCGCGTTGACGAGGGGCGCGGTGGGCACGCCGGCGGCGAGGAGTGCGGCGACTGCGGCATCGCGGCCTTGCGTCGATAGCCATTGCTCGATGTGCGTGTCGATCATGTCGTGCGCCGCGCGCCGACCCGCGGCAGTGGCGAGCGCGGCGTCGCGGGTCCGGGCGGGATCGCCCAGCACGCGGCGCAGCCCCTCCCACTGGGTATCCGTGGCGACCGCAATGGCGACGTACTCGTCCTTGTCGGCACAGCGATACACGCCCTGCGGCGCCGCGTACGGGCCGCGATTGCCCTGGCGCGTGAGCAGCTGCCCGTAGGCGGAGTACTCGATGACCTGCTCCGCCGCCACGTTGAGCGCCGTTTCGACCAGTGGCAGTTCCACGAGTTGGCCTTCACCGGTGCCTTGCCGATGCTCGAGCGCCAGCAGGACCGCCAAGATCGCGTGCAGGCCAGCCAGCGGATCGCACACGCCGCGCGGCACCAGCGGGAGATCCTCGTAGCCGGTGATCCACCCGAGGCCGCTGATCTGTTCCACCGTCTGGCCGAATCCCGGGCGGTCGCGCCACGGTCCATCGAGGCCGAAGGCCGGCATCCGCAGCATGATGATGCGTGGATTCAACGCGTGCACGCGCTCCCAGGCGAGGCCGAAGTTTTCGAGAACACGGGCCGAGTAGTTGTCGATGACGATGTCCGCCTTTGCGATCAGGCGCCGCAGCAGCTCATTGCCCTCGGGCGTGGCCAGGTTGAGGGTGATCCCGCGCTTGCTGAAATTGGCCCCCGAGAAGACGGCGGACCACTCCCAGATTGGATCGTTCGGTACCGCTCCTGCCAACCGCATGAGGTCCGGTCGTTGAATCGATTCGACTTTGACGACATCCGCGCCGAGCAAGGCGAGATGCGCGGCCGCCAGGGGGCCAGCCCAGAAGGTGGTGAGATCGACGATGCGCACGCCCTGCAGGGGGAGCCGGGTGCCGTGGTCGGCATCTTCCCCCTGTTTCAAAGGGAGGGACCCATTCCCGCGGCGAATATCGACAGACTCGGCAAGGATGTCGGTGTTTCCTTGTACTTCCCGCACGACCTCGTCGGTATGTTCGCCGAGCTTCGGCGCTCGGCCGATTGGACGGAGTGCAAACTTCTCGAACCGGTACGGCGGGCGCGGGCGCAGGAAGCCGCCGGGACCGGTGATGTAGACGCGGCGTTCGGCAAACTGGTCGATCTCGGGCAACGTCTTGCCATTGCCGATCGGACCCACCGGAATGCGGAACTGGGTCGCCAACTCGATGATCTCATCAACGGTGTGCTGCCGGGTCCAGCCGTGGATGATCTCCTGCATGAACGGCAGATCGTCCATGCGATTCGGCCCCTGCAGGTAGTGCGGGTTCTCGCCGACCTCCGGATGGCCGATCATCAGGCAGAAATCCGTCCACTGCTGGCTCGTGGTCGTGGTGAAACCGACCCAGCCGTCCTTGGCCGGTTCAATCGAGGGAATTTCGATGGCCCGCGCCAAGGGCGTCTTGCGCCATTGGCCGTTGAGATCGTGGTAGATGGTCATCGCCACCACCATCGACTCGAACATGGAGAGATCGACGTGATGCCCCTTACCGCCGTTGCGCGCGGCGAGCCATGCCACCACCGCGCCGACGGCGGCGT
The DNA here is from genome assembly GCA_017860575.1 of Deltaproteobacteria bacterium. Taxonomy (GTDB): domain Bacteria; phylum Desulfobacterota; class Binatia; order HRBIN30; family HRBIN30; genus JAGDMS01. The sequence goes on along the minus strand of JAGDMS010000041.1, from coordinate 7,828 downwards.
AGCTGCCGGCAACCCATTCTCCGATACGGCCGCCGGCGGCGACCGGAGCCCGGTCGCGCAGGCCGCGGTACGCGATCGAGCCGATCGCTGCCTGCAGGGTGAACTCGGTTGCGGGCCGGTCTACCCACGGCCCGCTGCTGCCCCACGGAGAGATGGATACGAGCGATAGGGCAGGGTTGCGTGCCTGCAGTTCCTGAAGCCCGAGCCCGAGACCGGTCAGCGTTCCCGGTGCAAAGCTCTCCACCACGATGTCGGTGACGGCGGCGAGATCCAAGACCAGCCTGCGGCCCGCGGCCGTTTGGAGATCCGCAACGACGCTGCGCTTCGAGCCATTGAGATGCTGGAAAAATGCGCCATCCTCGCCCGGTGGGATGGCGGCACCCGAGGAGGTCCATCGGCGCAACGGATCGCCGGCAGGCGCTTCCGCCTTGATCACGTCGGCGCCCGCGTCGACGAGCAGCTTCGTACAGTACGGGCCAGCGATCTCCGTCGACAAGTCGAGCACGCGCAAGCCGGCAAGCGGATATGCGGTGGTCATCGATACGTCCTGTCGTGCTCGATCATAGTCCGTCCTTCCGTTCCGTCACTTCGCCGGCGGCCGTCCTGCTGGTCTTAGCCTGGGACAAACGAAAGTGGCAACAACGGGGCGCCGAGTCAAGAAACCAAGCGTACGTTATGTTTGTTGGCCCCGGTGTTTCCGATCGTGCGGTCGCCGAATGGCGTGCGGTCGCTGGTGCCAGGTGCGCATTCAGGCGGAGACCCCGCCATCGACGAACAGCGTTGCCCCGGTCGTGTAGCTCGCGGCGTCGCTGGCGAGGAACAGGGCCACGGACACCCTGCTGATACTAATGATGGCACCTGATCCACGCTCCGCCATTTTCTGGCCGAGGCGGGTCGACAGCAGAAACGGGCCGGTCAGATTCACCTCCAGCACCTTCTCCCAGTACTCGAGCGTGGTGTCGCAAAAGGTCCCCTTCAGCAGCGGACTGATGGCGCCGTTGTTGACCAGCACGTCCACGGCGAGTCCGCGGCGCGCCAGTTCAGAAATCAAGTTTTCGACTTCCTCCATCTTGCCCATGTGCGCCGGAATGGTTGTCTTCGCAGCGCCGCGAATACCGGGTCACTCTTGTGCAATTCGCGTGCACGGACTAATCCTGCGAGGGTAGTCGTTCGTGAGAGGCGTGAGAGTCGCCGCGGCATTCGTGGCGGCGCGGCGTGCGAGCGCGGAAAGGCAGAATGGAACCACACCACCCTCCAACTCTCGGCGGGAAGATCGCTCTTGTCACCGGCGCCAGCCGCGGCATCGGGCGCGCCGTCGCACAACGGCTCTCCGCCGCCGGCGCGACGGTGGTGGTGAGCGCGCGCAGTCTCGACCGGGCGGGCGCGTTCCCAGGCACGCTCGCCGAGACCGTGGCGCTGATCCGTGGTGCCGGCGGGCAGGCAATCGCCCTTGCCGCGGATCTCGAGAAGCCGGACGAGCGTGATACCTTGGTCGTCCGCGCTGCCGAGGCCGCCGGGGGCCTCGATATCCTGGTCAACAACGCCGGGTTCGCCGAGTACGCTGCCGTGGAGGACATGCCGTTGGCGGTGTTCGACCGGACCGTCGACCATTACCTGCGCGTTCCCTTCGTCCTCAGCCAGGCGGCGATCCCGCTGATGAAGCGGCGCGGGGCGGGTTGGATCGTCAACGTCGGCTCGGCGACATCGGTGCCACCGGGTCGCCCGTTTGATGAGTTTGCTCGCCATGGCGGGTCGACGGTGTACGCTGCGGTGAAGGCGGCACTCAACCGATTCACCCAGGGGCTGGCGGCGGAGCTACAGGAAAGCAACATCGCGGTGAACCTGGTCGCGCCAAGTACCGCCATTAGCACGCCGGGCGCGGACCGGTACATTCCGGCGGGTTATCCCACGGAACCCGTGGAGTATCTCGCCGAAACAGCCCTAGCTTTGTGTCACCTTCCGGCGGCGGAGCGCACGGGCCTGCTGGCGTACAGTCTCCACTTTCCACTCCATCATGGGTTCCCGGTCTATACGCTGGACGGCCGCGACCGGCTGCCGGCCCCGACGCTTCCGGAGTGGGCCTACTCGGCAATCAACCCTTCAGGAGAATGATCATGGCGAACGACTTCCGTTTTCAGGACGGTGTGGCGGTGATCACCGGCGCCGCCAGTGGCATTGGGACCGGACTGGCGCGCAAGGCGCTGTCATTGAATATGCGTGTGGTCCTCGCCGACATACAGGCGGAGGCTCTCAACGCGTTCGCCAAGACCCTCACGGGCGAGGTGTTGGCGGTGCCGACCGATGTCAGCGACCCGGCGGCAGTGGAGGCGCTGGCGCAGCGCGCGTGGGACACCTACGGCGGAGTCGATCTGCTGTTCAACAACGCTGGTGTGATGGCGACCGGGTTCATTTGGGAGATCGAGCCCGAGCGCTGGCAGCGCAGCTTTGGGGTGAACGTGTTCGGCATCCTCAACGGCATCCGCAGTTTCGTGCCGCGCATGCTGAAAGCGGGCACCCCCGCGCACATCGTCAACACCTCCTCCATCGGCGGCTTCTTGCCCAGTCCGATGATGGCGCCGTATTCGACGACGAAGTTTGCGGTCGTCGGGCTCACTGAATCCCTGCACGGCGAGATGCAGATCCTGCAAGCACCCATCGGCGTTTCCCTCCTGGCGCCGGGACCCGTGAAGACGGGAATTTTCGACGATCCCTTCGGTGCGACGGTCCCGCCGGCGGCGCAGCAACTCGTCGACATCCTGCGCACCATGCTGGCGACGCAGGGGTTGACCCCCGACGAGTTTGCGGAGCGCGTCTTCACCGGTATCAACCGCGGTGAGTTCTGGCTGATTCCCCAACCGGAGAGCCTCGACGCGTTGCTGCGCCAGCGCGTGGAGAACATCTTGGCGGGCCGCAATCCGGAATTGCCGCAGTTGTGAGCGCGAGCAGGGCGGCCGGTTCGCGCGGTGACGGTCAGCGTCGGAGGCGTGCCTGCCCCTAGGGCGGGCGGTTACCGCTGCTCGTCGGTGCGCAATGCGCCGACTCGGTAGGCGAGCACGATCATCTCCTCGAGCCACTGCAACCGCTGTGCTGGAGTCGCCTCGAGGCCCAACGTCAGTTGCTGCTGGCGATGCGTTTCCCAGCCGGCTTCCCAATCGTCCCCTGGTGCGGGTTCTTTAGCGGCGTCAGACATTCCCGCTCTCCCGGCGTTTGCGGATGGCCTCCAACGCTTCGATGTCAGCAAGATCCTGCGGTCGTCCGGCGATACGCTTCATTTCGATGAGATCCGCGATCGCGGCGACTCGCACCGACGTCACACCCACGTCCATGATCTCGGCGTGCGTCCACAGCAGGCCGAAGTCGATCGGATTGCGGATGAAGAGGTCGACCTGACGCATCGGGTTCGTCGGGTCCCACAAGGCGAACACCCGCATCGCCTTGTCGCGGAACCACTGGATGCGCGCCTCGGGGTTGGCGAACGCGACCGCATCCACCGGCGCACGCGGCCTGAATCCGAGCCCCACCAGTGTCTCGACCGCTTTCCGGGCCTCGGGCGGTGACAAGTCCACGGCCAAGTCGAGGTCGGCGGTGAAGCGTGCGAACCCATGCAGCACCATGGCCACGCCGCCCACAACGACATAGCGCACCTGCGCCCGGTTCAGCGCCTCGAAAATCGGCTCCAACAGCGCCACGCCCGCAGTATAGCCGTTTCCTCGCGGCGGGGGCTACCCGCTTCACGGCAGGGCGCCCGCCGTCGCCGGCACCCCGTGGCCCGCATTTTCTGCTTGCAATCGCACCGCACAACCTGATAGGAAAGAATACCGAGCGCTCGATATGTTTTTATCGGCTGCCAGCCCGGTTCCGCAAACGTTCTCTCGCGCGGCCTTCCGCCGCGGGAACGGGGCGGCCGCGCGCGAAAAGGAGATCCCATGATGAAAGGCTTGACCCGGCGGAGCTTCTTGAAGGGTACCGGCGGTGCGCTGGCACTGTCGCTCTTCCACCTGGGTTGGGACGGCGGACCGACCGCCGCATTGGCGGCGGCCCCACCGGACCTGCCGCAGGATTACCACGGCTGGGAGGACATCTATCGCCAAAGGTGGGTCTGGGATCGTGTCGCCAAGGGCACACACTTCGTGAACTGCTGGTACCAACGTGGCTGCAACTGGAACGTCTATGTCAAGGACGGCGTCGTCTTCCGCGAGGAGCAGGCCGCTACGTACCCGCAAACCAACCCCAACGTGCCCGACTACAATCCCCGCGGCTGCCAGAAGGGCGCCTGCTACAGCGAGCGTATGTACGACGCGGCGCGGGTGCGCTACCCGCTGAAGCGGGCCGGCGCCCGCGGCGAGGGGAAATGGCAGCGGGTTTCCTGGGCGCAGGCGCTGAACGAGATCGCCGAGGCCACCGTCAACGCGCTCACCACCGACGGCCCCGAATCCATCATCTGGGACCAAGGCACCGCGCAGACTAGCGGCTGCTCCGGCGTTGCCGTGATGCGGGTGTCGCACCTGCTCGATAGCCCGGTGCTCGACGTCAACACCGAGATCGGCGACCATCACCCCGGCGCCGCCGCCACCTGCGGCAAGATCGAGTTCGTCAGTTCGCCGGACGATCTCTTCTACTCCGACCTGATCCTGATCTGGGGCGGCAACCCACTCTACACGCAGATCCCGCAGGCGCATTTCATCTACGAGGCGCGCTACCACGGCGCGCACATTGTCACGATCGCGCCCGACTACAACGCCTCGGCCATCCACGCCGATCAGTGGGTGCCGGTGAATGTCGCGACCGACGCGGCGCTCGGGCTCGCGATCGCGAACGTGCTCGTCGAAGAAAAGCTGTACAACACCGGCTTCGTGCAGGAACAGACGGATCTGTCGTTGCTGGTGCGCACCGATACGCGCCGGTTTCTGCGCGGCAGCGATATGAAGAAGGACGGCGACCCGGACATGTTCTTCGTCTTCGACCAGGCCACCAAGCAGGTGCGCGAGGCGCCGCGCAACTCGCTGGCGTTGGCAGGCCTCGATCCGGCGCTCGAAGGCGAGTTCAAGGCGACCACCACCGCGGGACAGGTGACGGTGACGCCGGTGTTCGCACTACTCCGCAAGCACCTGGCGCAGTACACGCCGGAAGCGGCGGCGAAGATCACCGGCACGCGCGCCGACGTCATCCGCCAATTGGCGCGGCGGATCGGCAAGGCCAAGGCCGCCACCTGCATCACCCAGTCGAACTTTTCCAAGTTCTACCACGGGCTGGAGATGGAGCGTGCGCAGATCCTGGTCTTTGCCCTCAGCGGCCACATGGGGCGCAAGGGCGCGGGGTTCATGAGCTTCCCGTACCTGTCGCTCGCCGGCACCAGCGGCGTGGCCAGCGCCTCGGGTGCGGTGCCGCTGAAGGAGGCGATCGCGCAGCAAGGTGCGCGCATGGCGCCGGAAGCCCAGAAGCTCATGGCCAAAGGCTACACGCAGGAGATGGTGATCTACGAGTTCGGCCGGCGTGCGTACACCAAGGGCGCATATCCCTCGAGCCGCAATTACTTCTACAAGCACGGCGGGCTGGAACAGCTCCACGGCAGCGCCAAGTCCGTCGACCCGTCGCTCAAGCGTGAGCTGAAGGACTACTTTGCCGAGGCCGTGAGCAAAGGGTGGCAGTTCGTGCCCAAGGTGCGGACCCGCATCTTTTTCGAAGATGGCGGTAACGTGCTGCGCCGCATTCGCGGTTACCACAGAATGATCGACGGGATGCTGAGCAAGCTCGATCTGCTGGTGACCCTCGACACGCGCATGAGCAACACCGCCCTGTATAGCGACTTCGTCTTGCCGGCCGCCGCCTGGTACGAGAAGGACGACATCACGTGGGCGACACCGCTCTCGCCCTTCAGCCAAGTGATCACCAAGGCGGCCAACCCGCTGGCGGAGTCCAAACCCGATTGGGCGTTTCACTGCGAGTTCATGAGGGCGGTGGAGGAGCGCGCCAAGGCCCGCGGCGTCGCCACGTTCAAGGACCGCGCCGGGCAGGAACGCAAGTTCGAAGGCCTCTACGCCGAGTTCACTTACGGCAACCGCTATACCGAGGACAAAGCGGAAGCCTTCCTGGACGACATCCTCTCCGTTACCACCAACCTCAACGGCACCAACTGGGAGACGTTGAAGAAGAAGGGCTTCGAGCCCTTCACCGCCCTCGGGTCGTCCTACATGAACATCGGTAACGCCACGGACATCAAGCCGAACGAGACGATCACGGTCAACACGTGGCACACGGAAAAGAAACAGCCGTGGCCGACGCTGACCCGCCGGATGCAATTCTACATTGATCACGACTGGTACCTGGAACTGGGCCAGGCGTTGCCGGTCCACAAGGACCTTCCGGCGATGGGCGGCAGTTACCCCTTGCGTCTCACCGGTGGCCACACGCGCTGGTCGATCCACGCCACCTGGCGCGACCAGAAGCACATGCTCCGGCTCAATCGCGGTGAGCCGGTGGCCTATATCAGCCGCGAGGACGCGGCGACGCGCAAGATCGAGGACGGCGACCGCATCCGCGTGTTCAACGATGTCGACTCGTGCGAACTGCAGGCCAAGGTGGCCCCGTCGCTGCGGCCCGGACAGCTGGTGATCTACCATGCCTGGGAAGCGTTCCAGTTCAAGGGGCGCAAGTCGCCCTCGGCGCTGATGCCCAGCCCGATCAACCCGATCGATCTGGTGGGCGGCTACTTCCACATTCAGCCGCGCGCCGCCACCTACACGCCCGGATCGACGGACCGCGGAACCCGGGTCGAGGTGCAGCGCGTCGGGGGACGCGCATAGGCGGCTCCGGGACGGCAACACCGGGCGCGGACCCGTCAGCTTGACAAACCGATTGCCCCCGTGCGTGTTGAAGCGACGTTTCAGCGCATTGACGACGAGGAGAACTGATGACCGACGAGGAAAAGGCGGCGTTCCTGGAAGGATTGCGTGCGCACGTGGGAAAGCAGGGCCGGCCTTTCACCGGGCGTGATCCCGTGAATCAACCGATGATCCGCCACTGGTGCGACGCCATGGAGGATCACAACCCGGTGTACACCGATCCCGCCTTCGCGGCGCGCTCGGTCCACGGTGCCATTGTTGCGCCGCCAACCATGCTGTTGGCCTGGACCATGTTGGGCAACATTCCCCGTCCGTTCGACCCGAGCAGCCCGCAGGAGCAGGTCTTGCACGACCTCGATCGGGCGGGATTCACGTCTGTGGTCGCGACCAATACGGAGCACGACTATCTGCGCTACTTCCGTTTGGGCGACGAGATCTCTGGGGTACAGTCGCTCAGCGATGTCTCGTCCGAGAAGCACACCGCCCTCGGTGTCGGCCACTTCGTGACCACGACGACCGAATATCGCGACCAGCGCGGTGAGGTCGTCGGCCGTGCTGGCTTTCGCATTCTCAAATTCAAACCCGGCACGGGCCGGACGGCCGGGGGCGCGGAAGGCGGTGCGCCGAAAGCGCCGCGACCGCTGCGGCCACGCCCCGATCCAACGGTGCAAGGGCTGCGGCACGCTGCATCACCCGCCGCGGGTGCGCTGTCACCAGTGCGGCAGTTACGACATGGGGTACACGGTGTCGTCGGGGAAAGGCGTGATCTACAGCTTCGTCGAACCGTGCTACCCGCAGGTGCCGGCGTTCGACTATCCGCTGGTGGTGGGCCTGGTCGAGTTGGAAGAGGGCACACGCCTGCTGACCAACATCGTCGATCTCGATGCGAGCAAGGTGGCGGTGGGGATGCCGGTGGAGTTGGTGTTGCGCAGCCCGGATCCGGAGCTGACGCTGCCGATGTTCCGGCCGGCGCGGCCGCCGCGGCG
>JAGDMS010000455.1 GCA_017860575.1 Deltaproteobacteria bacterium | reverse complement strand
AAGGTGGCCGGTCACGGACTTCCACCGTTCCGGTACGAACAGCCGCTGCTCAACGCACACCGGTCATCGAGGCGTGAACGGCCGGTGTAGATCGTAGATCCACTGCTCGAGGCCGGTGAACGGGCGGCCGTGCCCGACCCTTTGCAGTCCGTGGCGTCGCTCCATACCGGCCACTCGTCAGACACAGAACCAGCCGCTAAGATAAGTAAGAGGCACATCAAGCCGGCTCTACGATTGCAGATGGGGAATCCGCCGCTTGACGCGATATAGTCCTGCGTTCATTTCCCTCCGCACAGCCGATCATGCGCAAAATTCTCCTCATGCTGACCATGCTTGCCGCCCAGGTGGCGAGTGCGACATCCCTGCCTGCTCTCACCACTCTCTCCGAGCAGTCCGGATTCACCCGGACCGGCCGCTATGCGGAGGTGATCGCCCTGTGCGGTGCCTTTGCGAAGCGCTACCCGCAGGCGGTCAAGTGCCAAGACTTCGGCGTGACGCCGGAGGGCCGACCCATGAAAGTGTTGGTGGCGTCCCAAAGCGGGGCGCTCACGCCGGAACGTGCGCGGCAAATGAAACTGCCGGTGGTGCTGGTGCAAGGCGGTATCCATTCCGGCGAAATTGACGGCAAGGACGCCGGCTTCTGGGCGCTGCGCGACCTCCTCGAGGGCAAGGTGCTACCCGGCGCTCTGAAGCAGCAGGTGCTGCTCTTCGTGCCCGTGTTCAACATCGATGGGCATGAGCGCTTCGGCAAATGGAATCGTCCCAACCAGCGCGGCCCGGAGGAAATGGGCTGGCGCACCACGGCGCAGAACTACAACCTGAACCGCGAGTACGTGAAGGCAGACGCGCCGGAAATGCAGGCCATGCTGCGGCTGGTGCGGGCCTGGGACCCGCTCGCCACGATTGACCTGCATGTGACCGATGGCGCCAAGTTCGAACACGACATCGGCATCATCGTGCAGCCCAGCAATGTTGGGGATGAGGCGATGCAGAAAGTGGGCACGGCATTTCGTGATGAGACTGTCGTCTTCCTGGCAAGAAACGGCTCATTGCCGCTGCCGTTCTACCCCGCCTTTATCGAAGACGACAATCCCGCCTCCGGCATTCGCGAAGGGGTGCCGCCGCCGCGGCTCTCGCACGGTTATTTCTGGCTGAAAAATCGCATGGGCATGCTGGCGGAGACGCACTCCTGGAAGGACTATCCCGCGCGGGTCAAGGCGACGCGCAACGTGATTCTCTCCGTGCTGGAGCAGATGGCCCAGCACGGGCAGGCGTGGCTCAAGACCGCTGCAGAAGCGGATGCGCGCGCCGCACAGCTGGCCGGCACGCCGGTTGTGTTGGCGTACAAGGTCACTGACGAGTCGCGCGAGATCGAGTTTCGCGGCTACGCGTACACCCGCACGCCGTCGGACATCTCTGGTGCGCTGATGACGCGCTACGACGAGAGCAAGCCGGAGATCTGGAAGCTGAAGTTTCGTGACAAGGTGACGCCGCAGCTCACCATCACCGCGCCCGGCGCTGGCTACCTGGTGCCGCCAGCCCACGCCGCGTTGGTGAAGCGCGCGCTGCACCTTCACGGCGTGGAATATCGCGTGTTGAAGGCCGCGCAGCAGGGGGGCATGGAAGCATTTCGTGCCACCAAGACCACGTTCACGCCGCGTCCGGTGGAACAGCGTCAGCGCATGACGTTGGAAGGCGCGTGGAAGACCGAGCCGCGCAGCGTCGCCGCGGGTGCGTTGTTCGTCCCCATCGCGCAGGCCAATGCACGTCTGGCCATGTCCATTCTTGAACCCACCGCTCCCGACTCCCTCGCGTCGTGGGGGAGCTTCAATATCTTCTTTGAACGCCGCGAGTACATGGAGCAGTATGTGGCGGAGGATGTGGCGCGCGAGATGTTGGCGAAGGATCCGGCCCTGGACGCCGCGTTCGCCAAGCGCATCGCGGACGACGCGGAATTCGCCAAGAGCCCGACAGCGCGCCTGGACTTTTTCTACCAGCGCCATTCCAGCTGGGATGATCACTTCAACCTGTACCCCGTCTTCCGGGTGAACCAGACTCCGCGCTGAGGAGAGCCGCATGGAGCCTGCGGCTACAACATCAAGGACAACGACGCCACGATGGACATAATCGACATCGTGACCGAGTTCAGCGTGAGGGTAAGTCATTCGCCGAGGCCAGCAAGTGCTTTCTGGCCCTGCCGGAATGGCAGGACGTGCTGGATGACGTGAATGAGCGTGGGTGACACGCGGGGCCGGCGGCTATTGGCCGGCGGGATTAGGCCGTGCGGCCCAGGGTCTATTGGATGATTGCCCGGCTGCGGCTTCATCGCGAGGCGCGGGCCGCCTCGTCAACGGCCGCTTACCGGAAAATTCCACGGCGACATCGACCGGCCGGAGTTGGCCGTAACAAGCTGTACGTCGACGTCGGAAGCCGTCATCCACTAGCCCCCGCGAGGGGCGACACGACTGCGGGCTGCGGGTTCGCACGTGCCCCGCCAGGGCCGTTTGACGGCACCCGGACCTGCTGCCACCCCCGGCTGCCGCCGCCAACGCGGCCGGACGGCCCGACTCGCAACGCAACGCCTGGGCGGTTGCGTGTGGCCGCCAGGAAGCGTGCCAACCCCGGCGTGATGCTTCGCCGCGCACGTCGGCGCCATGGCGCCGACCGGCGCCGTGGGTCGACGGGCCAGCCGACGCCTTTGCCCGGTGGCGATTCATCGCCGTGCCGCAACAGCGTGGCCGCGTCGCTTTCCTGCCACACCTCGCCTTCGGGCCACGTCTCGCATTCCTGGCGATTGACAGCGCGGACGACTGCGGGGTGAAATGGCTTTCGGTTCGTGGTCACGTAGCCGCTGGACTTCGTTCGCGATCGGGATCCAGCCACGCTCCGGCCCGGAGGCCGGTCCCGCCGCCAGGCAGCGGGGCCTGACCGCGCAGCAGCCGCTGCACCGACGCGCCGATGGAGGGCACGCAAGGGGCGTCGCCCGTGCAGCCATGGTTCGATCAGCGGTGGCGACACACTAGGGGCCAACCCGTGCGCAAGCGAATCGCCCTGTTCTCCGACGGTACCGGCAACAGTTCGGCCAAGGCGGAAAAGACGAACGTCTGGCGCTTGTTCCAGGCGCTCGATCAGACGCAGGCCGACCAGGTGGCGAAGTACGACGATGGCGTCGGGACGTCTTCCAACAAGTATCTCGCCCTCGTCGGCGGAGCCTTTGGCTGGGGATTGAAGCGCAACGTCATCGATCTCTACAAGTTCGTCTGCCGGAACTACGAGCGCGGCGACGACATCTACGGCTTCGGCTTCAGCCGCGGATCGTTCACGATCCGCGTCCTGGTGGACCTCATCGCCACCGAGGGGCTGGTGACGTTCCGCTCCGAGGACGAACTCA
>JAGDMS010000206.1 GCA_017860575.1 Deltaproteobacteria bacterium | reverse complement strand
GACCATCTCACGGTCGGCCGCATGTGCCAGCGGTTTGCCCCACGGATCCACGATCAACGACCCACCGAAGTCGATGTGACCGCTCGGGCTGGGACCGACCTGATCCGGTGCGATGACGTAAACCTGGTTTTCGATCGCGCGTGCCCGCACCAGGATCTCCCAGTGTGCCGCGCCGGTCGGGAAGGTGAAGGCGGCGGGAATGGTGATGATCTCGGCCCCGGCCAGGGTGAGCCGTCGGTACAGCTCCGGAAACCGCAGATCATAACAGATGGTCATGCCGATCACGCCCAATTCGGTGGCGACGGTGACCGCCTCGCTGCCGGCGGCACGCGTGTCCGACTCGCGGATGGTCACGTGCCCCGGAAGGTCGATGTCGAACAAATGTGTCTTGCGATAGCGCCCGATGATCTCACCGCGCGGATCGAACAACAAGCTGGTGTTGAACACCTTTTCCGAGTCCGTTTGCTCCAGGATGGAGCCCGCTAGAAGGTACAGCTTGTGACGGCACGCCAGGCCGGCGAGCTGGGTCGTGCAGGGTCCCGGGATCGTCTCCGCCTGACTCCGTTCCTCCCCTCGCGCCCCACGCCACAGGAAGACCTCCGGCAGAACGACGAGCCGGGCACCGGACCGGACAGCCTGCTCCACAAGCGCTTCCGCTTTGGCGAGATTCTCAGCCTTGTCCGACGCGGCGCAAAGTTGCACCGCCGCGGCAATAAACGTGGAGAGACTCATGACCTTGGGTCTAACGCTACCTTCGATCTCACGAAAATAAAAGTGTTCCACCAACGCGGGCGCAGCTGAGTAGCGGTGTCACAGGCGTCGCTGCGAGAACCCTCGGCGTGATTTGTTGATCGGCTCAACTCGTCAGCCGCTGGCGCACGCTGCGGCGGGCCCAGGCGAGCAGCAGTCCGGAGAGGCCAAGCACATAGGCGAGGTCCCACAATAGCAACGGCGCGGCATCGCCGCGGAACGCCGCCCGGGCCATCCGCACAGGATGCAACAGGGGGAGAATCTCCGCCACCCACAACCAGGCGCCGACCAGACGCTCCTTCAAGGGGAAGAAGATGTCGGAAAAGAGGAAGAGGGGGGTCAGAAACAGGGTGAAGTAAAAACTGAACAGGTCGATGTTGGGAATGCGAAGGGTGAAAGCGATCCCCATTGCGGCGAAGAGCAAACCCGTAAGCGGAATGATTGGCATCACTAGAACCGCCGACAACACCGGAACCAGGCCGAACAGGGCGATGACGATGAGGAAGCAACCACCGTAGATGCATGCCCGTGTCACGGCCCACAAGATCTCGCCCACCAGCACGTCTTCCGGTTCCACCGGAGTCGTGAGCATGGCGTCGTACGCCTTCTCGAAGTTCAGGCGCACGTAGATGTTGTAGGTCACTTCGAAGCTCGCACCGTTCATGGCTGCGACACACAGCAACCCCGGGGCGAGGAAATGCAGATACGACGTCCCGCCAATCTGATTGATATAGCCGCCGACACCGATGCCGATGGAGGCGAGGTACAGTACCGGTTCGAAGAAATTCGGCAAGATGTTCCACATCCACGTGCGCCGGTACATTGCCAGGTTGCGCTGCCAGACGGACAGGGCATGGGGCAACGAGCAACTCATACTGGTCCCTCCAGGTTGCTGCCCGTCAGGCTCAGGAAGACGTCCTCCAGGTTCGTCGGGCGCACGACGAGCGAGCGGAGATCTTGCGGGTCCGCCTGGCGGATGCGGGCTGCAAGCGCCGTTGCGTTGGGGAGATAGAGCATGAGCCGGCGGCCTACACGCACGCGTGGCGCGGACGTCGCACTGGCGTCGAGCAGCGCGTGCTCTTCCTCGGGGCTGCAATCGAACTCCACCGCCTCATGCGCCAGGTGGGCAGCGATCAACTCGTCCGGCGCGCCCTCCTCGATAATCTTGCCCGCCGCCATGATTGCCACGCGGTCACAGAGCCGCTGCGCCTCGTCCATGTAATGCGTGGTGACGAGGACGGTGGTGCCCTGAGCGCGCAACTCACGGACGCGGGACCATAACGCTATGCGTACGGCGGGGTCGAGGCCGGTGGTGGGCTCGTCAAGAATGAGCAGCTCCGGCCGGTTCATCAGCGACAGCGCGATGGCCAGCCGGCGTTGAAAACCCCCGGACAGATGTACCACCGGAACCGTTGCGTGCGAGCGCAGCTCGAGAAAGTCGATCAATTCGTCGGCACGGTGAGACAGTGCGGGTTCGCGGAGCAGATGGTAGCGGCCGAAGACCCGCAGATTTTCCCTGGGCGACAGCGATTCGATGAGAACGTTCTGCTGCAGGGTAACGCCCAAGCGCGCGCGGACGCGACGTGGCTCGCGCGCGATGTCGATCCCGAACACCCGGACGCTGCCGCTGGTCGGCCGTGTGACGCCGTACAGCATTCGCAGCGTTGTGGTCTTGCCCGCACCGTTCGGTCCCAAGAGGCCGAAGCACAGGCCGCGGGAGACACGCAGGGTGATGTCATCGACGGCCAGTCGGTCGCCGAACTGCTTGGATACGGATTGCGCTTCGATGAGAGCCATGCCGGGCTTCGCCTCTCGCGAATCGCATAGCGCATATTGTACGGAAGACGAAGCGGGACGGTCAGGGTCCAACGTCTGAGAGAGTTGCAAACCCCTCGAGAGGGTAGGGCACTGGCTCTCTGTGCCTGTCTCGTCGAGCCCGCCGCCACCCTCCCCGGTTGCCAGAAAATGCAACAGGGGAGGGTGGCGGCGGCGAGGTTGCATGTCTCTACGGCGCGCGTTGCGTCGCCGTGACCGTTAGAACCGGGCAGGGATCTTGCCTGCCGTGGCGTCCGCGAGACGCTTCTCCACGACCGGCCAATTGACATTGCCGAAAAAGGCCTTGATGTATTGCCCGCGACCGCCCGCGCCGTAGTCGACCATGTAGGCGTGTTCCCACACGTCCATCACCAGAACAGGCACGAAACCGGCCACGTTGCCGTCCTCGTGTAGTTGCACGAAATGGTTGTTCAAGGTTCCGGTCGCCGGATCGAGGTACAGAATTGCCCAGCCGATGGACCGGCTCGCTCCGGTGTTGACGAAATCCTCTTTGAACGCGTCGAAGGTGCCGAACTGACCGGCGATGGCTTTCTTCAGCGCGCTTGCGTCCCCGGGCTCGGCCACGTTCGCCTTAAGGTTGCCGAAGTAGTACTCGTGCAGAACCAGTCCGTTGTATTCGAACCCCAGACGCCGCCGGCGGTCGGCGTACAAGGGCGTCGCTCCCTTGCCTTCCTTGGCGAGGGCCTCGAGTTCTTTTCGCAGGTTGTTGACCTGCGTCACGTAGCCCTCGTAGAGCTTCCAGTGCTGCGCAATCTGCTCCTCGGATATGCCGGAAAGGCCGGCTGGTTTCAGCGCCGTCTTCGCTTCGTAGACCATACTGTCCTCCTTCCTGGATGTCAGAATTCAATTACTCAGGGTGACATGGTTTCAGTGCAAGCGAAAGCCCCCTGCGGTCAAGCTGTCGGTACCGACCGTCGGGCTGCTGTCTACTGTGGCTGGACAAGAAGCGTACTCCGCGAAGAAACGACGTGGGAAGGACCTGGGAACAAAGTATCTTCCGCTGGCATCTTCTGCGTGATAGAAGGAGAGCGACTGGGCAACCTGCTGTTCGCAATCGCCTTCCGTAATCCACCACCCTCAGTAAGGCACGCCCCAGCCCAATACGACGAGTGCGAAGGGGTGTTTTGGAATCATGGCGCCAAGCACGAATTCGATACGCACGGGCTGCGGCAGTCCGGTCGGTACGCAGGTCCACGTGCTCTCGTTCGAAGGTCCCGACGGCTACGCGCAGGCGGGCGGCATTGCCAGCCGTGTCAGTGGGCTGACGCAAGCACTGGCCGATGCCGGGTTCGATACCCATCTGTGGTTCATCGGCGATCCGCAGCTCCCCGGTCGTGAATCGCGCCACGGTCTTACCCTGCACCGCTGGTGCCAGTGGATCAGCGGCTACCATCCCGGCGGGGTGTACGATGGTGAAGAGGGGAAACGTCGAGATTATGCGCAGTCGCTACCGCCATACCTGACCCGCGAACTCCTGGTGCCGTACCTGTCAGGGCCAGACCGCCACGCGGTCATCTTGGCCGAGGAGTGGCAGACGGTGGATGCGGTTCTGCATCTCGATTGGCTGCTCCGGCAAGCGGGCCTCCGTGATCGGGTGACGATCCTGTGGAACGCCAACAACACGTTTTCCTTTGAGCGGATCAGCTGGACGCAATTGGCGTGCGCCGCGGTGATCACCACGGTGAGCCGCTACATGCGCCAACTGATGCTGCCGCTCGGGGTGGAGCCCCTGGTCATCCCCAATGGGCTGTCCGCGGACGCTTTGCGGCCACCGGATCGCGCCGCCGTCACGGAGTTCCGCAGCCGTCTGCGCGGGCGCTTCGTCCTGGCGAAGGTGGCGCGATGGGATCCGGACAAGCGCTGGATGCTGGCGGTGCAGACGGTCGCGGAGTTAAAACGACACGGCTGGTGCCCGCTGCTGGTTGCCCGCGGTGGCTGTGAAGCGCATGGTGCGGAAGTCTTGGGGACCGCCGTGGCCGCCGGTCTCAAGGTGGTGGAGCGCAATGGTTCCTACGGTGGCTTACAGGGATTGTTGCACGGCGTTGACAACGCCGACGGTGCGGACATCATCAGCCTGCGCGTACCGCTCGACTGCGAAGCGCGCTGCGTGCTCTTTCGCGGCGCCGCGGCGGTACTGGCCAACAGCGGGCACGAACCGTTCGGACTGGTGGGGTTGGAAACCATGGCCGCGGGTGGTGTTGCGTGCACGGGGTGCTCCGGGGAGGATTATGTCATCCCCGGACAGAACGCTCTGGTGTTAGCGACTACGGATCCGCGTGAGTTCGTGAGCCTATACCAGGACCTTCGTGGCAACCGGCCACGCACGTGCGCGATTCGACAGGCGGGGCAGATGACTGCACGCCGTTACGCGTGGCCCGCCATCGTGGAACACAACCTGCTCCCGCGGATTCGCCTGCTGGCAGACGCCGGCGGCGGTACCGTACCTCCCAGCACGCGTCATTGAAATTCTCTCCCGGCGGCAACGCCCGATTGCGCTGGCTCGTGTCGCCGTGGGTACACTGCCGGCTTGCACGGCGCGCAGTTGCGCGCCAGTATCGATAGATGCGCAGTTTTCGGAAAGTCCTCCCATTGCACGTGAAGGCCCGCATGGCCTTCGTCAACATCACGCCGCAGGTTCAAGAAGCCCTTCAGGAGAGCGGTATTCGCGAGGGCCTCTGCCTGGTCAACTCGATGCACATTACGTCCAGCGTCTTCATCAATGACGATGAACACGGACTGCACGAGGATTTCGGCCGTTGGCTGGAGCAGTTGGCGCCGTATGACCCCAGCCCGAAGCGCTACCACCACAACCGTACGGGCGAGGACAATGGCGACGCACACCACAAACGTCAGGTGATGGGTCGCGACGTGGTGGTGGCGGTGACGGAGGGCGCGCTCGACTTCGGGCCGTGGGAACAGATCTTCTACGGGGAATTCGACGGCAATCGGACGAAGCGCGTCCTCATCAAGGTCATCGGCGAATAACGACACGCTGCCGCGCGGAAGCGGCAGCGCCGCTCAACGCGCTTCCCGCAGCGCTGCCGCTCTCAGGTCGCTTAGAGGATCGGGCGCGGCATTGGCGGCGCCGCTTCACGCAAGCGCAGCACCATGCCGTGGCGATCTGCGATGTCGCGGATGGAAATCCGCTCCAGGTAGTCCGCCAGCACCTGTTGGGCGCCGCTCCAGATGGTGATCTGGGTGCACACGGATGCGAAGCAGCAGAAGGCTTCGCGACTGTCGACACAGTCGACCAGTGACAGCTGCCCTTCGATACTTTCATATACCGCGCGAACGGTGATCTGCTGCGCCTGCCGTCCCAGGCGAAATCCACCGCGCGCGCCCGGCACTGATGAGAGGAAGCCGGCGCCCACCAAGCTGCGCAAAATCTTTGAGAGAAAGTGTGGGGGAATGTTCTGCCGCTCTTGGATCTCGGCCCGCGGCACAATACGGTCCGGCGGCTGTGCCGCGAGATAGCAGAGTGCGCGGATGGCGTAGTCGACCCGCCGTCCGACGTTCATGATGGAACTGCGTTGCACGCTTTGCCGCGCCCGGCTGCGCTGCCTGGATGGCTCCTGCATGCGTCTTGAATATAGAGTCATAGACTCCGTGATGTCAACGTGGTTGGGGGTGGACGACCTACCGCGTGCGGCGCGGTGGCGTCGGCTGATGAGCGGCCCGCTGCCGGTCTCTGGGGCCACCGGAGCCCGACGCGTTGCAAACGGCCTCGGCCACCCGGATCGCGTCACGGGTGGGCGCAACGTCATGCGTGCGCACCAGGGCGGCGCCATGGGCAACCGCAAGTGCGGTCGCGGCGAGGGAGCCGAACAGGCGCTCTTCCACGGGTTCACGGCCCGTGAGCCTTCCGAGGAAAGACTTGCGCGACACGCCGACGAGGACCGGGTGCCCCAACTGTCGCAGCCGTGACAGTTGGGCGAGGGCGACACAATCAAACGCGTGCCAGGGCAGGGCCGCCCGACGAAAGAACCCAATCCCGGGGTCCACGACAATGCGATCGGGCGCGATGCGGGCTGCCCGTGCCCGCCGCAACGCGTGCCGCAGCAGCGTGAGGATGACCGTGATCGGATGTGCCGGACTGGGTACTTGCTCCGATGCCATCAGGATCACTCCCTGCGCACTGCGGGCGACGCCCGCCATGGCAGGATCCGCTGCGAGACCGCTGACGTCGTTGATGAGGCAGGCGCCCGCATCGAGTGCCGCGGCCGCCACCCGGCTGCGCTGCGTGTCGGCCGAGAGAGGGATGGCTGACACCTGTCGGACGGCGTCGATGGCTTTGACCATGCGCCGTACCTCGTCGTCCTCACTGATGGTACCCTCGAGGTAGGGGGCGGTGGACATGGCCCCGATATCGAGGATGGCCGCACCTTCGTTGACCATGCGCTCGGCGCGCCGC
Source organism: Deltaproteobacteria bacterium (assembly GCA_017860575.1). Taxonomy (GTDB): domain Bacteria; phylum Desulfobacterota; class Binatia; order HRBIN30; family HRBIN30; genus JAGDMS01. The sequence goes on along the minus strand of JAGDMS010000206.1, from coordinate 2,037 downwards.
TGCAGAGCGCGCGTTCCGCGCGCGACGGAACCACGATAGAAGGACTCCGGACTGACGTTCAGCACGCCGACGATGCGCACGGGGAAGCCGTCGCCGACTTTGACGCCAGCGAGATTGGCATAGAGCGGTTTGCGCGGAGGGGGAGTCGCGGACGCAGGGCTCAGACGCATAGGTCGGGGCGGAAGCGGGGTTGTTCGGCGCGGGGGACCGTTGGGAGCGGGGACCGTCCGCACCAATTCCATCCGCTCAATGGACGCCGCTACCCATTTGCAGCGCGTATGGATCGATCCCAAGGCTGCGGATCGCGGCCTGCCACATCTCGTCCGCGGGGGTTTCGAAGATGAGTGATTTCGAGACGTCCGCAGTCAGCCAGGCGGATGCCGCCAGTTCCGACTCGAGTTGGCCGCCGCCCCAGCCTGCATAGCCAAGCAGGAACCGCTGCGCGGCGGTCTCGCCCCCTTCGGATTCGATCACCTGCCGAAGCGTGCCCGCCGATGCCGACAGGTACAGCCCGTGGCCGACCTCGAACGAACCCCGCGTGCCCGGATCGTATCCCAGCAGGAGCCAGGCACGTTGGGGGTCAACCGGTCCGCCAATCCAGACCTCTAGCCCATTATCGCGTGCCGGCGGCGGATCGAGGACGGCGATGGACGTCACACGTGTGTCCGTCCGCCGATTCACGATCAGGCCCATGGCGCCATCGTCTTCGTGCCGGCACAGCAGCACGACCGAGCGAGCAAAGTTGGGGTCCTGCATTTGCGGCATGGCCAACAGCAAGGTTGGAGCCAACGAATCCTCACCGATCATCCAATTCCCTCCGCCGTGGCGCTTAGTGCGGCCAGCAGCTTTTGCAGTTCGTCCGGATCAACCGGCTTGACCAGATGATAATCTAGGCCGGCTTGCACGGAACGGCAACGGTGTGCGTCGTCGCTGTGTCCGGTCATTGCTATCAGTACGAGCTCCTGGCCACCGGATTCCTCCCGCAGGCACCTGGCGAGTTGGTACCCGTCCATTCGAGGCAAGCTGATATCGATCAAAACGATTCGCGGGCGATACACCGGCCCCGTTTCCAACGCCGCCTCCGCATCATACACCACACGCGTGTCATAGCCCCAGAAGTCGAGCAAGAGCGCAAGACTATCCCCAATGGCCACATCGTCGTCCACCACTAGCACCCGGGTGCGTGGCGTGGCGCCGCTTGTGCTGCCGGCGTGTTCCTCGCTTTTATGCCCGCCGCGTTCGGGACGCCAGCGCATCAGTTCCTGTCTCCACCGTCGAAGCGCTGTAACGCGTTCATCCTTGGGCCGGACCGATCCTGCGCGGACGCTCGGCAAACTTCGTCCGACGCCTCCCGTATGTAGTCGCGGCGCGATCGCGTGTCTGCGCCATGGCCACGGGTGGCGATGCCGCAAACGAGGTGACCACCACCGAGGTTGCCGCCTTTGCGGTTTCGGGCAATGTCCAGCATACCATGGCCATGCCTTTTCCGTTGCAGCATAATAGCCGGCATCCCTCGTTTGGCCATCCCGGCCACCGAATCCCAGGCCGAACCAGCTCCGCGGTCTACAGTCGAGATTGGAGACTCGCGGCCTGGTCCTCGGCAGCCCAACGCAGCCCGCGCAACCTTGCGTGGTGTCCGGCGCGGACAAGCAGGCGCTTGCCGGCGGCACCTGCCGGTCGTGGTGGATCGAACCGCGTATCTGCAAAATCGGTAGCAGTGACGTCTTGCGATTGCGATGCGCGACGGTGTGGATATCGCAAGATCGGGCGCGCATCCGGTTGCGGATCCGCCGTGAAGTCTTCGTCGGCGCGGTGCACTGCGATCTCTTGCGGCTGCAGGTGGTCGAGACCGACGCGTTCCCGCGCTGGCAATCCGGCCTCGAGACGTGCGGACGGTGTCGCGGATCGTCAGCCCTGTTTCCCTGCAGGCGGAACGGTCAACACGGGGCAGCCGGCCCGACGCACCACCCGCTCCGCGACGCTGCCGATGAGCATGCGCGACAGGCCGGTCCGACCATGCGTGGCGATGACGATGAG
>JAGDMS010000454.1 GCA_017860575.1 Deltaproteobacteria bacterium | reverse complement strand
GGCGTGTTAGTGTGGGAGCGGATCGATTAATTCGCTTTTGAGGCAACCGCCCAACAAACTGCAGACCGACGAGCGGCAATCCCTGGGTGCAGGAGCTGGGCGAGCCAAGAATCCTGGGCGGAGTACGTACCCGCGGCAGAAACTGGGTGTACCCACCACTTCCGTTCGCGAGCGATGGTATCGGCGGGGCCGACGAGGTCGAGGATCTGTAGCCGACGGGTTCAAGCGGGGTGGGCGCGGCGTCGAGATTGCGTTGAACGCATGGGATGACGGGGGCGCAGATAAGATGGTGGCCCGCCGCGCCTCGCGGGTCAACACGGCTCGATTTCACATGAGGGGACGGCCCTGTAGCTTCTTGAGTCGGTAAGGGCTCAGGTGTATGCGACGCATATGAGTTCCGATGTCTTGACCCGCCAGCGGCGGCGCGATCGTTCGCCGCGGACGAGTACGAGGTGGCGGTGGTTCCCCCCGCGGCGCACTACGAAGTTCGGCAGCCGCGTGGCGCGACCTAACGACCCGCCCGGTGGGAGGTAAGACATGGACGACACCAACCGCGTGATCGTCGAAGCTTGGAATACCGTCCTGTACACGAAGTTCTGCCGCTTCAAGCACCTGCTCGTGGACGGGCTGTCGCAGCACAGCGATGCCGCGTTCGAGCGCTGCCGCCATCCGGAAGGCGCGCGGGTGCTCGACGTCGGGTGCGGCTTCGGCGACAGCACGCTGCGCATCGCCAAGTCCGTCGGCCCGGCCGGCGAGGCGGTCGGCGTGGACTGCGCCGAGAACTTCATCCGCGCGGCCGAGGCGGAGGCGCGCAAGGAAGGCGTCTACAACGCGCACTTTCTCGTTGGCGACGCGCAGTGGGGCGACCTGTGCGGCCCCTACGACCACGCCTTCGCGCGCTTCGGCACCATGTTCTTCGACATGCCGGGTGCGGCGATGCGCAACATTCGCAACGCGCTCAAGCCGGGAAGCACGTTCACGCAGATCGTGTGGCGTCGCCGTGAGGAGAATCCGTGGCTGCACGAGGCCGAGCTGCGCGTGAAGGAGATCGTGCCGGTCGTGTCGCATGACGAGACCGAACAGGTGCACTGCGGGCCGGGACCGTTCTCGATGGCGGGGCCGGACATGGTGAGCACGATGCTGCGCGGCGCGGGATTCGAGCGCATCACCTTCGAGCGCTTCGACTGCGACATCTGCATCGGCCGAGACATGGAGGACGCCATCGAGTTCGCGATGGCGCTCGGTCCTGCCGGCGAGATCATCCGCCTCGCGGGGGAGGAGGGCGAGCAACAGAAGCCCCAGGTGGTCGCGGCGCTCAAGGAAGCGCTCGCGCCCTTCGCGCGGCCCGACGGCTTATGGGCGCCGTCGAGCACCTGGTTCATCAGCGCGACCAATCCACGCTGAATAGCGACAACGGGCGCGTTCTTGAGGTGTGCTGTAAATCGGCGTCCAAGTCTGACCCCGTTCGGCGTCCAACGGTGACCCCAGCAAGCGGTGAAAGTCGGGAGTCCATCACATGGCTGAACGACCTTGGGGTGGGGTCCACCTTCGACACCGACCCGGGGTGAAACGCCACGACGCCTCACACCGGGGGCCAATTTGCTTCGGACGAGAGAACGCGGGCGCGTTCCCTCCCGAGACGGTCTCAGATCGGCGGCACCTGCCCTTGCGTTATCGGCTGTGCTTGGCCCAAACGCTGGGCTCCGGACGTTTCCGGCTTGAAGGTGGTGCCTGCCAGCTGCGGAGGCGTGAGGGGTGGTATTGCTGGCAAAGCCGAATTCGCGGCTCTGGTCAGCCACGCGGTTCACCGAACGGATACCAAAGACCTTCTTCGGGTCCGCAGGGAGGCGAAGGTGTGTTCGCGCAGGAACGAATCGTCCAACGCCCAGGCATCAACCTGGGCGCCGGCCTGTTGCAACCGCACCCAAAGTTGCGTTAAGTCACGCGCCAGGTTTTCGCCGTGCTTCTTCCGATTCAGATACCAATGGCTGAACGTGATCCGTCGCTCGACGCCAACGGTGCCCAGATGCGCTGGTCATTCCTCGCTTTTCAGCCGCTTCTGTCCCTCCACGATCGGGTGCCAGCCGTACGTGAGCGAGAAGCGAAAGCCGTCTATCTGGAGATCGCCGGGGCCATTGTCGGCAACGGTCGACATGTAGCCGGCGGTGAGAGAGAGGTTGTCGTTGATCGCGTAGCCGAGTGTGAAACCGACGCCCAGGTTGTCCATCGAATCGCCGCTGACTCCAGCCACGGTCGACTTACCGCCAGCCATCCAGGTCGTGTCAAAAGAACCCCAAAAATGTTCCACGAAGTCGCGAGTCACATGCACTTCCAGTTGGAACATGGGATCGGTGCTCAGCTTGTGGCCCACGTAGTCGCTGTTATCACTGAAGAACCAGACTGAGGGAAGCGCCTCCAAGGTGGTCCGGCGACCTGGCACCCAGGGGCCGATCTGCCAGATGATCGGCGCACCCACCCGGCCATACCAGCGGTTCTGGCCGAGGTTCAGCGGCTGATCGCTGTTGTACTCGCCCACCGGGAACGCGAGGTCCACGATCACGTCGAGTGAGAGGTGCGGCTCGTACCGTAAAAGGTCGGGGATGTTCTTGATGGCCTCGGGGCCGATCACATTGATCCCCGCCTCCACCATCGGGTCGCCGAATCCGGTGGCATCCTTGTCGTAGCTCAGCCCGGCGACGCTGACCTTGCCGGAAATCCGGCCCATCGGCTCCAGGATCGCGAGGGTAAGCGTGCGGTCGAATAGGGGCAGCATTTTCGCGTAACCCGCCACGAGCACGTTTGCATCGACGGAACTATGGGGCGAGACGACATGCGCCGGGTCGATGGGATTGGCATTGGCGCTCAATGACTGGAAAATCATTGGCACGGCATTGGCGCCGGCGAGGCTTTTCCAATAGAAGCGCGGCGGCACCTGCGCGCGCGCGACCATCGGGCAGATGATTGTTAGCGCGACGATTGCGGCGGCAAGGTGGCGCGCGCGCGCGCCGGATGGAAAGTGCCCGCCCTCGCCGCGTCGTTTGGTTTTATCGTTCATGGAATGGGTGGTTCGTCGAATTGCGATCATGGATTCGGGTGCCATCACGGCTTCGGGTCAGCCATCATGTTCGTTGGCGGAATGAACTGGCGCTTGTAGATGAGCGGCGGATAACCCGCTTCGACCGGGTAACGATCAGGCAGTTTCTTTACCATGCCTTCGGACAACACGCGGCTGGGCAGGATCACCTTGTTGGGGCGGCAAGATCATGGCGTTCCGCTGCGTCATCGGCGAGGTTAAACAACTCCCATTGCTCCGTGCCATACGGTTTGTATTGCCACCGCAACTTCCAATCACCCTGCCGGACCGCGCGGTTACCGAACAGTTCCCACGCCAGGTAATCCTGGGCGGAGCGCGGCGACTCTTGCTCGCCCGCCAAGAGTCTGACCCATGACTTGCCCATGAGCGGCGGCGGTTCTTGACCGTTGACGCTGCTGGGATAACTGGCGCCGGCCACTTCAAGGAGCGTGGGCACGAGGTCCGCCACGTGCAGGACGCCGCGGTTGATGCTCCCCCTGGCCCGCTGGACGATCGGGCCGCTGACGATGAGGGCGTTGCGGATGCCGCCTTCTGCGAGCCATCCCTTGAATTGGCTGAAGGGCGTCATCGAAACCTGTGCCCACATCGGGCCGTAGCAGGGGTATGAACCTGGGTCGCCCCAGGCATTCGGATTGGTTTGCGACCAATGGGTCGCGGCGAAAAGGAAATCGCGTGTGCCGGGCGTGCCCGCGATCATCTTGAAGAGATCAGTCCCTTCCGCCCCGTTGTCGCCAAACACGATGAAGATCGTGTTGTCGTACTCGCCGATCTTCTTCAGATATTCAATCAGTCGCCCGACGTGGAAGTCCATGTTCTCCACCATGCCGGCGTACAGCTCCATCTTCTTGCCGAGGATGGCGCGCGACGCGGGCGCCAGTAGGATGGAATCGGGCACGAACCACATGCGCTCGGACAATTCCGTGCCCGCCGGCATGATGCCGAGTTCGATCTGGCGCTTGAGTCGCTCCTGCCGCACGGCGTCCCAACCCTTGTCGTATTCGCCGACGTGCCGGTAGCGCCAGTCGCGTGGCAGATGATACGGGTCGTGGGGCGCCTGGTGCGACACGTACGCGAAGAACGGTTTGCCGTCGCCGCGGTTCGCCTCGATGTAACCGATGATTTTGTCGGTGTAGGTCTTCGTGGCGTAGTAGTCCTTGGGCAGCTTTCTCAGGTACCGGCCATCCTCGGTGAACGTGGACCTCGGGGTGGCGGCGGTGAAATTCCACATGTCCCAATAGCTGCCCGCGCCGTCGAGCAGCGAGAAGTCGCGCTCGAACCCGCGCGCGGCGGGAATTTGGTCGGGCGCTTTGCCCATGTGCCATTTGCCGGCCATGTAGGTGTGGTAGCCGGCGTCCTTGAGCAGTTGCGGCAGGGTCGCGACACGGTTGTTGAGGTAGCCTTCGTAGCCGTCCACGCCCCACTGGTTGGGCGCAGTCCACTCGTCCATGTTGCCCAGGCCGTTCAGGTGTGTATCCACGCCGGTGAGCAGCATGGACCGCGTGGGCGAACAACTGGCGTGGGTGTAGAATTGGGTGAAACGCACGCCGGCGCGGGCGAGCGAATCGAAGTTCGGTGTCTTGATCTCCCCGCCGAACGCGCCCATGTCCGAAAACCCCAGATCATCGCCGAGGATGATGACGATGTTCGGTCGCTTTCCCGTGCCGGCGCTCGAGGGACTGCCGGCCTGCGCGGCCGCAGTGGTCGCCACGAGGGCGCACACCAAGGTAGCACGGAGGAGGTGTTTCTTGGCTGTGATCTCCATTTTCACATCGCCGGGGCAATGGTCGAGGGGGGTTGGGGACTACCCGTGGTACTTCTGCAACGGCTCGCGCACCGGCCAGCGGCTTGGGAGCAGCCCGCCCGTCGACTCGGCGAACCGGCAGCGGAGCGTCCCGAGTCGCTCGCACGTGATCGGAATCTGGGCGCCTGAGTCGATGAAGTCGTCGTGGTCACAGCCGGTACAGTCGGGGATGGTGCCGAAGCCCATGACGGAGCCGGGCTTGAGGGAAGCGATGGACCCGACCAGTGAACAGTTCTTCGGCCGTGTGGCTGATCTCGGATGTTGACCTCTAGTGCTTGACTTGCCCATTCA
>JAGDMS010000453.1 GCA_017860575.1 Deltaproteobacteria bacterium | reverse complement strand
TGCTGCGGGCGGGGATTGTGTATCGCGATTCTACTGCGCGAATAGCCAGTATCATGGAGTGATGCGCAAACGGGGACAAAGGTATATTCCCCCAGCGTGGATGGGTTCCCAGAGTAACGCGCGTCGCGGCCCTTGGCACCCGAACCGGCAGCCGCACCCATGGACCCCATGCGACTGCCGCATCTCGAACGGGAGCGCCTCGTCACATGTCGCGCTTGACGTCTCTCGCCGTGTCGCTCACGGCTTCGCCGCCGCGCTGGATATCCTTGCCGGCTCCTTCGAACGTGTTACAGCCGATCAACCCAGCGATCGACACGAGTAACATCAGCGCTATGAACTTTTTCATCTCTGTTCTCCTCTTGCTACAGGTTGAATGAGGTAAGCCGAACACCGGACCCAACACCGGGTGAGGTACGCGGCATCCACCGGGCGCCGATCGGCCATGAGCGTCGCCTGCTGCCCCAGGCGTCAGCGCCCTGGTGATGTCCTGGACGCGGGGCTAGCTCGATCCCCAGGTCCAGGACGTCTTGCCAAAGACACCTTCTGGCCTACTTCGCTCAGAGTCGGCCCAGAAGGACCAGGATCAGTAAGACGACCACCACCAGCCCGATCACCCCGCTGGGCGCATAACCCCAGGAACGGCTATGGGGCCAGGTTGGGAGCGCTCCCACCAGGATCAGGATCAGGACGATGAGTAGGATTGTGCCGAGTGACATGCTTTTTCTCCCGTTGTAACCAGTGGGTCAAATGCCTCCTGCGGCGTCGCTGCCGGCTTCCGTTCCGGCAAGTCTTTCGTCCATCGAGCAACCTCCGGAATTCACATTGAGCGCGCTCAACTCAGGGCTTGGCTGAGATTAACCGCCGCGACACGCTAACGTTGCAACAAAGGAATGAGCCCGACGATGCCGACGACGATCAGATACACGGCCACGAAGTAATTCAGGAATCGCGGCGCCAGCAGAATGAGTATGCCGGCCAAGAGGGCGAGCGCCGGTGCCAAGACGGCATTGCTGAACTCGATGTTCATGGGGTGCCTCCTATGGGTGTTTGCAATCAGGGCGCCGCCCGTTGGCGAGCGGCATGGTCTACCTCCGGCCTTCGTCAGTCTCCCGAAAGGAAACCAACGATCAGGAGTGCGCCTTCTCCCAGTCCTTGATCTGCTGTTCGGCCTCCTCCTGCGCGATCCCGTACTTCGTCTGGATCAGGCCGAGGAGGGCGTCGCGTTTGCCGGCGACTTGGGTGAGCTCATCATCGGTCAAATCGCCCCATTGCTCCTTGGCCTTGCCCATGAATTGCTTCCAGTTGCCTTGCACTTGATTCCAGTTCATCTGTTTCACCTGTCACTTGTTGATATGAGTCACCTGGTTGCAGCATCGTATCGCCTCAACCACGCGGGGCGCGGCTATCATCGATAAACGCTGCACCAGAGCTCGCTGACTGTCTGTCGCGGGACCCGCGAGCGCCCCCGCCACGCTTCGCTCAAAGCCGGACGCGCAGATCGCCGGGTACATCAGCGACACCCGTTGCGTCGAGACGCCTGCTCCTTTCACTGCTTGAAAATATAGACCCCGCCGCACGCCACGTATGGGCGCTACCGTACAGAGCGCTGCCGGTTTTTCAGGCTCGGCGTCCCCAGGCAGTGGCGTCACCCCCGGTCTCAGCTCGGTTGGCCGCGGCCCGCCAGGGGATTTCGGACACAGTGCCCGCGCTCACCTGGCACAAGACTGCTGCCTGTACGATGCCGGGTCGTTCCGATGAGCGACGAGGGGGGTTGGCGTGGCCATCTGTCGGGGAAGCGAGGATTTTCGGGCGTTTCCGGCACAGTAGAGTTACCGGTGCGCAACAGTGCGTTCTGCGGTACGCCGCCCCGAGTCGGCTCTGGGAATAGCCGCAGTTGCGTACGAGCAGCCTCTGTATCTCACGTTTGAAGTTGTCCCGCACGGTGTCGTGGTCGATCAACGGGGCATCGGCGACGTCGGCCGCGGATCGACACTTAACCCAGCAGGATCACGGCATTGATGCGGTAGGCCTCGCACAGGTCCCGCGTGGCACGGTGGGCGGGACGCAGTTCGCCGGTTTCATGTTGATGCTGACTGAGTCGGTAGTCACGCATCCGCAGATGATTAGCCGATTCCGCCGATGGTTGCCCGGCTAAGCTCGACAGACAGCTCGCATTAAACCGGTTAATCATGAGCCGCACGCCCCGCCGTGGCGGAAATAGGGGGTTCAAGTGCGCAGGGAAGATCAGAAATAACAAAGATGGGCTAGCCTTCCCCTGTGGCTTGCGAGCGTCGTGACCGGGCCGGGTTGGCCGGCGGTGGCGGCCCCTGGCTTGCCTCGGCGCTGTTGGCGCGGGGATCGGCCTACACCACGTCGAGCCGCACGGGGGTGCTGCGCCTGGGTGTGGACCGTCGCCAGCGGTCTTGATGGTGTGGCTGGGCGATATCCCGGGCGTGATTTGAGAAGCGATGAACGGAGAACCGGGCTTCCATCCGGGCGCGTCGCGCCCAAGGGCTGGCCCAACCGCAACATGCCCGGCATGGGACTGGTCAGCCTGTTCAGAGACTGGAGCCACGCGATGCTGACCCACCATCGGGCCAGTGTTCCTTTCCACGGTGCTGGGGGCGCCGGCCGTCGGTATCGGCGTTCCGGATGGCTTCCTGACCGCCCGCACATAACCTACCAACATGCATTCTAAATCGGAACCTGTCGCTAGCCCTGCCCATTCGACCCAGCAAAGGTCGGGTGCCACCACCTTGGAGTCGAGGTTCCGAATCCCAGCGCGCCCGCGATGTCTGGCGCTGACCATCTTGGCTACGACCGCCGTGGTCGTCGCTCTGGAGTGGGCACAAGAATTTCTCATCCCGTTGTTAATCGGGATTCTCCTTGCCTACACGCTGAATCCGCTCGTTGTCTGGCTGGAGCGGATCAAGATCCCCCGGGTCGCCGGCGCCAGCCTGGTGATGCTGGCCGTCGTGGCGGGGCTCTTCTTTGGAAGCTACTCCTTGCGCGGACAGATTCAGGCAATCATCGAGCAACTGCCGGAAGCCGTAAGCCAGTTGTCCAAGAGCCTCGCCAAGCTGGGGGAGGGCCATCGCGATGCAATGCATAACGTACAAAGCGCCGCGCAACAACTCGAGCAGGCGGCCAGCCGTGCGACCGGCATCCCCTCTGCGTCGAAAAAGCCCGCGACGCGCGTCGTCATCGACGATCCGTCGGCATTCAAGACGGGAAACTTTCTCTGGGCGGGTTCCATGGGGGCCCTGGGATATGTCGTCCAGGCCACCATGGTGCTGTTCCTGGTTTTCTTTCTCTTGCTGTCGGGTGACACCTTCAAACGAAAGCTGGTACGACTCGCGGGGCCGTCGCTATCGAGCAGGAAGGTCACTGTGCAAATCCTCAGCGAC
>JAGDMS010000452.1 GCA_017860575.1 Deltaproteobacteria bacterium | reverse complement strand
CGGTCGGACGTTCCCGGCTCGCCTTGGGGTCAGTTCACGGAACAGCAGGATAGCCATGCCCTTGCGCTCCGCAAGTATCGATGCGGACCCCATTTCCGACAGTCCGCGGGTCAGCCATCGATGGCCGCAAATAGTCGGCGGGCGATACCCGAAACCGGTTGCGAATCATCGACACGCGGAGTTTCATTGGCTCGGAGAGGCCGGCTCGGTGCGGTGCCGCCGAAGGTCGGCAGACCGCGACCGAGCCTTGTCCGAACCGCGCACTGAGTCACTAATACCCGGTGCAGAACACCGTGTCGCCTCCTGCGTCAAGCAAGCTCAGGTCGTTGACGCTGGACTCGTGGTCGCCGCACCAGAGGGCCCCGAAGTTCCCTTGCGATATTGTCGTGGGCGCTTCGAGCATCAGCTTCGAGCCGTACATCATCGAGATTCCAGCACCACCCCGATTATCGCGAATCGTCGCACCTCCGATCTGCACGGTCGCGTGTGCATAACCCACGACACCGGAGTACCTGTTGTCGCTGATGACGTTACCGTGCAGGACGAGCAGCGAGCCAAGGTAGGCATTGACCCCATGCTGCCCATTCTCCGCGATCGTGTTGTCATCGAGCGTGGCAATGCCACCGGCGGTCACTATCACGCCATCCTCACGGTTGTACCGGATGGTGTTGTTGTTGAGCATACCGGCCTGGGACTGGCTGATCGCAATTCCGGCCCCGGGCTTGTCATCGTCGGTGCCGTTTCCTTCGATCACGCTGCTGCTGACGCTACCGAATGAGCCATTCTGCAGCTGAACTCCGTTCGAGCCGTTGCCGCTGATCTCGCTCGCGCTGACAACGACCGTCGAGTTCCGTTCCGCATGAATTCCTGCACCGGCATTGCCAACGATGTGCGAATCCTCCGATATACCAACCGATGCCCCTCTGGACAGATAAACACCCGCGCCGCCTGCATTGCGGACGGTCGTGTTCATGAGTCGCGCGTCACCGACGAATCCGCGAAGACCATCGCTGCTCGTGCCCTGAATCACACAGTGGCTGATGCTCACTGAGAGTCCCTGGCTGTTTCGCACACCGTACCGGCCGCCCGTCAGAGTCAGGCTATCGAGCGTCACCCCTCGCGCCTCGATGGTGACGAGGTCGGCGTTCTGCGCAGGAGCAAGCAGCTCCGCAGCGGGGTCACCACGCAACGTGACATTGTCGCGGGTGATCGTGACGAACTCCCGGCACGTACCCCGCAGGTTGATCACGATGGGCTTGCGGAAATCGCCGTGTTCCAGGGCTACGGCGATCTTCTGTCCCCGGTTGCAGTCAACGGTGAATGTATTGGATTGCGCTGACGCGCTGGGCGGTGCCCCGATCGCCGTCAGCACTACGGCTGTCGCGAGAATCATCCTTCGCATGGTTAGCTCCCTTCCCTGATTGGGGCTGGGCGCACCACGAACGGCGCGTCGTCCGCCCCGTGTGTTCAGGCTAGCGCCGAGTGACGAACAAGCAATTCGGACTTTAGGCAACGCGCCGCGCGGTGGCGCCAGCAGCGGAACATCCCGACGCTTGGCGCGGTGGAACGTCCGCGCTTCGCGGCCCCCATAGTCTGCGGGCGATACCCGGAACCCGTGTCAATTCATGGAGTTGGAATTGCTGTGCAGAGGTTGGCAAAGAGACCCCGGCCGGAGCCGGGGTCCGGTGGGCAATCGCGGGCCGCCTCAGTCCCGCCGCGGCGAGAACTTGATCGCCCGGTCGTACACGATCTCCTGCATCGCGGCGCCCACCCGGGTCGCGGGCTCTAGATACATGCGAAAGAAGAAGCCCAGGGCAGTGTTGTCCTGGAGTTCCAGCACGGGGCAATCGTCCACGCGCAAAGGAATGCAGTTCGGTTCACCGCCACAGTTTCGCGACGCCTTGACCGCGTACAGCAGGCTGACCGCAGCATCGCCCGACGGCATGTACGGCGCGGCGGTGTTCGGGAACTTGTCGTGGAAGACCTGCCCGATCGACAGTTTCGCGAACTCGCTGGCATAGATGTTGACGCTCGCGTACGAAGCCTTTCCGGTGGCGACGTGGTTGACGCCATACACCACGAGGAATTCGTCGGTGGCCAGCGCCACCCGTTGGTTGGAACCGAACTGGGGGATGTACCCCGCGGCGAGAAAGACATTGTCCCGGGAGTCGGCGCCGGGGGCGGTGCGCCGCTGGATGTAGTCATAACCCTCGTAACCGACGGGCATCGAAAGGATGTCCGTGGCACGCATTCCTGGATTAGCCGCGATGATGCCCGCGCGAAGCTGCTCCACCTTGTTCGTCAGCTCCATTTCGGACTGCCCCGTTCCGCGGACACGCAGGGGCGGCACAGGGAACGGACGGGCGGTCGCGACCGTCGTTGGCGTCACGCGCAATACCTTCACGGCCGTTCCCGCATCCCGGACGTACGCCTCCAGAATCTCCTTCTTGCCTTCTTCCGCCATGCCGATGCGCATCTTGAGCGTGAGTTCATCGGCCGTGTCGCTCTCGCCGAGATTCAGTATCGACGACGGCAATACCATGGTGTTGACGAGGGCGGGCGGGTAGCCCTGACGCTGCAGCACCGCACGGATGCGGGCGTCCGTTCCGCGGTCGGGCGTGAATATGATCACCACGGGCGTGCCGAAGGGCGACGGTCCGGTGGTCTTGATCGTGGCGTTGTTGATGGCATCTCCGAGGGTGGCGACGAGCCATCTCCGCTGGGTTCCGGGAGGCTCGTCGGGATAGAACCTCGTCGCGAGAAACGCGTTGAAGCCGTAGTACTTCACCGGCGGGGGCGTGGGACCGATCAGCACGATGGCCTCGTCCGGCCGGAGCTTGAAGTTCTCGACCGTGGACGCAGGGTCCGCCGAACTGGGAACCTGGATCATCAGGTAAGGAGCCTTGTTCACATACCCGGCATCCTCGCGATCGCCGCGGCAGTACATGCCCGCCCAGTCCACGGTCGAAATCACGCCGGCGTGCACGGCGAAACCGCCCTGCTCGAGCGCGGTTCGGAGCTGCGCCACGGAGTCGACGTCCTGCCCTGCCCGTTGCGCGAACGCGCATTGCGCCGACAGCAACAACAAGACGGACATGACTGTTGACAGCAGCATGGTCATTTTCATTACCGCCGCTACCAGCTGATCATTGGTTTCAGTCAAAAGCTTCCTCATGTATGTGACCTCATTCCATTTGAGGCTGGGCGCACCCCGAACTTGGCGCCCTGCCGCTGCGAGACTCGCCGGTTGGGGTGCGAGGCCGACCCACTTCCCGATAGTCCGCGGGTCATGGAGCACCGCCGCGGCTCAATACGATGATCGAAGGAGTCAGCATCCACTCGGCGTCCGGGGCCCGGGCCGTGCCTGGACGCACATAGTTGCGCTCGGTCAACTTGAGGAAACTCCCGATCGGGACGTC
>JAGDMS010000451.1 GCA_017860575.1 Deltaproteobacteria bacterium | reverse complement strand
TAGTGAAGGAGGACACCGATGCGAAGAAAGGTATCGGGGCGGGTTACCGTCCGGGCGATTAGTGGGACGCACGTGGTCTTCCTGGCGCTCAACATGAAGGAGTCCGACGCGAACGGTCTCATGGGTTTTGCGATCCAGCGGACAGATCTCACGGATGACGAAACCATCTGGCTGCGAGGCAACAAGACGTTTGCCAGCATCCGGCCGTCCACCGGTATAGAGGATGCCAGCAGTCACGAGCATCCGTTCCAGGCATTTCAATGGGCGGACTATTCGGCGAAGCCCGGCTATCGCTATCGTTATCGCGTCGTTCCCATGTACGGCAGCCCAGGCGCGTTGAAGAGGAAGGCGGCAACCAGTGTCACCATTACGGCCGAGCCGCTGTCGGGGGGTACGCACGACGTCCACTTCAATCGCGGCGCCATCGCGTCGCAAGCGTTCGCGAAACGCTTTCCGGGGCTGACGCTCGATCAGGCCGGGCCGCCCGCGTACGCGTGGCTTGCGCGCGATCTGCTGCCGGCGCTGCTCGGTTTCATCGCCAAAGCCAAGGACGGCAGCTGCAGCCTGCGTGCCGCGATTTACGAGCTGCAATGGCCGGAGGTGCTGGCGGCCTTTGGGGCCGCCTCTCGCGCCGGCGCCGACGTGAAGATCGTCTACCACGCGAAGGACGACGAAACCGGCGCCGCGAACGAAGTGCAGATCGACAAGGCGGGGATACGCGCGCTGTGCGTGCCGCGGAGGAACGCCAAGCTGATGCACAACAAGTTCATCGTGCTCAGCAAAGCCGGGAAGCCGATCTCGGTGTGGACCGGTTCCACGAACTTGAGCCGCAATGCCTTGCATGGCCAGCTCAACGTCGGGCACGCCATTCACGACCGCGTCGTGGCCAAGGCGTTCCTCGGCTACTGGACCGCGTTGACCGCGGATCCGACCGCAGACGGCCTGAAAAGTTGGGCCGAAACCAACAACGCACTGCCGCCGGACGATGACGCCGATTTGCTAACCCCGGTGTTTTCACCGCACCGCGGCCGGGGGGTGTTCGACTGGTGGATAGACCTCGCCGGCGCGCCAGGGAAGCCGCTGTTCATGACCTTTCCCTTTGGCATCGTCAAGGACTTCCGGCCAGTGTTCGACAAGAACGACGGCGTACTGCGGTTCGGAATGCTGGACAGGTACGTCAACGGCGGCACGGTGGCCTCGCGCGCGGTAGCGATTGCCGATATCCAGCGCATCTGCCGGCACCCCAACATCGTCATGGCGCTGGGCGCCCGCATCCTGGTGGATTGGATCGACGGCTGGTACCGGGAATCCAGCGCCATCGGCGTCAACGTCAACTGGGTGCACACGAAATTCATGCTGATCGATCCGCTTGGCATGAAGCCGGTGACGCTCACCGGTTCCGCCAACTGGAGCGAAGCGAGCGTGAACGTCAACGACGAAAACATGGTGGTCATTCGCGGCGACAAGCGCGTGGCGGATATCTACTTCGGCGAGTTCATGCGCATCTTTGCCCACCACCGCTTCCGCGAGTCTGTGGCGCGGCATATCGAGGAATTCGGCTCGGCAGCATTCAATACCTGGAAGCCGCAGGACCTCTTCGAAGATTGGCGCAAATGGGTGCCCATGCACTTCAGGGCGGGTTCGGAGCGCGACATCAAGCGGCGGTATTTCTCAGGTGAATAGGTTCTGGACGGTAAGACATACGGCGTGCGCGACGCCGCGGGCGACGCGAGGGTCTCGGGGGACATGCGGAGGTTGCCATGAATAGGTTGCTTGGGAATGCGGTCGGCGCCTTGCTGCTCGCAGTGCTCGTCCACGGTGCGAATGCGCAGGCCGCTGAACGTGTCGTTGATATTCCGACGAGACCTGGCGTGACGCAGCGACTTCTGATCCTCGCCCCCCAAGATCCGAAGGCGACAGTGATCCTTTTTGCGGGCGGCCATGGAGGCCTGCAAGTGGCCCCGAACGGTTCACTCAAATGGGGTGAGGGCAATTTTCTCGTCCGCACCCGACAGCTTTTCGCCGATCAGGGACTCCTGGTAGTCGTGGTTGATGCGCCATCTGATCGTCAAAGTGCCCCGTTCCTTGGTGGCTTTCGCCAGAAGCCCGAGCACGCTGCGGATATCAAGGCGGTCATCGCCTGGGCACGTGCGCAGGCGACGGTGCCTGTCTGGCTCGTGGGTACGAGCCGCGGCACGCAATCAGCGGCCTTCATCGCCACCGCGCTTGAGAAAACAGAGGGCCCGGACGGTCTGGTTCTTACGTCAACCATCCTCAGCGATGACAAGGGTCGGCCGGTTCCGGCGATGCCTCTCGGAAAAGTGCGCATTCCCGTCTTGGTGGTTCACCATGAGCAAGACGGCTGCAGCCACTGCGCGTTCAGCGACATACCGGCCCTGATGGGCAAGCTTGGCGAAGCACCGAGAAAGCAATTGTTGTCGTTCACGGGGGGAGAGAATCGGGGAGACCCCTGTGAAGCGCGGGCCTATCATGGCTTCAATGGCCTTGAGCGTGACGTGGTCGCACAGACGGTACGCTGGATACTTGCCAAGTAGCCAGGCGCCTAGAGGGTTGCTCCAGCGGGCCGCCGCCGGCCGCTGGGTTTCGAGGTTAGCCGGCGGTGCGGAGTGCCACGAGATGCCCATTGAGCTCGTCGAGGCAAGGGCGGAGGATGCCGGAGTAATCGCGGCACTCCTCGACGACTACCTGCGCGAGCTCGCCAGGCACCGTGAGGTGGCCGTCGGTGCCCCCGACTCGGCGAGTTATCCGTATTTCAACGCCTATTGGTCCGAACCCGGCCGCTACCCGTTCCTCATTCGGCGCCACGGCGCGGTCGTCGGGTTCGCCCTGATTCGGGGCGCCGCCTCGCTGGGCTGCCCCATGTCCCAGATCGCGGAGTTCTACATCGCACCCGAGAGCCGTCGGCTCGGCGTCGGCCGCCGGGCCGTTGCATCCCTCTGGCGTCGATTTCCCGGTGCCTGGGAGCTCCAAGTGCACGCGCGCAATTCCGCCGCGCTGGAGTTCTGGGCGTCGTGCATCGAGGCGGTGGTCCAGGAGCCGCCGACACCGACAGAGATCTACGCTGCGGATGGCAAGCGCGTTCAGTACAACTTCTACGTCGAACCCGCCGGCTGACGAGGTGTCGCGGGGGCAGTTAGGACACGACGCCCCCTCGCGCCCGGAACGCCGACGTGGAGCGTCCGTCGTCATGCAGGAGCCAGCATGAGAACCATCGGCCTGATCGGCGGGATGAGCTGGGAGTCCACCGTTCCCTACTACCGTGTCATCAATGAAACGGTACGAGATCGGCTGGGCGGCCTTCACTCTGCCAGGATCATTCTGTACAGCGTCGATTTTCACGACATCGAACATCTGCAACGCGCGGACGACTGGTCGGAGGCGGGGCGCCGGCTGGCACA
>JAGDMS010000450.1 GCA_017860575.1 Deltaproteobacteria bacterium | reverse complement strand
TTCAGCACGTGCGAGACGAGCGGCGCCATGCCGTGGTAGCGCAGTCCGCCCGCATGGATGCCCGGGGGGATGAAGGTGCTCCCCAGGGTGTGCATCTTGACGAGAGGGGTCAGATGCGCGGTGTCGCCGAAGTCGTAGGTGAGTCTCCCTTTCGTGAGGGACGGGCACGCCGCCGGTTCGACGGCGATGATGCGGGCGCCCTTATCCTCGCCGCGCAACTTACGCCCGATGAACGGGAAGGCGATCCCGGCGAAGTTGGAGCCCCCACCGGCGCAGCCGATGATCACATCGGGCCAGTCCTCCGCCAGCTTGAACTTCTCGATGGTTTCCAGGCCGACGACCGTCTGGTGCATGAGCACGTGATTGAGCACGCTGCCGAGGGCGTACTTGGTCGTCGGATTCTGCGCGGCCAGTTCCACCGCTTCGGAGATGGCGATGCCGAGGGAGCCGTTGCAATTCGGGTCCTTGTCAAGGATGGCGCGCCCGGAGGCGGTTTCGCGGCTGGGGCTGGCGGTGACCTGCGCCCCGAACGTTTCCATGACGGCCTTGCGGTACGGCTTCTGCTCGAAGCTTACCTTGACCATGAAGACTTTGCAGTCGATGCCGAAGAATTGGCAGGCCATGGCGAGCGCGGATCCCCACTGGCCGGCACCCGTCTCGGTAGCGATGCGCTTGGTGCCTTCGACCTTGTTGTAATAGGCCTGCGCGACGGCGGTGTTGGATTTGTGTGATCCGGAGGGGCTGGTGCCTTCGTAGTTGTAGTAAATGCGCGCCGGGGTATCGAGGGCCTTCTCCAACCGGCGGGCGCGATACAGGGCAGTCGGGCGCCACAGGCGGTATACGTCGATGATTTCGCCGGGGATGTCGATCTCACGCCGTGTCGACACCTCTTGTTCGATGAGCCCCATGGGGAAGAGCGGGGCCAGGTCGCCTGGTCCGATGGGTTGATGTGTGCCGGGGTGTAGGACCGGGGCGGCGGGCTGCGGCAGATCAGCTTGGATGTTGTACCACGCCGTCGGGATTTGCTTTTCGTCGAGGGTGTACTTGATTTGATTCGACATCGGGGGACTCCTTTCGCGTCAGAACCTCTAGCAGGTGCCACGGGTATGTAAAAATTCCACCAAGTATGCAAGGAGAACCGCGGCGCATTGCGCCGGGAAGGGAGAAGAGGGGGACATGCAGCGAAAATGGATGAGCGTGATCATGGGGCTGGCCGCCGCAAGCCTGCTTCCGGTGGGGGCCGTGGCCCAGCAGCCGCTGCCGGCGGTGAACCTCGGGCTGACGAGCTTTCTCGATGGCGGCCCACCCGCCGGGCCGGGGCTCTACTTCCAGGAGTATATTCAGTATTACTCCGCAGGAAGATTTCGCGACCAGCACGGCAACAAGACGCCCCTGCTGGGCAGCGTCGAATCAACGGCCAGCGTCAACCAGCTTATTTATCAGTCTGATCAGCCGATCCTGTTCGGTGGCAAGTGGGGTATGGACGTGATTGTGCCCGTGGTGACGGTGGGCGTTACGCCGGGGCCGGTCCCCGTGCTCACCGCCAACAGCGGGCTGGGGGACATCCTCATCGGCCCCTTCATTCAATGGGACCCCATCATGGGGCCGAACGGGCCGATCTTCATGCACCGCATCGAGCTGGAGAACCTCGTGCCCTCCGGCAGCTACGACAACGATCGCGTGCTGAACGCGGGTTCAAACTTCTATTCGTTCAATCCGTACTGGGCCGGCACGGCCTTCATCCTGCCCGGCTGGACTGCCACCTATCGGCTGCATTACCTGTGGAACGCCAAGAACGACGATCCCAACACGACATTCTTTCCGGGCGCCGACGACACTCAAGCGGGGCAGGCCATGCACATCAATTTCGCCTCCGAGTACGAGGTGCTGCCGAAGCAGCTGCGCCTCGGGGTCAATGGCTACTACCTCAAGCAGTTCACCAACAGTGAGGTTGACGGGAACACCATCGTCGGTTCGCGCGAGCAGGTGGTGGGCCTTGGCCCCGGCGTGCTGTATAGCTTCTCCCAGAACGATCACCTGTTCTTCAACGCCTATTTCGAAACCCAGGCGGAGAACCGCCCCGAAGGCATACGGATGATCGGGCGCTGGACGCATCATTTCTGACATGCACGTTGGTAGGTTGTTCGGTTGCGACGTTGTGACGTTCCTGGAAGACCATCTTCCGGCGCGTAACAACCTAACAACGTTCCTTTAGTATTCGAACAGCACTTCCGCCGGAAACTCGCTGATGGCGGCGCTGTCGGACGTGAACGTCTCGACGGGCTTGCCGTTCACCATGACGGCTTTGAGCGGTTGCGGCAGTGGCGGCAGGATGACGATGTTGCCCGGCGGCATGTTCACGTCTCCGGAGAGTCGCAGCATCATGGCGTTGGAGCCTTCACTGCGCAGACTGTAGCTCAGGACACCGTAGTGCGTCGGCAGCCGCTGCACCCCGACCCCGGTCTTGCTCCGCACCCAGGACTCGGGGATGCCCGCTGCGAGCACCAGGGAGTGGTCCGATTCGCGCTCGTAGGCGAACATGGTGCGGATGGCTTGAATGAACTCCGCCGCGATCCAGGTGTGCGGCATGTCGCCGATAAAATGCGGATCGGCAGGGTTGCGCCACACCACCTCAGCCCACTGGTTCCAGGCCTCCGGCCGCTGTCCGAGCAGGACGAAATTGAGGACGTCCAATGCCCGCTCACGCTGGCCGAGACGCACGAGGGTGTTGACGTTACGCAACTCATACGGGGCGTAGGCGGGCAGATCGGTCTCCCCCCGCCGCCGCTTGTCGAAGTCGTCGAAGTAGCGATCGAAGGTGCGCCGGAGTGCCGCGCTCGGCAGGTCGGCGGCGTCGAGACCAATGGTCAAGGCAATGGCCGTCGAGGTCGGATCGAAGTCGCCGAGTTCGACGCTGCCGGGGATGTAGTCGATCTGGTGGGTCGCCATGCTCCTGGCAATCGACGCGAGCAGATCCTGGCGGAAAGCGTCCCGCAGTTGCGCGAAGTCTCTTGCTCGCCCCTCGTCGTTGACGATGACGGCGAGACTGGCGGCATCGGTGAAACCGCGCAAAGCAAAGAAATCATCCCAGTACGAGTGTACCGGGTTCGACGAGTAACCCTCATGGCTGAGGGACTCCGGCAAGATGCCGTAGAAGGCCTCCTTCTCGATGCTGCGGAAGGCCGCCGTCATGCGTTGCTGGCGCAAGGAGGAAAGGTAGTCGACCGCGCGTACGACATGCGGCCACATGTCGTAGACGAATCCGCCATCCCGGGTGTGCCGGTAGTATTCGGCGATCGCATAGATGAATTCGCCCATGCTGTCGTGTTCCACCGTCGGATCGGGTCCGCGCCGGTCGACGCAACACGGTACCCGGCCGTTTGCCGCCTGGTAGCGTGCAAACCACTCGACGAAGTCGCG
>JAGDMS010000449.1 GCA_017860575.1 Deltaproteobacteria bacterium | reverse complement strand
CGCTGCGGCGCTGCGGTCCTGTGTGCGCACCGGCTACGTCGTCGGCCGGGACGACGCGGTGAAGGCACAATCGGATCTGCAGATGCTCGCCTTCCTGCGTCGCACACTAGCGCACTGATCTCCGATCCAGCGTCCGTGCCCCCACTGACAGATACTGTGAGTTAAGGCACCCAGTGGTTATCGCTGGTCAGGCCAACGTGCTCGTCTGATGGGCAGTGGGCATGCCGCCTAGATAGGGTGGAACGTGCGCGCGGGAACGCGGGCACACGAGCACCCCTGACGCAGTCGCATCACCAGAGCGAACACCAGATAACGCGGCAGGCGGGAGCGCCGTGCGCTGCACCCTTTTATCAGGGTGCGGTTAGAATCACTTCTGCATTTGCTGCCGGATGGCACCGACGATCGCCAGCAGCACTCCACCGCCGACGCCACCGCCGGCGACGTTGGCTACAATGGCGCCGATGTCGAGCCCGCTCGCCGCCCCTGCCGCCGCACCCATGCCGCCCGCGCCGAGCATCTGCAGTATCTGGCCACCGAGGCCGCCACCGAGGATGCCGACGATGGAGTTGCCAACGGGACCAAGATCGAACTTCTTCAGCACTGCCCCGGCGATATTGCCGCCAGCGGCACCGCTAAGTAGCTGAATGATCAACCCTACCATGTCCATAACGCCTCCTTGTTGGCACCGTTGGGTTGGTGCATCAGGACGATTCGCCCACACGCAACCGTGAGGAGCCCTTTCCTCAGGGGGCAAAACGCCGGCAATTTGTGGGCCAGTCGTGGGGTGCCACGCGTTGATTCAGGCTAATGCGTTTCCAGTTCTCACAACTGCAAAAGCATCGGTCGAGCCAGGGATGGCAAGCGATGCCTTTCAGGGTCCGCACAGCCGCTCTTGCCGCACAGTACCCGCCGGCTTGCATGTGTCGATTAACCGTTTACAACCTCATTGAGTAATGCCTCAAAAACCTACTCGCCGCGTCCCCACCTGGCCCGAGATCCGTGCCGGCTGGCGGCCGAATGCAACGACCGTCCTGCGCTTCGCCGTCGGCTTCATGTTCGTCGGCGCATGCGTGCGGCTCCGCAGCGAGGGCTGGCGTCTGCTCTGCGATCCGGAACGCCTCGGGGGGATTGATCTGCGCCTCCGGCACGGTGACGTCGCACGCTGGTTTGCCGGGCTACCGGTCTACACCGGGCCCTCCCACGCCGGTTACCCGCCGGCCAGTCAGGCGCTGTTATGGCCCTTCGTGGGATGGCTGGACGCGTGGCAGGCGCGCTGGTTCTGGGGATTTACGACCGCCATCGCCGTCGCCGCGCTGACGGCGGTCGCCATCCGGGAGTCCAGGGCGGAGACAACCCTCGAACGTTTGTTCATTGCCCTGATTTTCGTTTCGACCTATCCCGCTCCGATCACCATCGGCAACGGTCAACTGGGCATCCACGTGCTGACCGCGATGCTCTGCGGCCTGCTCTTGATTCGGAGCGGTCGGACACCGAGTTGGCGCGGCGATTTGACGGCAACCGCGCTGCTCCTGCTCGCCACGATCAAACCCAGTGTGACGGCTCCGATATTCTGGGTCGCCCTGTTTGTCCCGGGCCGCATGCGCCCGCTACTGCTGTTGGGGGCCGGATACGTGTCGCTCACACTGTTCGCGGCATCCTTCCAACCCGACCGCCTGGTCAAGCTCTTCCGGGATCTCGCCGCGTTCAGCGCGGAAGTAATGGGCACCGACCCGACGCCGAGCCTTGCCGCTTGGATGTCCCTGCTGGGGTTGCAGCGGTGGACGCTCGTCGCCGCGGCCGCCACGTTCGCGTTGTGCGGCGTCTGGGTCTTTCGGCATCGTCACGCGGACTTCTGGATCGTCGTCGGCGTTTCGGCGATCATCGCGCGCCTGTGGACCTATCATCAACTCTACGATGACCTGTTGGTGTTTCCCGCCATGATCGCGCTCTATCGCATTGCCAACGGTGGTGAACAGGAAGACGGCACCGATGTGCTCGCCGGCATCCTCCTGGCCATCACCCTCGCGGGCCAACTCGCGCCGGGGCGCCTGCACCTCTACCCGTCTCCGTGGCACCTGCCGTACACCATCGGCGAACCCCTCGTCTGGATTACAGTGCTGGTGTTTCTGGCGGCCTACGCCCGGCGTCACGGCTCGCCGGCGCGGGAGTCCGCACGCGTCGCCGCAGCCGTGTGAGCTGCTTCCGACCCCACGGATAGAGTGTGGCTTCCAGATGGCCGAGCCGCACCACCTGCAGCGCCCAGCGCGCCACCGCCACGCCGCGGCTACCGAACCGCAACGGGACGTATGTGTGCAGCTGCATCGGACACCACTCGCACTGCGGATGAAGATCGCGCCGAAAATTGTGCCAACGCGACCCGTTCCACACCGCCGTCAGCGGCTCCTCCAAGAGGTTTCCCATCACGGGTTCGTGGGTGTATTCGACGATGTTGCACGGATGCACGTCTCCGTTCGCAAGCACCAACGCCTGCTCGCGTGGCACCTGGCAGTCCCCCCGATCGGGCCGGTACCATCCGCGCGCCCAGTTCGCGTCCGCCAGAATGGTAGGGGAAAAGAGCCCCCGGAGCTGCGACAGTGCTGCGGCCCGGACGGTGCGATCAAACCCGCGGACCACCTCTTCGATGCTCGGAAGCACCTCTTCGCGGAATCGTTTGATCTCCCGTTCGTCGAGCAGGTGCTCGCCCTCGAAGTCCCCTTCCAGGTACGACACCAGCAGGCCGGTCGACCCCAAGCGGTGGTGCAGGCGGAGCAACTCGGGGAAATCGAGGTAGTTTTCCCGGCAGAGGATTGTCTGGGTCATGACCCGAAAACCCGGGTACCGCGGCGCCAGTTCAGTGAGCATCGCGATGGCGGCGGTCGCCTCCTGCCACGAACCTCGCCGGCCACGCATCGGATCGTGCACCGCCGGATTCGACCCATAGAGCGAGACATCGATGTAATTCAGCCCGGCATCTAACAGCCGCCGGGCGAGGGGCTCGTCGATGAGGCTGCCATTCGTATTCACCCGCACCACCCAGCCGTAGACGCGGCCAATCCGGACGAGCTCCACGAGTCTTTCATACAGGGTCGGCTCCCCGCCGCTGATGGTGAATTCCCAGACCCCGAGATCCCGTGCCTCGGCGAGGACCCTGACCCAATCGTCGAAGGTGAGCTGCCCGTCTTTCCTGGCGTGTCGGTGCAAATCACGGCGGGCGGCGCAGGTGGGGCAACGCGCCGTACACGCAAGCGTTGGCTTGATTACGAGGTGCTGCATCTCAGCGCTTTCGCAGCCGTGCCGTCAGGACCGCTCGTGCCGGCCGGACCCAGCGAAAGGCACGGTGGACTCGGTCGTTGTTCACTACGTGGGGACAAAAGCTGCAGTCGGTGTGGCGCAGCCAGGAAGCCGGCGCCTCGCCGCTCAGGGACTGCCTGCGGAAC
>JAGDMS010000205.1 GCA_017860575.1 Deltaproteobacteria bacterium | reverse complement strand
CGGAACCACGCTCAGCCGTCATGCAGGCGGGATCCCAACCCAGATCGAGCTGCAACCCGCTGACCTGACCGTTACTGCCGGTCATGATGACGCAAACATCAGTGGCGGTGGTCTGCGCCCCGGAGACTGCCGCCGTTGAAATCACGAAAACACCGACGGCGAGAAACCGCAGGTTACCTCGCATCGTCAGGTGCGCCCATCTCATCAGCATGCCCCTTGTCTCCTTGTTCGCGGCCGTTACCGCGCACAACCATATCACGTTGCTTGTCCGGCTGTGAACCGCGGTGGCGAAAAGTCCGCCACCCTGGCATGGTGAGAACCGGGAGGAAAGCCATGCATTTTGGCATGACGATGTTTGCTGCTGATTTTGCCATCCGTGTGGACGAACTCGCGCGTGGAGCCGAGGATCGCGGCTTGGAATCGCTCTGGTTGCCGGAGCACACACACATCCCCGCCAGCCGCCGTTCGCCCTGGCCCGGCGGTCCGGAACTTCCTCAAGAGTACTGGCATACCCACGACCTCTTCGTTGCACTGGCGGTGGCGGCCGCCGTCACCCGAACGCTGAAGGTGTGTTCCGGCATCTGCCTGCTGGTCGAACGGGATCCCATCACCACGGCCAAGGAGGTCGCCAGTCTCGATTTCCTCTCCGACGGGCGTGTCATGTTCGGCATTGGCGGCGGTTGGAACGCCGAAGAAATGGAGAACCACGGTACCGAATTTGCGACGCGCTGGGCGTTGTTGCGCGAGCGGGTCGAGGCGATGAAGCACATCTGGACCGACGATGCCGCCGAGTATCATGGGAAATTCGTCAACTTCGACCCGATCTGGTCATGGCCGAAGCCGGTGCAGAAGCCGCATCCGCCAATTTTTCTGGGTGGCCACACGCCGGCGGCGCTGCAACGGGTGGTTGATTACTGTGATGGCTGGATGCCGATTCCCGGGCGGACGACCGATCTGGCCGCGAGCATCAACGACTTGCACCAGCGTGCAGAACGAGCGGGCCGCGATCCGCAGTCGATCTCCGTCGCAACCTATGGCAGCCCGATCGATGCGTCCGTGGCGGAACAGTTCCGCAAGGCCGGGGTCGACCATTTCATATTCGGGTTGCCTCCTGCGTCGCGGGAGACGATTCTACCGCTCCTGGACCAGTGCGCGGAGGTGGTTCGCAAGGTTGGAAAGTGACCCGTGCTACCGGTTCGGGCGCTGGATGGATTCGATGTGGTCGGTGAGCGCTTCGATGTTGCGGCGCGCGTAGACCGACGCGACGGCTGGTGCACCGAAGCCGCCCGTGCCAAAGCGCTGGTTCCAGACCGGCATTTCTCGCGTCCCATGCGCGGCGAAGTTGTGCTCGCCTGCGATCGTCTCGACGACCATGGCGCGCGGGAACTGTCCGCCATACTTGCGCGCCAGCTGGGTGAGATCCGGGGGGGGCATTTTCAGGGCGCTGGTAACCGGACCGTCACCGCTGCCAGTCGCGCCGTGGCAGGGGGCGCAGGCGCTCAGATAGAGTTGTTTCCCGTCGGCGCTGGAAAAGTATTCGCCGAGGCGTAGGCCGCACGCACTCACCAGCAGGACCGATCCCATAGCGAGCACGGCACCCCACGCTCCGCCCGAAGTCTTCCGGCGCGCCCGTGTTGACCGCAGCAGCTTCATCGCCTGGGCTGGTACCGGAAAACGGGGCGCGGCGCAAACACCCATGTCTGGCGTCCACGCGCCGAGTTGGCGCTCAGGGTTCGGCGTGCCGGTCAGTGCCGGCCCAGACCTTCACCCAAGGGAGGAAGGCGAACGCGGGAAGCGCCAGCAGAAAGGTGAGGAAGAAATAGGTGGCGTAACCGAGGTGGGTGGTCCCCCATCCGCTGCAGGCGCCGGCCAGTGAGCGCGTGAACCCGAAGATCGCGGACAAGAGGGCATATTCGGTGGCCGCCCGGCGCTTGTCACAAATGTGCATCAGGAACGCCAGGAACGCGGCGGTAGCCAGGCCCGCCGCGAAGCTCTCGCACAGTGAGGCCGCGTAGATCGCGGGGCGGCCGAGACCGAACTGCGCTACCGCCACATAGCCGAAGTGGGAGAAGGCCTGCACGAGACCGAGACACCACAGGGCGTGGAAGATGCCCCAGCGTGTCGTCAAGACCCCGCCTGCCAGTGCACCGAGAATACTGGCGCCGACACCCAGTGTGGTCGAGATCAACCCGATGTCCGTGAGGCTGAGGCCGCGATCGACCCAGAACGGCTTGATCATGGGCCCCATGCTGCTTTCACCGAGCTTGTAGGTCAGGACGAACAAGAAGATCATCGGCGCGCCGGGCCGTTCCAGCCACTGGACCAGCGGCTGGAACCAGTTTTGTTGCGGATCCGCGGCTGGGATCGTCAACCTCGGGCTGCGTGCCACCAGCACCGCCAGCCCTGCCAAGATCGCGGCGCCCGCATAGAACACCACCGTCCACCCGAGGGGAGCCGCGAGGATGACCAAGCCGCCGCCGCCAACAATCAGTGCGACGCGATAGGCCGAAACGCGGACGCCGTTGGCGACGCCCTCTTCGCCGGGCCGCAGCAACCCGATCGTGTAGGCGTCGATGGCAACGTCCTGCGTTGCGGATGCGGTCGTGAACAGCAACAGGACACCCCACAGCCAGAGGGTTGGTGTGGATGGGTTGAAAAACGGCAGTCCTGTCAGCACGACTGCCATGATGAGCAGACAGGACACGCACCAGGACTGGCGGGAACCGAAACGGTCAACCAGCGGTGCCCACAGAACCTTCAAAGTCCATGGCGCGCCGAGGAGGCTCATCAGGCCGATCTCGGTCAACGACACGCCGTGCACGCGAAAATATACCGGCAGGTTGTCGATGGCGATACCGAAGGGGAACCCCTCGGCAAAATACAGAATGCTGACCCAGAAGAGCTTGCGGCGCAGTTCCATCAACCACCCCCGTCACTCGGCACCTTGTACACGGGCCGAGCGACGGGGAAAAGCGCGTTAGGAGGGAGAAGCAAGGGGCGGGTGTTTAGATCAGGGAGAGATGGAACGTGGCCGTGCCACCGGTTCCGAAATAGGTGGCGCTGACCATGAAATAGTACGTCCTGCCCGCTACCGCCGCGAACGAGACCTTCGACTGAGCCGTAAGATACGATGCATTGTCGCTACAGGCGCCGGTAACCGGGAACAGGTACGAACACGAGCCCGAGTAGGCAGAGAGGACCGTATCGTAATTGCTGCCGAACGTGTCGGCGACGATCGTTCCGTTGCGCGGTGCGGTGTACTGGTACCAGACCGTCTTTGTTCGCGCCCAGTAGTTGCAGGATGGGTACGGATCCGTGCTTGCCGTTGTCGCGGTTATGGTATTCATGCTGGCGGTAAACGCGGCGTTGGTGGACGTCGGAATGACAACCGCGTTGAGGCAGGTGTCACTCGCCGCTCCGGAAGCAGTCGTGGGCGTCGGCGCGCGCGGTGTCGTCGCTGTGGCCGTGGGTGCGACCGCACGCGCAGTAGGGGTTGGGGAAGGCACGGTGATCTGCGTTGGCGTATTGGCCGGGGTTGGGGCGCTCGGCTGCGTGGGACCGCTGAAAGCGAGATGGAAGGTCGCCGTGCCGCCGGTTCCGTAATAGCTCGCGCTGATCATGAAATAGTACGTCCGTCCGGCTACCGCTGTGAACGAAACCTTCGACTGCACCGTCAGGTACGAGGTATTGTCGTTACACACGCCGGTGACCGGGCTCAACGCCCCGCACGAACCTGTGTAGACGGAGAGGACGGTGTCGTAAGTGCTCCCCTGGGTGTCGGCAACGATTGTGCCGTTGCCCGGCGCCGTGTACTGGTACCAAACGGTTTTATTTCGCGCCCAGTAGTTGCATGACGGATAGGGATCTGTAGCTGCTGTTGTTGCCGTGGTCGTGTTCAGCGTTGCGGAATACGCGCTCGTTGTAATCACGGTTGCGTTGTCGCAGGTGTCGTTTGACGTGCCGCCAGCAACTGTGGCGGTCGGGACAGGCGCCTGCGTTGCCACTCGTAGGATGCCTGGTGTTGGCGTTGCAGTTGGGACCAGGGTCGCCGTCCGCGTGGGCGTGGAGGTCGGCGCTGGCGTGCCACTGCGCGGGTAGGCGGCGCTGAGGGCAGCAATGTCATCGGCGCGCAGGCTTGCGCAGCGTCCGTCGAAATGGGCGTAGGCGGCCATGGTAGCGGTCGAATCGCTCGTATGGCCGAAGCCGATCGTATGGCCGATTTCGTGCGTTGCCACCTCTGCCATATTGCACTGATTCCAGAACCAGCAGCCGCCCCAGCCGTTGTTGAAGGTCAACTTGCCGATGACAATCTGGTTGAAGGTGGTGCCGTTGACCACCGTTGAAGTGCCACCGTTGCAGTACCCACCCACCGCCAGTATGCCGGAACATCCGCTGGGGTCGGTGATTTCATTGTACGGGTCGTTGAACGTGATGCGATTCATGTCGCACGGGGAGAACGGCGCTGCCGCCGTGGTACCGAAATTCTGCAGCACCAGACTGGAGGTGGGGACCGTGCTCCACGCGGCCAGGCTGGAATTGATCGCGGTCAGGGTGCTGGTGAACCCCAAAGTGCGGTCACCGGTGTAATCCATATAAAAGCCGACAGCCTGGCCGCTGTCCGGCTGAAACCACCGTGCCGGTGGGTTGCTGAGGAAGGTGAAGGCGTCCTGGAAGCGGGTGGGGGTGTCGGTCAATTCGCTCGGGACGGACACGATCGGATCGTCCGAACGACGCACGCGGCGTTCGGCGCGGGCGAGCTGCTGGACGCGTTTGAGCATCGGAAGGAAGCGCTGCGTTTCACGGGAAGCGTCGACAATCGCGCCGGTTTGCGGCACGAACAGCGACGCGCCGTGGCCCAAGTCGCGCACCGCCGTTGCATGGCCCGCGGCATCCACGCCGAGCGTAAACTTTCCCATGGCCAGACTGTTTGTCTGCAGGGTGCCGTCGGGGTTGCGCGAGAGGAACAATAACGTGCGCTCGCCGACCCAGAACTCGGGCGATCCGAAAATGACCTGGCGCTCTTCGCCAACAGCGCCGCCCGGTTCGCGCAACACCAATGGGTCCAGTCCGAGCG
This sequence comes from Deltaproteobacteria bacterium, assembly GCA_017860575.1. Taxonomy (GTDB): domain Bacteria; phylum Desulfobacterota; class Binatia; order HRBIN30; family HRBIN30; genus JAGDMS01. The sequence goes on along the minus strand of JAGDMS010000205.1, from coordinate 4,053 downwards.
TGCCTTTGATGATCCGCTCCGGTTGGACGTGCACATACGTGTAGATCGCACCATCCGAGGGTGTCACACCAGACTCGATGGCGGTGATCGTGCCAATGAGCACCACCGTGGAGGAACGAACCAATGTCGGCTCGTCCATTACAACGAAGGTGGTGCCTGCTGCGGACGTCCGCAGCAAACCGATCAATCCGCAGGCCACGGAGGCCACCTGTGCCAAACGACGTACGCGTGCTCTCATAGCGATCCTATCCCGCATGTGCGTTGCTTTGCGCATCTGCGGAGGGTGCATGAGCAGGTCACGTACCAAGTGCCCAACTACGGTCGGGCGCTATCTACGCGAGCGACGGGAATTCTTCGCCGGTAATATATTGACGGTTATTGGATCTTTGCCGGTCAGAGGTGTTACTGGCTGGTGCTTGGGACGTGGATGAAGTCGACACGGGCCCCGGTGTCGATGCCGTGACGAGCGCAAAAGCCCGCATGCACCTCCAGCACAAACTGCGACGGTGCCGCCACCCCCAGCGGATTGGTGCTGAAGGGGCGGGTGTCGGCGACGATGCCGACGACCTGGCGATCCCTTCCGATGAACACCATGTCGAGGGGCAACGGTGTGTTCTTCATCCAGAAGTGCTGTGGCGTCTCGTTCGGGAAGACGAACAACATCCCCGCGTCCGGTGCCAGATCGCGACGGTACATGAGTCCGTGCGCCCGCGCATCCGGCGTGGCCACCACTTCCACCGGGACGCGCACCGGGCCCGTCGCCGCATGGATCACGACCTCGGGGCGCGGCGTGCATGCGTGGAGGGCGAATGACACGAGGAAAACGGCGGCGCGAAGGCACCACCCTCCGGCGGCCCAGCGCCGGGCCCTGCCTTGCATTGCTTCGGGTTTTACCTTAGGAGTCCGGCGAAGTGCGGACCGCGCACACCCGTCGGAGGTAGAACTATGAGTACGCTGATCTTCAGCGTGTTGGTCGTCGTTGCACTGGGGTACTTCGGGCGCACCATCTACCGGCGCTTCACCGTCCTGCAAAAGGTTACGCCGCTCAACCGTTTCGACAACATTCCCGAGCGGGTCAAGGCGGTGCTCATCTACGCGTTCGGGCAAAAGAAGTTCGTGCAGCGCGAGCCGCGACCGGAAACGCGCATCAGTGAGCAGGCCGCCGGCTGGATGCACTTCTTCATCTTCTGGGGCTTCACCATTCTCGCGGTGCAGGTGATCACGATGTTCGGGCGGGCCTACATCGACGATTTCTACCTGCCGTTGTTGAGCCCCCATCTGCTCGGCGGTCCCTATTTGTTCCTCAAGGACATCATGGAAGTGGTGGTGCTGGGGGCGATCAGTGTCGCGCTGTACCGCTGGGGGGTGTCTCACCCCCAACGGCTCTACGGGTTCAAGCCGGCGGAGGAAAAGCTGGCTGGGCATTCGCATTGGGAAGCCTACCTGATTCTCTGCTTCATCGGCTGCATCATGATCGGTGGGTTGCTGTACGACGGCGGGCGCATGGCGTACGAGCACGACAGCGCGCTGGTGCAGAGCGAACGCGCGTGGCAGCCCTTCAGCGCCCTGGTCGGTTCGCTGCTCGGCGGCAGAGCCAAGTTCTTCAGCGACTTCGGTTGGTGGCTGCACAACTGCGTCATCCTGGTGTTCATCAACCTGCTGCCGATGTCGAAGCACTTTCACATCATCACCTCACTGCCCAACGTCTTCTTCCTCAAGACCGAGCCACGCGGCGCGCTCAACAAAATGGACCTGGAGAACGCCGCCCGCTTTGGCACATCCTACATCAACCAGTTCAGCTGGAAACAGGTGCTCGATATGTACTCGTGCACCGAATGTGGCCGTTGCGCCTCGCATTGCCCTGCCACCATGAGCGGCAAGGAACTGGCCCCGCGACAACTGCTCTTGAACCTGCGGGATTACTTGTATGCTCACGAGGACCAGTTGCTGGCCATCAAGCCGGTAGGCGGCGACGGTGCCGAAGCCGAGGCGGTGACCGTCGGCGAGAACATCGTCGGCGACGCACTGATCCACGACGAAGTGCTCTGGGCTTGCACCACCTGCCGTGCCTGCGAGGAGGCGTGCCCGGTGATGATCGAGTACGTCGACAAGATTGTCGATATGCGGCGCCACCTGGTGCAGGAGGAGTCGCGCTTCCCGGTGGAATTGACCCGCACTTTCAAGGGGATGGAGACGCAGGGCAATCCGTGGGGCGTCGATGCCGGTCAGCGCGCGGCGTGGGCGGAGGGCCTCGACGTGCCGCGCATGGCGGACCATCCGGAGGCGGAGTTTCTCTTTTACGTCGGCTGTGCCGGCTCCTTCGACGAGCGCAACAAGCGTACCACGATCGCGCTGACCAAGATCCTGAAAAAGGCGGGGGTGGATTTCGCCATTCTGGGCGAGGAGGAACTGTGTAATGGAGAGACCGCCCGGCGCATTGGTAACGAGTATCTCTACCAGGCGATGGCGCAGGCCTGCGTTGATGTGCTCAATGGCTACAAGGTGAAGAAGATCCTCACCAACTGTCCGCATTGCTTCAACACCATGAAAAACGAATTCCCACAGTTCGGCGGCAACTACGAAGTCGTCCATGCCACCGAGTTCGTCCAGAAACTGATCGCGAGCGGCAAGATCCGTCTCAAGGGGGACGGCGCCCAGGCGATCACCTTCCACGATTCGTGTTACCTTGGGCGCTACAACGATGTCTTCGACGCGCCGCGCGATATCCTACGCCACCTGCCGGGCGTCGAAATTCGGGAGATGGAGCGCAACCGCAAGTTCGGTATGTGTTGCGGCGCAGGGGGCGGACGCATGTGGATGGAGGAGGAACCCAGCAAACGCGTCAATATCCGCCGCGTGGAGCAGGCGCTGGAAACGAGCCCCGACGCGGTGGCGGTTGCCTGCCCCTTCTGCATGACCATGATCGACGACGGTCTCAAGTCGAAGAACATGGAGGAACAGGTCAAAGCGCTCGACGTCATGGAACTGGTTGCCGACGCCCTAGTGTGAGCGGCCATCGGCCGCAAAAGCCGGACGCAATCCGAACGCGTCCAGGGGAGGCTTCAATCGGGGGGCCTCCCCGCAGCGGGCTTCCGCAAAATCCGGAATGGATTCGCCCGTTTGGGACGAAAGAAGCGTGAATCGCTGCAGCCGCGGTGCAATTGTATGCGCAAACGTGCTGGCGGGCGGCCGCGGCATTGGATTTGCTCAGATGGGGCGCCATGGGACACGCGTTGGCGTCGCGCCCCTATGGCGTACAGAATGCGGATCATGAATGTGTCGTCCTGTTGGTCGACGACGATGAGGGTTTTCGGAGCGCGCTAGCCGAGCATCTGCGTGACGACGGCTATGCGGTGATCGAGTACGCCGCAGCGCAGGACGTGCCGGCCTTTGGGGGGCTCGGCGAGGTCCACGTCGTGGTGACGGATTACGACATGCCGGGAACGGACGGCCTCTCGTTTGCCGACCGATTCCATGCGGTACATCCGCGGGTGCCGATCATCATGGTCAGCGGCTCATGCAGTACTCACCTGCAAACCCAGGCCGCTGCCAGGGGATTTGTCGCGCTGCTGCCGAAGCCATTCCAGTACGATTCGCTCCACCGGTTGTTGCCGCAACTTTCCCACTGAGATCCTTCCCGGGGTGGTTCCGGGTATCGCGGTCCTGGAGCCGGTAGCCCTGATGGCGCTGCCTGTGGTAACGTCGTGCCATGCAGACCATCGGGGTGGTGGTGAAGCGTGATAGCACGCGCGCGACGGAGTTGGGGCGCGAACTGATCGACTGGCTCGGACGACGCGGCATCACCGTGTTGGTTGAAGACGAGGACGCCCCGCGACTGGGATGTAGCCGCGGCGTGCGCAAACGCGAGATCATCGCCGTGGCGGATCTGGTGATCGTCCTCGGTGGCGACGGGACACTGCTCAGCGTGGCGCGCCAAATGCGTCCGCGCGCCACGCCCATCCTCGGTGTCAATCTCGGGAACTTCGGCTTCCTCACCGCCCTGACCACCGACGAACTGAAGCCCATGATGGAGCGGATCCTGGCGGGGGATTT
>JAGDMS010000204.1 GCA_017860575.1 Deltaproteobacteria bacterium | reverse complement strand
AAAGCCGAGCAAACACCCGGGGGAATGTGGCGGGGAACTGACAGATGTTCGCCAGTTCAACCTCATGTTCAAGACGTTCATGGGGCCGGTGGAGGAATCCGCCAGCGTGGTCTTCATGCGCCCGGAGACCGCGCAGGGCATCTTCGTGAACTTTCTCAACGTGGCCAACGCTTCACGTCAAAAGATTCCGTTTGGCATCGCGCAGATCGGCAAGTCGTTCCGCAACGAAATCACGCCCGGGAACTTCCTGTTTCGCACGCGGGAATTCGAACAGATGGAGATGGAATTTTTCGTCAGGCCGGGCGACGATGAGCAGTGGTACGAATACTGGAGCCACACCCGCTTGAGCTGGTATCGCACTTGGGGCATTCGGGAACACAATCTACGCCTGCGGCCGCACGAGAAGGACGAACTGGCGCACTACGCCAAGGGGTGCGTCGACGTCGAATATCAGTTCCCGTTCGGGTGGTCTGAACTCGAGGGGATCGCCAATCGGACCGACTTTGATCTGAAGCAGCACGCGGCATACAGCGGCAAGGATATCAGTTATTTCGACGAGGAAACGCGGGAGCGCTTCGTTCCCTTTGTGATCGAGCCGGCCGCCGGTGCCGACCGCGCCACCCTCGCATTTTTGGTCGACGCCTACGATGAGGATGAAGCGGAAGGGGAGGCGCGCGTCGTCCTCCGGTTTCATCCCCGCATCGCACCGGTGAAGGCCGCCGTCTTTCCCCTGCTGCGGAAGGATGGTCAGCCGGAGAGGGCGCTTGCGGTGCGCGACCTCTTGGCGGCGCATTTCCCGGTCCAATACGACCAAGCGGGTTCGATTGGACGACGGTACCGCCGCCAGGACGAGATCGGCACGCCGTGGGGAATCACGGTCGATCACCAAACCATGTCAGACCAAACCGTGACCCTACGGGATCGTGACTCGATGCAGCAGGAACGCCTTCCGATCGATCGCCTGGCGGATGAGCTGCGACGCCGAATCAACCTGCCGTGGTCGCCACCGGCACGGTGAGCGCGGTCGGTCACGCCGCCGCGACGGCGGCACACCACACGTCATTGTGAACAAACGAAGAAAGGTATGAGGGAAGAGGATATGGCCAACACTCGACGAGCGAAGACGATGAAAGGCAAAGGCAAGCCCGCTGCGAAGACCGGTGCGGCAAAGCCAGTGAAGGCGCAGCGTCGCGCTGCGACCAAGCGGATGGTGTTTGCGTTCGAGGCCGGCCGCGCGGACGGTAACGCCGGCATGAAAGCATTGCTCGGCGGCAAAGGCGCCAACCTGGCCGAAATGGCGGCGTTGGGTCTGCCGGTGCCTCCGGGATTCACGATCTCCACCGAAGTTTGCACCTATTTCGATACGCACCAGCGCCGCTATCCGGCGGGATTGGAGGCGGAGGTCCAGAAGCAGTTGGGCCGCATGGAAAAGAATCTCGGGCGCCGCTTTGGCGATGCGAAGAACCCGCTACTGGTGTCCGTGCGCTCGGGTGCCCGCGCCTCGATGCCCGGCATGATGGACACCATTCTGAACCTCGGCCTCAACGATCAGACCGTGCAGGGCCTGATCGCCCAGAGCGGCAACCCGCGCTTTGCCTACGACTGCTACCGCCGTTTTGTGCAAATGTACGGCGACATCGTTCTCGGCCTCAAGCCGGAATCGAAGACCGAAATCGACCCCTTCGAGGCGATCATCGAGCGCAAAAAACACGAACGCGGCGTGCGCCTCGATAGCGAGCTGTCCGCAGACGATCTGCGAGAACTGGTGGGAGAATTCAAGGCGGCGATCCGCGAGCGTCGTGGTGTCGCCTTTCCCGAGGACCCCTACAAACAGCTCTGGGGCGCCATCGGTGCGGTGTTCGGCTCGTGGATGAACGATCGTGCCATTGCCTACCGCAAGATGAACAACATTCCGGAGAGCTGGGGCACCGCCGTCAACGTGCAAGCCATGGTGTTCGGCAATCGGGGCAATGATTCCGGAACGGGCGTGGCCTTCACGCGCGACCCGGCCACCGGCGAGAATGTGTTCTACGGCGAGTTCTTGATGAACGCGCAAGGCGAGGACGTGGTCGCGGGGATTCGCACGCCATTGCCGATTGCGGATCTCGAACGGGAGAACCCCAAAATCTACGGGCAGCTGGCGAAGATCCGGCGCACGCTCGAGCGGCACTATCGCGAGATGATGGACATCGAATTCACCATCGAGCAGGGCCGCCTTTACATGCTGCAGTGTCGGGTGGGCAAGCGCACCGGCGCGGCGGCCATCCGCATTGCCGTCGATATGGTGCGCGAGCGCTTGATCAAGCCCGCCGAGGGGCTCCTGCGCGTCGAGCCCGAACAGCTCAATCAGCTGCTGCGTCCGACCTTTGTTGCGGCGGAGAAGGAGCGGGCCGTACGCGACCAGCGCTTGCTGACGCGCGGACTCAACGCGGGGCCGGGTGCGGCCACCGGTCGCATCGCCTTCCATGCGGAAGACGCCGAGGCTGCTGCGGCCCGAGGAGAGCGGGTGATCCTGGTCCGCATCGAAACCTCCCCCGAGGATATCCGCGGCATGGCTGCGGCCCAGGGCATCCTCACTGCCCGTGGGGGCATGACCAGCCATGCGGCGTTGGTTGCCCGGCAAATGGGCAAGGTCTGCGTCGCCGGCTGCGACGCGCTACTGATCGACTACGCGGCTGGCCAGATGCGCGTCACGGGAACCGACGTGGCGTTGAAGGACGGAGACAGCATCTCGATTGATGGGACCTCCGGCGAGGTCTTTCTGGGCGAGATCGCGACGGAGCCGAGTGAGGTCGTCCGCGTCCTGGTCGATCGGAGCTTGGACCCGAAGCACGCACCGGGGTACCAGCTCTACGATCAGCTCATGAAGTGGGCCGACCGCGAGCGGCGGCTCAAAGTGCGCGCCAACGCCGATCAGCCGGATCAGTGCGCCAACGCCATCGCGTTCGGCGCCGAAGGAGTGGGCTTGTGCCGCACCGAGCACATGTTCTTCGGCGAAGAGAAGATCGGTCCCATGCGGGAGATGATCCTGGCGGGAACGCTGGAGGAGCGCCGGGCCGCCTTGGCGAAGCTGCTGCCGCTGCAGCGCCAGGATTTTGAGGGGATTTTCCGAGAGATGGGCGGACGGCCGGTGACGATTCGGACGATCGATCCCCCGCTGCACGAATTCCTGCCGCACGCCGCCGCTGAACAGGAGGCGCTGGCGCATGAGATGGGCATTCCCGTCGAACGCATCCGCGAGCGGATCGAGGCCTTGCACGAGTTCAACCCGATGCTGGGATTCCGCGGCTGCCGTCTGGGGATCATCTTTCCCGAGATTACGGAAATGCAGGCGCGCGCCATCTTCGAGGCCGCGGCCAATGTGGTCAAATCGGGCAAAGCCGCAGAGCCTGAGGTGATGATCCCGCTCGTCGGCCACGTGAAAGAACTCCAGCTGCAAGCAGACATTGTGCGGCGGGTTGCGAACGAGGTCATGAAAGAGAAGCGTGTCCGCCTCAAGTACGCCGTGGGGACAATGATCGAAGTGCCGCGTGGGGCGCTCACCGCCGACGCCATCGCCGGGGTTGCCGAGTTCTTCTCGTTTGGCACAAACGACCTAACCCAGACGACCCTGGGTGTGTCTCGCGACGACGCCGCCCGCTTCCTGCTCCCGTACGTCCGCGACTTCGAGATCTACGATAAGGATCCGTTCGAGTCGATCGACCAGGAGGGGGTCGGCGGGCTGATGCGGACGGCTGTACAGAAGGGGCGCGGCGTGCGACCGCAGCTGAAAATCGGCATCTGTGGGGAGCACGGCGGTGACCCGCAATCCGTGATGTTCTGCGATCGGATCGGCCTCAACTATGTGTCGTGCTCGCCGTTCCGGGTGCCGATCGCGCGCCTGGCCGCCGCGCACGCGGCCCTGGGGGTGGGCGCTGACTCTGGCACGAAGGATTAACCACGCCGTCCAGACAGGTTGAATCACCCTTCGACAAACCTAGGGGTGAGCGGAACCATTCGTTTGAAATTGGCGAGGGGATCCGCTCACCCCTGAGCCTCCGATCGGCAGCAGGGCGCCGATTGGTTGGGCCAATGAACCCCCTCCTTACCAAGGAGGGGGATGGGGGAGGTCGACGCGCCGCGACCTGTCCAACCTCCCCTGGCCCCTCCTTGGTAAGGAGGGGAACCGTTCTGCATGCGACGCGGTGGACCGCAAGTGTTCGGTTCATTGGTAGCGTGTCGAAGCATCGGGCAGGGTTTTTCGATGGACTAGCGACATGGCACGCCGCCCGGGACGGGGCGCGCTCTTATCGAGGCGTCTAAAAAAATTGACAAGATGGCCCTCCCGAAGTACCGTTAGCGGCACGAAGCCGGTTTAGCGTCCGGCAACCGGGACGATGAGTACACGGTTGGGTGAGCTGTTGGCGAAGCGCGGGCTGATCACGTCGGCGCAGCTGAGCAAGGCCTTGGAGGAGCAGGCTGGCGGCGATGCGCCGATCAGTTCCGTCTTGGTCAAGCTGGGTTTCATCAGCGAAGCCAACCTTGCCGCGTGTCTCCAAAAGGAATACCGCCTTTCGCTGGTCGATCCTTCCGACTTGAACGTGCCGCCGGAGGTGATCCGGCTCATTCCCTCCACGCTGGTCCAGCGGCACCATCTCATCCCGATCAATTTGAGCGGTTCGTCGCTGACGGTCGCGATGTCAGACCCCTCGAATTTGGTGGCGATAAACGAGGTCAAGTTCCTCACCGGGTATGATGTCAAGGTTGCGGTTGCCTGCGTGTCGTCGATCGCTGCGGCGATCGAAAAATACTACGAGGGGTCCAATTACGATGAGGTCCTGGGCGCGTTCGAAGGTGAGGACGTCGAACTCGTTGAGAGTGCCGACGAGGTCGACCTCAAGGAACTCGAGCGTGCGACCGAAGATGCCCCGGTCGTCCGATTGGTCAACGCCATCTTGACCTCGGCGATTAAGCGACGCGCCAGCGACGTGCACCTGGAGCCATATGAGACCATGTTCCGGGTGCGCTTGCGGGTCGACGGCGTGCTTGAGGAGATCATGCGCCCGCCCGTCAAGCTGAAGAACGCCATCACGTCGCGGGTCAAAATCATGGCCTCGCTGGACATCGCCGAGCGGCGCTTGCCGCAAGACGGCCGGATCAAATTGAAGCTGGGCCGCGGTCAGGAGATGGACTTCCGCGTCTCGGTGTTGCCAACGCTGTTTGGCGAGAAGATCGTGCTGCGGTTGCTCGATAAGTCGAACCTGCAGCTCGACATGACAAAACTCGGGTTCGAGGATGCGGCGTTGAACGACTTCAAGGACGCCATCTCGAAACCCTACGGCATGGTGCTGGTCACCGGCCCGACCGGCAGCGGCAAGACGACGACGCTTTACTCCGCACTGTCGGAACTGAACAAAATCGGGTCGAACATTTCCACGGCCGAGGATCCCGTGGAGTTCAACCTGCTCGGCATCAATCAGGTGCAGATACACGAGGAGATCGGGTTCAGTTTCGCCAATGCCCTGCGCGCCTTTCTCCGACAGGATCCCGACATCATCATGGTCGGCGAGGTGCGCGACTTCGAGACAGCCGAGATCGCCATCAAGGCGGCACTCACCGGGCATCTGGTGTTGAGCACGTTGCACACCAACGACGCGCCGTCGACCATCAACCGCTTGCTCAATATGGGCGTCGAGCCGTTTCTCGTTGCCTCGTCGGTGAACCTGATCATGGCGCAGCGTCTGGCACGGGTCATCTGCACGGGCTGCAAGGCGCCGGTAGAGCTGCCACCGCAGGCGCTGCTGGACATCGGAATGCGGCGAGAAGAAATCGGTTCGTTCACCTGCTTCCAAGGTGTCGGTTGTTCCCAATGCAACGGTACCGGTTTCCGCGGTCGGGTCGCCCTCTATGAGGTGATGCCGGTGAGCGTGGAACTCCGGGATCTGGTGCTCAATGGCGCATCGGCATCGGAAATCAAGCGATGCGCCGTCGGCCTCGGGATGAAAACGCTGCGACAATCGGGCATCACCAAGCTGAAAGAGGGGGTCACGACCGTCGGCGAGGTGGTACGTGTGACCATGCCGGATTAGGCGGTCGTGTCATGGCGCCAGAAATGTCCGTTCCCGGCATCGATCAATCGGAGCCTGCCGTTTCCCTCAGCATCCAGAGCTTCCTGGAATACGTGGTACAGCATGGGGCGACGGATCTGCACGTGTCCACCGACAGTCCACCGCTCATGCGCGTGGATGGTGCGTTGACGCCGTTGCCGCTCCCGCCGCTGACGGCAAATGAAACGCGGAGCCTCTGTTACAGCTTGCTGACCGACAGCCAGCGGCATCGGTTCGAGGAACACAGCGAGCTCGACTTCTCGTTTGGGTTGCGCGGCTTGAGCCGCTTCCGCGGCAACCTGTTCTTACAAAAGGGGACCGTCGGGGGCGCCTTCCGCCTCATACCGTACGAGGTGCGGGGCCTGGCCGACCTCGGTCTGCCGCCAGTGGTTGCCGAGTTGACGAAGCTGCCCCGCGGACTCGTGCTCGTTACCGGTCCGACGGGAAGCGGCAAATCTACGACGCTCGCCTCAATGCTCGATCGGATCAATCGCGAACGGCACGAGCATATCGTGACCATCGAGGATCCCATCGAATTCGTCCACGAGCATCGCAAATGCCTGGTCAATCAGCGGGAGGTGTTTGCCGATACGCATACGTTCGCCGAGGCGCTCCGGCATGTTTTACGCCAGGACCCCGACGTTGTACTGATCGGTGAAATGCGCGACCTGGAGACGGTTGCGTCGGCACTGACTGTGGCCGAGACGGGGCACTTGGTGCTGTCGAGCCTCCATACCAACTCGGCGGTCCAGACAATTAACCGTATTATCGACATTTTTCCTTCGAACCAGCAGCCGCAGGTGCGAGCGCAACTCTCCCTCGTGCTCCAAGGCGTCGTTTCCCAACAACTCCTCCCCCGGTTGGACGGGAAAGGGCGAGTGCTCGCGGTGGAAGTGATGATCCCCAATCCCGCCATACGCAACCTGATCCGTGAAGAGAAGATTCATCAGATCTACTCCCAATTGCAGGTCGGACAAATCAAGTTCGGCATGCAGACCATGACCCAATCGTTGGTCGACCTCTTTCAACGCCGGCTGATTTCGTACGAAGAAGCGATGGGACACGCGACCGAGCCGGACGAGGTTCGCTCCATGTTGGGTGCCATGCCACCTGCCAAGCGTCGCTGACGCAATTGGCACGCCACGTGCTTTGGCTTCTGTTCGAAGGATGCGAAGCCAAGGAAGTCAATGAGTTTCTGTGGATCTTGACGTAACGTGGAGTCAAAAAAATGGCGACTTTTCAATGGCAGGGTGTTTCCGCGCGCGGGGAGGTGCTGACCGGGGAGATGGAAGCTCCGACCCGTGATGCCGTATTGGTTCGGCTGCGGTCGCAGCGCATCCAGCCCATTCCAGCGAAAATCAGAGAGAGGGGAAGAGGGCTCAGCCGAGAGATCACGATTCCCGGCTTCGGAGAATCGGTCAGACCGCGGGACGTCGTCATTTTTACCCGACAGTTGGCGACGATGATCGACGCCGGCCTGCCCATTGTGCAGTGTCTCGACATCCTTGCCGCCCAGAGCCCGAACAAGAAGTTCCGCAACATCATCCGGCAGATCAAGGAGGAGGTGGAGTCCGGCTCCACCTTCACCGATGCGTTACGCAAGCACGGGAAACTCTTCGACGATCTCTATGTGAACATGGTGGCGGCGGGCGAGGTCGCTGGTATTCTGGATACCATTCTGCACCGGCTGGCGGGCTACATGGAAAAGGCCCAGAAGCTCAAAAGCAAGATCAAAGGGGCCATGATCTATCCGGCAACCATCGTCACGGTAGCCGTGGGTGTGACGGCCGTGTTGCTTATTTTTGTGATTCCGGTGTTTGCGGAACTATTCGAGAGTTTCGGCCAGGCGTTGCCCGCGCCGACACAGTTCACGATCAATCTGAGTAATTTCGCCATTGCGTATTACCCGTACATCTCGGCGATTGCGATCGCGACTGGCGTCGCCTGCCGGCAACTCTATCGGACCGAAGGCGGGCGCATAGCGTTCGACCACCTTTTTCTTCAGCTGCCGGTATTTGGCGACCTGATCCGTAAGTCCTCGGTGGCGCGCTTTACGCGCACCCTGAGCACCCTCGTGTCGTCCGGCGTTCCAATCCTCGACGCGCTTGCCATTACCGCGCGGACGGCCGGCAATAAGGTTGTGGAGCGCGCCGTTCTGGCGACGCGGGTGAGCATCAGCGAGGGAAAGACGATTGCCGAGCCGCTCACTGAGAGCAAGGTATTTCCTCCCATGGTGTGTCAAATGATTGCGGTCGGTGAGGCGACGGGCGCCCTTGACGCCATGCTGCAGAAGATCGCCGATTTCTACGAGGATGAGGTGGACAACGCCGTTGCGAATTTGACGGCGCTGATGGAGCCGATGGTAATCCTGTTCTTGGGCGTCGTCATTGGTGGGCTGGTGATTTCCATGTATCTGCCGATCTTCAAACTCGGATCCGTGATCGGTTGATTCGGAAACGCTGCTCAGCCTGCGATGCCATGGAAGCGCTGCGCGGCAGACTGAAGTGGGCGCTGTTTTTCCGCGTCCTGCTGGTGTCGGTCTTTCTTGGACTGCTGGCATTCGCTTGCCTGCGGCGCGAACAGACCCAGTACGCGGTGTCGATCGATTTGCTGTTGCTGACCGTCGTCGCCACGTACGGCGTGACTATCCTGTCGGCAGTGCTGCTTTCGGGTCTGCGGCGGCTCGTTGCGTTTGCCTACTTGCAGGTGGCCTTGGATGTGGTCCTGGTGACGGGCGTGATCTTCGTGACCGGAGGTGCCGACAGCCCATTTGGTTTCCTGTACAGCCTCGTCGTGGTGAACGCTGCGATGATGCTGTCGACGCCGGGCGCAACGGTGGCAGCGTCCACGTCGTCGATTGCCTACGCGGCCCTCGTGCTGGCGCTGAATCTGGGCTTGGTGGCGCAACCGGACTATCCGTTCCGTCCGGCGCCGGTCGGATCACCAACGTCACGTTTTACCTCATCGCATTTCTCGCCACGGTGCTGGTGCGCCGGTTGCATGAAACCGAAGAGCTGCTGCACCAACGCGAGGCGGAACGGGATCGGCTGGCCTCGCTGCAGGAGGCCCTGGCGTGCCACATCGGGAGTGCCCTGATCACGGTTGATATGGATGGGCACGTCACCTCATTGAATGAGATCGCCGAGCAACTGGCCGGCACTCCAATGGCGGACGCGCTTGGCAAAGACATCGGCACCATCTTTGCGCCCCTCCGACAGACCGTTGCGGGCCGTCTGCAGTTCCTTCAATCGTCGACGGGCGCGCAGCCGACGCAATTTCAGCACGCTATCGATTCCGGCCGGCAGCTTACCGTGCGCTGTTCAACGGTCGTACTCCACGATACCTACCGCAACCCCATTGGCGCCCTCTACGTCCTGCAGGACGTCACGGCACTGTGCCAGTTGGAACACCGTCTCGAGAACGAGGGGATGCTGCCGACCGCGGAGGAAATCATCGCCTCGGTCGACGACGAGGACCACGCGAGGGAGGGCCTGATCGGAACCAGCCCAGCGATGGTGCGCGTACGCGCGTTTATTGACCGGGCCGCGAGGAGTGACGCGACATTGCTGGTGACCGGCGAGAGCGGGACGGGCAAGGAACTCGTCGCCCGCGCGGTGCATGCTCGCAGTGTGCGCCACGAGCGGACGTTCGTGCCTGTGAACTGCGGGGCCATTCCGGAGAACCTGATCGAGAGCGAACTGTTTGGGCATGTCCGGGGCGCGTTTACGGGTGCGGTGAGCGACCGGGCGGGCCTGTTCCGTCTGGCCGACGGCGGAACGATCTTTCTCGATGAAATCGGCGAGCTGCCTCTGTCGCTGCAAGTAAAGCTGCTGCGGGTTCTCCAGGAGCGCACGTTCACCCCGGT
>JAGDMS010000203.1 GCA_017860575.1 Deltaproteobacteria bacterium | reverse complement strand
GTGGTGCCGCTCGACAGCGTGTCTGCCCCGCCCCATTTCGGTCCGGGCGGAAGTCGCCTCGGCGTTGCGATTACCGGAGCCGTACTGGGCGCGGCCCAGTTGCTGACGGAGAAGCTGGTGAAAGTGGCCGCGCGCTTGCTGCAGACCGATCCCGCCAATGTCGAGTTGATGGACGGGAAACTGCGCATAAAGGGTATGCCAGAGGCCGCGATGACGGTTGCTCAAGTGGCTGGGGCCATGCTCGGACGCAGTGACCTCTTGCCGCCCGACGTCGATCCAAACCCCCAGGCAACTTACGTGTGGACAGCCCCGGGACGGACCGTGGCCGACGAGCAGGGTCGGGCGAAGAGCTACCTCACTGCCGCCAACGCCTGTCACCTCGTGCTGGTCGAAGTGGACCCGGAGACCGGCAAGGTGGAGATCCTCAAGTACTTCATCGCTGACGATTGCGGGACGCGCCTGAATCCGGCGAACGTCGAGGGAATGATTCAAGGTGGCGTTGCGCAAGGAGTGAGTGCCGCGTTGTTGGAGGAGTATATCTACGACGAAGACGGTCAACTGCTCACCTCGACGTTCATGGATTACCTTCTGCCGACGATTTACGACGCGCCCATGACGGAGAAGCGATCGCTTGAGACCCTATCGCCGTTCACCCCGCTGGGCGCTAAAGGCTGTGGTGAAGGGGCCATGCACACGGCGCCGGCCGCGGTCATGTGCGCCATCAACGATGCGCTGGCGCCGCTCGGTGTGCAGGCGAGAGAGGTGCCGGCGACGCCCAAACGCTTGTGGACGCTGATTCAGGAGAAGAGAGCATAGCCCAAGACCCCTTCCGCGGTTTTGTTCCGTCTGACCTTGGAGATCGCACCGAAGTGAACAAGGAGGAGAGCATGGCCAAAGCAGATCATTTCGTCGCGTTGACCGAATGTCATTTGATGAATCCGCAAACGCTGCACGAGCTCGGCTATTATCCGGGCTTCCAACAATGGTGGCAGAGTGTCGACGGCGTAGTACGGGCCTGGGCCGGGCATGGAATGGAGGGCGGGGCCGCGGCGCCGCCACCGCTCGCCTCCGAACTGATCAAGTGGATGGATATCGCCGGCGTGGATGTCTGCTTCGCCCTGCGCGAAGGGATGCTGGACACCAGCGCCGGGGTGGCGTCGTTCTCGACTAATCAGTTCATCATCGACCAGATCGCCTCGTACCCTGATCGCATCTACCTCGAATGCATGGTGGGACCCATCCTCCGCCGCGGGGTGAAGCACGCCATCTGGGAACTGGATTATCTGGTGAAGAACGCCAACGCCAAGCTGTGCAAGGTGTACCAGCCCGAAGATGAAGGGCCGCTGAATGACCGCCGTATGTGGCCGTTCTACGAGAAGGCCTGCGAGCTCGACATCGCCCTCACTATTCACACCGGCATGGCCTACGTTTCGCCCAATACCTGCAAGCACACCCTGCCGATCCAGCTCGATGACGTGTGCCTCGATTTCCCCAGCCTGAAGATCATCGCCTACCACATGGGCTGGCCGTATCACGAGGAACTGTTCGGACTCGCGGGCAAACACCCCAACCTGTACGTCAGCATGTCCGGGATCATCGGCTGGTTACAGCGGTCGCCCTATCGCGGCTACCACATGCTTGGCGAAGCCCTGGAGTGGGTCGGCCCCGACAAGATTGTCATGGGCCAGGACCTCGGCTTTGACGACATGCCGCGGATCGTGAACTGGGTCCGGAATCTCCAGATGCCGAAGGAACTCCAGGAGAAGTGGGGGTACCCGCAAATCACCGAGGAGATGCGGGCCAAGTTCCTCGGGCTGACGCTGGCGAAGTTGGCTAAGATCGAGCCGACGAAACGGGTGAAGATGCCGGAGGCGGCACCCGCACCCAAGGCGACCAAACCGGCCAAGGCCAAGAAGCGCTGAGCGGTGCGGAGGGCGGTGGGGTGAAAGACCAAGCCTGCATCGTCGGGATCGGCGAGACCGCGTACACGCGCGGGAAGGGTTCCGGGATGACGAATCTCGGCCTGCAGCTCCAGGCTGCCGGCCGAGCCATCGCCGACGCCGGACTGCAAAATAACCAGATCGACGGGATCATGCCGTTTGCCCCGCTGGGGACGGCGGAGGAGTTCGCCGCAAATCTGGGTGTGGACAACTTGCGGTTTGCGACCACGGTCCACATGGGTGGCGCCACGCCGGTGGCGTCGCTCCAGGTCGCGGCGATGGCGGTGACCACTGGAGCGGCCACCCGCGTGCTCATCCTGGGTGGCTGGAACGGCTACTCCGGGCCCCGCACGCGGCAGGTGGTGGCCGAGGCGTCCACCCTTCCCGGCGGCGGCATCGCACGCGACTATTACCTGCCCCACGGGCTCACGGCCCCGCCGCAGTGGTACGCGCTGATGGCGCGCCGCCACATGCACGAGTTCGGGACCACGCATGAACAATTGGGCACGATCGCCGTCACCATGCGCAACCATGCCCAACTCAACCCGCAGGCGGTCATGTGTGGCAAGCCCATGACCCTCGAAGATTACCTCAAGTCGCCGTTCATCGCCGATCCGTACCGGCTCTTCGACTGCTGCCTGGAGACGGACGGTGCGGCGGCCTACGTGGTCACGTCGGCCGAGCGGGCGCGCGATCTCAAACATCGCCCCGTCTACATGATGGGCGCGGCCGCCGGGCAGCCGTACCCGGCCGACGAGATCACCACCCGCAAAGACATTTTCCGAACGGGGCTCACCATCGCCGCCCCCAGGGCCTTCGCCATGGCGGGCATCACGCCGAAGGACGCCGACTTCGCTGAGATCTATGACTGCTTCACCTTCGAGGTGCTGCAACAGATCGAGGAGACCGGCTTCTGCAAGCGTGGCGAGGGCGGGCCGTTCGTCACCGGAGGGCGCATCGAATTGGGCGGAGAACTGCCAATCAATACCCATGGCGGGTTGCTGTCCGAGGCGCACACCCTGGGGATCAATCACCTCGTCGAAGCCGTACGGCAACTTCGCCATGACGCCGGCCCGCGCCAGGTGAAGGATGCCGAGATCGGTGTCGTGACCGGATGGGGCGACTTCGGCGACGGCAGCATTGCGATTCTACGACGATGAAGGACAAGTTGTTACGTTGTTGGTTGTGAGGTTGCCAGGTAAAGTATGTCATCAGCAGAAACGGAACAACCAACAACATAACGACCTAACAACCTGATTTTCGAGGGGCTCTGCGATGACCGAGACGGCCACACCTTTCAACAAGCCGCTGCCCGTGCTGGACGGCCTGGCGAAGGAGTTTTACGACTGGTGCAAGCAACACGAACTGCGCTTTCAGCGCTGCACCGACTGCGGCGCGTGGCGTCATGTGCCGCGGGAAATGTGTGCCGAGTGCGGCTCGTGGAACTGGGAGTGGGCGAAAGCCAGCGGTCGCGGGACGGTCTTTACCTGGACGGTGGTTGCTCGCGCCTTGCATCCGGCCTTCCAGTCCGACACTCCGTATGCACCGGTGGTGGTCGAGATGGACGAAGGGGTGCGTCTGCTCGCGTCGGTGGTGGACTGTCCGCCGGATCAGTTGCGAATCGGGATGCCGGTCGAGGTGATCTTCGACGCGGTCACCCCGGAAGTGACGTTGCCAAAATTCAGAAGAGCACGTGGGTAGCAACCTTTTCAGGAGTATATCATGACTGATCTAAAGTTGCCGCCGACCATGCTGTACGAGAAGCGCGATCGCATCGCCATTGTCACCATCAACCGCCCGGAGGCGCTCAACGCCTTCACCCCGGAGATGCTGGCCGCGATGGATGCGGCGTTCGCGGATTTCAACAACGACCCGAATCTGTGGGTGGCCATCTTCACGGCGACCGGCGAGAAAAGCTTTTGCACGGGAATGGATCTGAAAGAAGCGATTCCATCGCTGACCGGCGGGAACGAGATGGGCTATAGTGATCATACGAAACGCCCGTTCTCGGACGTGTTCAAGCCCATCATTGCCGCGGTCAATGGCTACTGCATTGCCGGCGGTCTCGAGTTCCTGCAGGGGACGGACATCCGTATCGCGGCGGAGCATGCCACCTTCGGTTTGGGGGAGGTGCGCTGGGGCATCATTCCAACGGGCGGCTCCCACATCCGGCTGCCGCGGCAAATCCCATGGGCCGTGGCCATGGAGCTTTTGCTCATGGGACGGCCCATCACCGCGAAGCGTGCCTACGACATCGGCTTGGTCAACGAAGTCGTTCCGGCCGACCAGCTCATGCCGACGGCACTGAAGTGGGCGGAGACCATCTGCAAGAACGGCCCCCTCGCTGTCCGGACGGCGAAAGAGATCGCCGTGCGGGCACTGAGTCTTGAAGATGGCTTCGTTCTGGAAAAGGCGATCGGGCTGAAGGTGATGATGTCCGAGGACGCCAAGGAAGGCCCGCGCGCCTTCGCCGAGAAGCGGCCGCCGAAGTTCACCGGGCGCTGACGCGTCAGACCGGGCGCGTGGCTTATGGTATCCAGCGTGGGCGCGGCCTGCCGTAAGCGGTGTCGGGTAAATCGGCCGGCGTATGCCGGTGTGTGACCTGTGTCAGCCCCGGGCATCATCCGGCCCGCGCGGCGGCCGTCCGGTTGGATCGCTCCCGGTCCTCGGCCGCTCGGAACGCCTGGCCGTCCCGATGTGTGGCCGGCGTCCGGCGAAGACCTGTGCTATCTGGCCGGGGACTGGCGCATCCTGCAGCGGGTGCGCGGCCATCGGTGGTCGCTGGACGACCTGGTCACGGCGTGGTTTGCCGCCTCCATCGCCGAACCCGTGGCGCCTGCCCGCATCGCCGATCTCGGCTGTGGCATCGGCGCCGTGCTCATGCTGCTGGCCTGGCGCTTCCCGCAGGCCCGCTGCGTGGGCATCGAGGCGCAGCCCGTCAGTGCCGCCCTGGCTCGTCGGTCGATTGCGTTGAACGGGATCGAGGACCGCTGCGCCGTAAGGCTCGGGGATTTGCGTGATCCAGCTGCGCTTTCTGACGGGGCGGTCTTCAACGTAGTCACCGGAACTCCGCCATACCTGCCGCGGGGCAGCGCGACCGAACCGCTACGCGAACAGCAGGCGCCCTGCCACATCGAGCTCCGCGGCGGCATCGAGGACTACTGCGCGGCTGCTGCACGGGTATTGGCGCCAGGGGCGCGCTTCGTCGTGTGCCACGCCGCGGGGCAACGGGTGCGTGTGCTCGCCGCGGCACAACGAGCGGGCTTGGGGGTCGAGCGTCGGCGTGACGTCATTCCCCGCGCCGGGAAGGGCGCCCTGTTCACGGTGTACGCAATGCGGCGCACAAGCGAACTCGCGTCCTGCGATGTCCTGCCCCCGCTGGTCGTGCGGGCTGCGAATGGACAGCGGACCGACGAGTTCCGCACGCTGCGACACCAGATGGGGATGCCGCCGTGAGACTCACACGGAACGGTCGACGCTTGACTGCCTGAGTTGCCAAGGCCCAAGATGGACGCGTCGAGCGAAGCGTGTCGTGCTCAGCGGAGCCGTGCTCGTGATCGTCCTCCTCGATCGGCTCCGCCGACCGATTACGATTACGAACAAGCGCACGAGCACGAGTTGGACTGCTGGCGAAGCGCGCACTGAATAAGGAGCCGTATGAAAGCGGTCAGGTTCAATCAAGGGAAGGTCGATGTCACCGAGGTAGACCCGCCAAAGGGGGAAGGGGTCCGCATCAGGATTGCCTCCTCGGGCATCTGCGGCTCCGATCTGCATATGCTCGCGGGCGGTTATCCCGTGCCGGTGACGGTAGGGCACGAGATGGCGGGGATCACCGATGACGGGACACCTGTCGCCATCGAGCCGACGGCACCGTGCGGTCACTGCACCTACTGTGTGAGCGGGCAGTACAACCTTTGCGAGGCGGGACCGCAGGTCATCTATGGTGTGGGCCGGGATGGAGGGATGGCCGAGCAGGTCATCGTTCCCGAACGCTGTCTCGTCCCGTTGCCCGCCGGATTGCCGGTGGGAAATGCGTGCCTGATCGAGCCCGTCGCAGTCGCCGTGCACGGCCTGCACCTGGCGCAACTTGCGGGTGCCGATCGCGTCGCGGTGGTCGGCGGCGGTTCGTTGGGCTTGTGTGCGGTCGCGGTAGCGAAAGCGGTTACGGATGACGTGTGCCTCGTTGCCCGGCACGACGCCCAAAAGTTGGCCGGCGAACGGCTCGGCGCGCGCCCGCAGTGCGACGGCGCATTCGACCTTGGCATCGACTGCGCCGGCACCTCCGAGTCGATGGCGCAGACGGTGCAGCTGTGCAAGCCGGGGGCACGGATCTTGATGTTGGCGACGTATTGGCAGGGGCTGACGCTGCCCGCCTTCGAAGTCTCGATGAAGGAGTTGCGCTTGCTGAATGCGACCACCTATTGTCGGCACGGGATTGCCCGCGACGTTGACATCGCGGCGGCGCTGATGGCGCGCAACCCCCGGATTGCGGACTGCATCATCACGCACCGCCTGCCGCTGGAGGCCGCGGCAGAGGCGTTCGCGATCGCCGGCAATCGCGCACAGGGTGCAATCAAGGTCGTCCTCACGCCGTAACCAGCGCTCGGGAACGAGGTGCGCGCACCATGGCAACGAGTATTTGTGTGATCAATATTTCTCCCGTGCCGGATGCCTATCTGGCGCACATGAAAGGCGTTGTCGAGGCCTGCTGCCGGCGAGTGCTGCATGCCGAGACGCAACTCGCGTTCCGCGCGCCCGAACGGGGTCCGGAAGTGGTACCCTCACGCCTGGAAGATTTTCGCAATCCGTATTTTGCGCACCTGGTCGCGGGTGAAGTCATCGAAACAATCGTCCGCGCGGATCGCGAGGGATTCGATGCCCTCGTGGTCAATTGCTTTGACGACCCCGGGGTTAAGGAAGCCCGGTCGTTCAGCGCCACACCGGTGCTCGGCCTGTCCGAGCCGACGTTCCATCACGCCTGCCAGCTCGGGGCGAAGTTCGGGGCGTTGGTGCCGGACATGCCGGGCCAGGTCGCCTTTGTGCAGAAGCAGATTGACGACATGGGCCTGTCGAGTCGTTGCATCGTCAACGGCGTGCGTGCGGAGCGGAAGCGCTTCACCGCGTCGTTCGCCGAAGCGCTGCAGAATCCGCAAGCGATGGTCGGCCGCCTTGCGGATCAGGGCCGGGAGCTGATCGACGATGGTGCCGACGTCATCGTGATCGCGTGCGGCGGCCTCGGACAGATCTGCGGAGTCGCCGGCTTCCACACGCTGGAGCACCAGGGCGCCACGGTGCCGGTGATCAATCCGCTCACGACGGCCGTGAAGACGGCGGAAATGATGGTGGCTATGCGGCGCGGCATCGGCACGCCCATTCCGAGCCAGGCGCACGCCGGCAGGCGATTGTCCCCGGAAGAATTGGCGCGATTTCGGGAGAGCTTTTCCCGTGAACGCTGACCGGCGCGGTGCTGGATGGCGCGGAGGCAGGGCCTGAGGCAGCCTGGCGCGCCCCGCGTTGCTGCGCTACAGACGGAGGGTGACACGCGGAGCGGACAATCCGTTCGGAATCAGCTCGTTCATGCACGGATTGGCCAAGCTGCTATTCCGGCTGTGCGGTTGGAGAACCGAGGGCGGCGTCCACCAGCCTCCACGGTTCGTCGTGATCGCCGCACCGCACACCTCAAATTGGGATGCGCTCGTCATGGTCACCGCCGCTTACATCTTTCGGGTGAGGATGATGTGGTTTGTCAAAGCGGAGGCCTTCTTCTTCCCGCTCGGCCCGATTCTCCGTTTCTTCGGCGGCATCCCCATCGACCGTAGCGCGCGCCACAACATGGTCGGCCAGGCGGTCGAGCGATTCCGGCAAAGTGACCGGCTCATTCTGGCTGTTCCGCCTGAGGCCACCCGGAAACGGTCCGCCTTCTGGAAAACCGGCTTCTACCATATTGCCCGCGGCGCCGGCGTGCCCATCGTATTGGGCTATCTCGACTACCGGCGCAAGGTCGCCGGCCTGGGCCCGGCCTTTACGCCGACGGGGGATGTCGACGCCGACTTCAAAGTGTTCGAGAAATTTTACGCGACGATCACGCCGAAGTTTCCAGACCTCCGCGGCGCTGTGGTACCGAAGCCGGCGGCGCTGTCACGCGACGAGACGGCGGGCTGAGCCATTCGCCCACGCGGCCGTCCGGCCCGGCCTGGCGATCTCCGGGCGTTGCCGGGGTGCCGGTCGGCGCGGCTGAAGCCCCGCTACGATCGCGCTACCGTGCCTCACTGCTCGCGCGAATCCGCCGAAAGTGTCCAGGAGATCAGATGCGCGCGTGCCAGGAGTTCGTCGATGGTTTGCCACGCGACACTGCTCACCGGGGCCTGCAGCATCAGCATGGCGGAGAGGCACAACTGGTGAAAGGGCTGTAGCAGGTCTTCCTCCGCGTCTGCTCGGGTGATCTGTGTGGCGATCTCCCCGAAGAACCGTAGGGCGATTTCGTTCTCCTCTGCCGTGAGCTGCCGCATGACATCATCCAGGAGCGGCAGCAGTTCTCGCCGCACCGCGGCCAGCAGATCTCCCGTCGCGTGCGTCCCATGGAAGTGTTCCATGGGATGATCGTACCGGAGACCCCGCGAACAACAAGGGGCGCAACGGTTGCTACGAGCGACGACCGCCGTGCGCCCGTGCCACCTCGGCCATGGTTTCCGCGTAGGTCGGGGTGTGGGCGAAAATGCCACCGTCCACCTGGATCAATTGCCCAGTGATATACCGCGACTCGTCGGAGGCCAGGAACACGAACACGTTGGCCAGATCCTGCGGGAGTCCCGCGTACGGTGTCAGGTTGTGCCGCACCACTCCCTCGACAAGATCCTGCGTCAGCTGTCCCGTCAATACGAGTCCGGGGAGCACCGCGTTGCAGCGGATGCCCTGCTTGCCGTAGGCGGTAGCGACGGCGAGCGTCAGCATGTTGACCCCCGACTTGGAGATCGAGTACGCGTGCTGCGACAGTTGCGGCAGCAGACTGACTCCCGAGGAGGTGTTGATGATCGACCCGCCGCCGCGCTTCAGCATTTCCGGGACGGCGTGTTTCATGGTGAGGATGAAGCCGCGCAGGTTTACCGCGATGGTGCGGTCGAAGATCGCCAGGTCCAGGTGCAGGATATCGGTGGCCGTATCGGGGCCGATGACATCGGCCTCGACGGCCGCTTCATTTGAGATGTCGACCTCGAAGGCGACGGCCTCGCCACCGGCTCGGCGGATGTCGGCCGCACGGGCCTTGGCGCCGGCGATGTTGATGTCGGCGAGCACGACCTGCGCGCCTTCCTGAGCCATCAATGCAGCCCCCGCGGCACCCATGCCTGTGGCGGATCCGACGACGATGGCGACTTTTCCGCGCAAACGATCCATGCCGTGCTCCTTGCCCGCGAGATGCGTGTCCGGCGCGTGATGTCCGACAGTGTCGCGGTCAGTAAATGATCTGCTGCGCTATCAATTCTTGGTAGCGCTCCTCCGACAGACCGAGGAGTTGTTTGAAGACGTGGTCGTTATCCTGGCCGATGGCGGGACCTGGACTGACCTTGGCCTCGGTGCGACTGGTCTTGACGTAGGCGCCGTAGATCGTTTCGCGGAATCCCAGGGGATGCTGCACCTCGATGAACGTGCCCCGGGCGCGGTAGTGGGGGTCGTTGTACAGGTCTGCAACGTTCAGGACGGGGGCGGCGGCGATGCCATGGCGTTGCAGCGTGTGCGCCAGTTCGTAGTCGTTGACGGTACGCGTCCACTCGGCCAGGCGCGTGTGCAGGGTGTCGATGTGACGGACGCGCCCGGCCGCACAACTGAATTCCGGCGCTTGCGCCCATTCCGGGTCACCCATCGCGTGGACCAAGCGCAGCCACTCCGCCTCGGTCATGACGGCGATACTGATCCAGCGATCGTCGCCGGCGCAGGGGAAGACGCCGTGGGGTGCGGCGACCCCGAGGGGATGGCGGTTGCCGATGGGGACCGCCACACGTCCGTTGAAGGCGTAATCCATGAAGGCGGGTCCCACCAGTTGCATCATTGCCTCGTGCTGCGAGTAATCGATGAGCTGCCCCTTGCCGGTGCGGTCGCGGTAATTCAGGGCGGCAAGGATGGCAAACGCACCCAGGATGCCGTTGAGTGGATCGGCCAGGGCGTTTTCACATGGGATTGGCGGCCCGTCAAAATATCCGGTGAGGCTGTCCAGGCCTGTGAGACTCGTCAGGCTCATGCCGTATGTCCGGACGGTCCGCAGAGGCCCGGTCAGTCCGGCGGCCGGCATCGAGAGCATGACGATGTCGGGTTTGATCGTTCGCAGGCGTTCGTAGCCCAGTCCCATCTCGTCCATGGCACCGGGGCTGAAGTTCTCCACCACGACGTCGCACAGCGCCACCAGTTGTTCGGCCAGCGCGCGGCCCTCGGGCTTCTTGAGGTTGAGGCTGACGCTGCCATTACCTGCCCAGCCGGCGTGGTTCGTCAAGCTGCGGTCTGGATGCCGCACGCCTCCCGCGAATGCCGGCAGCATGCGGTTCATGTCGACGCGGGCGTGGGATTCGATCTTGTAGACCTCGGCGCCGAGATAACTGAGCGTCTGTCCGACCACAGGACCCGCCCAGACCCAACCGAAGTTCGCGACACGGATGTTTTGGAGTGGAAGTGCTTTGGCCATGGTTCACCTAGATGATGCGATCCGCGCGCAACTGCTGTCTCTCGTCGGCACGCATGCGCAACACCGTGCCGTAGACCTCGTCGTTGTGCTGGCCGAGCAATGGGGCCGGCCGCTGCGGTCCGCCGGGACAGGCGAGGAGTTTGAAGGGGGCGCCGAGGTCGCGCACGTTTCCCAGCACTGGATGCGCGATTTCCTGGATGTACTGCCGCTCCCGCAGATGTGGGTGCTCCGCGGCTTCGGCGACGGTGAACACGGCCGTGACGGGACAGCCCGCGGCCTGACACTTCTCCTGGATCTCGAGCTTGGTGTGCTCCATCGTCCACTGCTCAATGAGCGGATACATCATGTCCTGATTTTGAGCCCGCACCGCCATGTCCTGGAACATCTCGAGTTGCATCCACTCGGGGTCGCCCATGACGTGCCGCAACCCGTTCCATTGGCCCGGCTCCAGGGCCATGACCCAGACGTGGCCGTCTTTGCACGGCAGGATGGTGGCCGGTGCGCCGGCCGACATGCCCACCCCGGTGCGGCTGTCGAACTTGCGGTCCTGCGCGTATCCGCCGATGTTGCCGCACCCGACGAACACTGCTGCGGCGACCTCAGCGCAGGAGACGTCCACCTGCTGCCCACCGCCGGCCAGCCGGCGCCCGTAGGTCGCTCCGAATCCCCACGCGGCTCCGGCGATCGCACCGTAAAAGTCGGCGATGAACGTCCCTTGCTCGAGCGGCGCCTCACCGGGCCGACCGCAGTAGCGTGCGCTGCACCCGCTGAAATGCCAGGCATTCAGGTCGTAACCGTGCCATTCGCTGTAGGGCCCGCTCTGGCCGAACGGCGTGATCGAGATCATGACGAGATTCGGGTTCAGCTGCGCCAGGCTGACATAATCCAGCCCCCACGCCCGCATCTGTGCCGGGTGGTTGTTCTCGACCAGGATGTCGGCGTCCCGGATCAGTTCGAGCAACAGCGCGCGCCCGCGTGGCTGCGTAATGTCCAAGGTGACCGCGCGTTTGTTGGTATTGAGGAAGAAATAGAGGCCGCTCTTCTCCCGATCCGGCTGGTCGTTGGGGAACGGTCCCCATTGCCGTGCGAGGTCGCCGTCCGGCGGCTCAATCTTGATGACGTCTGCGCCATAGTCTGCAAACAGCTTGGCGCAGTATGCCGCCGATACCAATTGCCCCAACTCGATAACCCGGATTCCTTCCAAGGCGCCTTGCATGTGTTCGTCCTGTCCTCGTTTCTGGCTGTCCTTTTGGCAAATCCTGCCTGTGCAAGCAACGCCGCGGATAACCCGGACTGCGCGGGCGGGGCGCTGGCAAGGGAATTGTCCCTTGCCGAGCCTGGTCCCGGCTGGGTAAGAACGCGATGATAACGTTCGACCAGGGAGGACAGACCATGAGCAGACTCCAAGGCAAAATCGCGTTGGTGACCGGCGCGGCGACCGGGAGTGGTCGCGCGATGGCGCAGCGATTCGCCGCCGAAGGCGCGGACGTCGTGGTTGGCGATATTAACGACGATGAACTGGAGGTTACGGCGGAACTGGTCCGCGGCTGCGGCCGCCGAGCGCCCCTGCGGCACTGCGACGTTGCGCGGGTCGACGACGTCCGTCAGTTGGTGGCGACCGCGGTTACCGAGTTGGGCGGTCTCGACATCGCGGTGGCGAACGCGGGTATCGTCGAGTCGGACACGGATTGCCTGCGGATGACGGAAGCACAGTGGGACCGAACGATCACGGTGAATCTCAAGGGTGCGTTCTTCACGCTGCAGGCGGCGGCGCAGCAGATGATCCAGCAAGGGCGGGGGGGCCGGCTGATCGCCACGGCCAGCATTCTGGCCGAGTGGGGCAGCCCGCTGGGGCCCGCATACGCCGCCAGCAAAGGCGGTCTGCGGCAGGTGGTGAAGTCATTCGCCATGTCGTGCGGTCCCTATCGTATCACCTGCAATGCCATCGCACCGGGGTTTACCGAAACACCGATGATCCGCGCGGTGATGGCGGATCCCGCACGGCTCGCGTATCTCGTGGACCGAACGCCGGCCGGCCGCCTTGGCCAACCGGCGGACATGGCAAGCGTGGCCGCGTTTCTCGCCAGCGACGACGCCGGGTTCGTGACCGGTACGATGCTCGTTGCGGACGGTGGGATGACGGCGGGGCTCTATAGTGCTGCGGCGTATGGCGTGACACCGAAAGCAACCGCTGCGGGTTGAGTGCGCCGGGTTGGCAACTCGGCTGGGCAAGGGTGCGCTGTGCACCCCCGCCCAGTCCAAGGTGAGGCGCGTCCGATGGCGGCTGCTATTTCGCTTTCTTGACCCTCTCGCCGCGGATGCCGAATTCTTTGGCGAGCTGCTTATTCTCCTTGGTCAAGTCTACCTGACCCAAGTACTCCAGTTCGTGGTTCGCGTTGGCGATATAGGCGCCGCCTACCTGAACGGTGCCGTTGACGATTCGGAGACTCTTGGCCATGACATCATCAATGTCGCGGATGATTACGATGTTGCCTTGCGCCAGCGCATCCGGTTGTTCAACCTGTTGCCCGTCTTTTTCGATGGTGATGTTGTGGAGCTTGCCAAACACTCCCGGCGCCATCTGCCCTTGATCATTCTTCTTGAGAATGACGACGGCTTCCGGTTGTGCGCCCGCAGGCAGCAATGGCGAGAGGGCGGTCTTGCCCCCACCCTCCTTCTTGTCCGCGGCATGCGCCGCCACCGCTACGAAGAGAACAGTCGCAATACAAAGGGCCCGCTTCATATGTCACCTCCTCAGCATTTTTCCGCTGCCACGTGTTCCCGCGGCAACCGCTCGCGAAACCCTAGCACACCGCTGCCGCCGCAGTCACGTGCTGCGCGGTGCGCTCGGCATCCGCTGTCCCTCGGTTATTCTCCTTCCGTCTGCGAGTCGAAGAACTTGACCAGATTGCCGCGGTCGACGGTGGTGTTGAACTCGATTGCGGCGCGTGGATGCCGGTTGAGAATGCCCGTGATCATGTACGGGATGTCGAATCCCCACAGCAGCTTCTCCCGCATCGGTTCGATGTGCTCCTGGATGCACTCGAGGACGGGGCGCAGGTGGTACTTGGGGTTGTGCAGGAACCCGATCATCAATTCGATCGGACAATTGCCGGCCCCGCGGCCGAGGCCGGCCATGCTCCCATCGATCATGTTGGCCCCCATGATGACCGCCTCGATACTGTTGGCATAGGCCAGTTGCTGGTTGTTGTGCGCATGCATGCCGACGGTCTTGCCGTGCGGCGTCGCATAGCGGAGAAATTTCTCCAGCAGATAGCGCACCTGCTCGCTATAGAAGGCGCCGAAACTGTCGACGACGTAGATGACGTCGACTTCCGAGTCCGCCAGAATGGCCACGGCTTCGTCCAGTTCCCATTCCGGTATCGTGGAAGCCGCCATCAAGTTGACCGTGGTTTCGTACCCCTTGTCGTGGGCGTCCTTGATCATGTCGAGCGCGACGGGGATCTGGTGGATGTAGGTGGCCACGCGGATCATGCTGAGCACGCTCTGGCTGCGCGGCAGGATGTCTTCATGGTAGTCGGTGCGCTCGGCGTCGGCCATGACGGAGAGCTTCAACGCCGTGTCGTTGTCCCCGACGATGCGATGCAGGTCTTCCTCGGTGCAGAACTTCCATTTGCCGTACTGCGTCCCGACAAAAATCCGCTTGGACGCCTTATACCCGAGTTCCATGTAGTCGATGCCGGACTGGGCGCAGGCGGTATACACCGCGCGGACGGTCTTGTCGCTGAACTGGTGATTGTTCATCAGGCCGCCGTCGCGAATGGTGCAGTCCATGATCTTGATCTCCGGACGGTAGGAGATCCATCGCCGGGCCGAGCCCTCTTGGTCCTTGTTCGTCTCTTCGTTCACGCTTCTGTCTCCTGCGTTACGGTTGGCTCTCGCCGCATTGCCGAGGAATGAGCGACAAAAAGTGGCATTCCTCAGGCAAAAATGCAAAGGCAGGCACATTCCCGGCCGGTGACGTTCAGCTCGGGACAGGCGGAAAGACGGATTACGCTTTACCATTCGCGACCGTCATTCCAGGCGCGACATGTGATGCACCGAGTGATATGCGGTACAAAAGGATTCCACCAACATTTGCTGGAGGTGCAGGATGCTCTTGAAGGACAAGGTCGTGGTAGTCTCCGGTGTCGGGCCGGGGCTGGGGAAGGAGGTCGCGTCGGCTGCCTTGCGTGACGGTGCGTGTGTCGTCGTCGGTGCGCGCACCGAGAGCCGGCTGCAGAAGATTGCCGCGGAGTTGGACCCATCGGGTCAGCGGGTGGCGTATTGTTGCACGGACATCACGGATCCAGGGAAGTGCGATGCGCTGATGCAAGTTGCCGTCACCCGCTTCGGCGGGCTTGATGCCGCGGTGCAGGTGGCTGCCTTCGAGCCGCTCTCGAGTACCCTGGCGAACGTCTCCACCGAGGAGTGGCACACGGCATTCGATACGAATGTGCTGGGGCCCGTCCAGATCGCGCGCGCGGCAGCGCCGCACCTGCGGGCGCGGGGCGGGGGCGCCATCGTCTTCATCGGCACCCAAGCCATGTGGAAGCCGCAACTGCCGCAGATGTCGTACGCGTCGTCCAAAGGGGCGTTGCTGTCCGCCATGTACTACATGTCGAAGGAACTGGGTCCCGATAAGATCCGCGTCAACATGGTCATCCCAACGTGGATGTGGGGTCCGCCAGTCCAGATGTTCGTGAAATACGAGGCCCAGCAACGCGGGGTGGCGCCGGAAGAGATCGTGCGCGGGATCACGACGAACATGCCCCTCGGCGAGATTCCGCCGGACGAGTCCGTGGCGGATGCGGTGGTCTTTTTCTGCTCGGATCGTGCCCGCATGATCACGGGCCAGAGCTTGCTGGTAAACGCGGGCGAATTGATGCGGTGAGCACGGCTGGACAGAAGGAGCCGGGGGGGCCCCCGGCTCCTGACGCCCCTTTGTACCCGCCGTGAACCCGCCCTTGCCCTCCGGAACACCGGCGTGCTAGGCGTCCAATATCACGCTTGGGCGCCGCAACCCGGCGGGGCCTCATGATGAAGATCATAATTCGATAGGTGGCAACCGCATACCGCCAGGTTGGTGTGCGGGCTAGCAGAA
>JAGDMS010000040.1 GCA_017860575.1 Deltaproteobacteria bacterium | reverse complement strand
GAAACGCTGCAGGCGGCCGTTGCCGTTGTCACACACGTAGACCTGGCCGCTAGCGTCCACGGTGAGGCCGACCGGCTCGACAAACCGTCCGGCATCTGTGCCCTTGCCACCCCATTCCTTCTCCTGCTGCCCGGTCGACGAGAAACGCAGGACGCGGTTGCCACCGGTGTCGGCAACGAACACGCTGCCGCGGGCGTCCACGGCGATGCCGCGCGGCCCGTACGCGTTCGTGGCCCACGTGCGAAGGAATTTGCCTTCCGGGGAGAAGACCTGCACCCGTTGGTTCCACGTGTCCGCAACGAAGATCTGGCCGGCGGGTCCGACAGCCACAGCCCCCGGCTGGTTGAACTGTCCCGGGGCGTTGCCCGTCCCGCCCCACTGGCGCACCGGGCTTAGGTCTCGCCCCAGTTCCTGGATGCGATCATTGCCGAAGTCACAGACGAGGACATGGCCGTCGCCGGTCACCGCGACGCCACGCGGCTGGCGCAGTGCTGCCGGCGGCAGTTGGGATTCCACCGGCTCGGCCGCCGGCGCCGCCTCGACTGCGGTCGCGCCGGCGGTTGCCGCGGCCACAGCCGCCTCTGGAGGCACCAGGAGCGCCTGCGCGAATACCCTCCCGTTCGCCTGCGGGTAACGGATTTCCACCATGCGGTGCTCTGGATAGCGCTGTTGTAGCTGCGTGATCACCCTGAGGCTCGGTCCCTCGTTTGCGAGAACGAACGCCAGTCCTTTTCCTGGGGGCCGTGCCGGCTGCGTCCGCAGCAGCACTGCTACGTCGTCAAGCCAGGTGTAGTTTCGCTGCATCGGGTCCGGTTGGCCCGTGTAGGAGAGGTAGGTCAGGGAATCGCGTGGGAAGTTCGCGCCACCGACCCAGATGGCGTACTCCGGCACCAAGGTCTTGATATAATTCCCGAGGACCGTGGTTTCGGGGTAATAGCCCCACACCGCGCGCCGGTCGTGGCTGAGGTACTGCGTAAACGTTGCCTGCATGGCGGCGCCGCCGGCGAGGATGAGGATCGCCGTAGCGAGGGTGCGGCCGATCCGGGGGAGCAGCGCCCGTGCCTGCACCGCGAAGAACAGCGCGCCCAGGCCAACGAAGAAATAGATGAAGGGCATCGTCCCGATGTCCCGGTTCATGTTCGGCTTGCTCACCAGGCCGGGAACGGCGTTGATGACGAGGCCGAGCAGGAGAAACTGCACGCGTTCGTCGCGCCACCGCGCCAGACTCCAGAGCAGTCCGAACACGAGGAATATCGCGGTGGGATATTCCAGCGCCGGCGTGTTGATGAAGAAATCGTCGCCGTTGCCGCGGTAATTGAACAGGAGGAGGGTGGCCTGCAGGGCCTGCGGCAGCGTGGCCGCGCCCGTCAAGGCGTGGGCGCGGCCTTGGAACACGTCCCAATTGTGCAGCGCGTACCACGCCAGCGGCGCGATGGCGACGGCGAAGGCGGCGGCCATCGACAGCAAGCCGCGTCCGTATTGGCGCAGAAACCCGCGCCAGTGCCACGACGCCCAGACGACGGCCGCGAGCCAGAGCGGGAACACCAAGGGGAACAACCGAGCGCCGTTGTAGGTGTTGAGCGACAGGGCGAGGGCGATCCCGCTCAGGGCGAAATCGAGCGGCCGTCCGTTGAGCATGCCACGCATGAAGAAGCAGCAGGTCATGGTCATGAACAGCGGCTGGAAATCCGAGCGCCAGCCGGTGCGGCTGAACACCAGGTGCCACCCCGAGACGCCGAGAAACAGGGTCGCCAGCAGCGCGAAACGGGCGCCGAACATCTGACGCGCCCAGGCAAAGAAGAAGGGCAGAATGAGCACGCCGGCCACCGTCGAGGGCAGCGTCACCGCCAACGGGGAAGGGCCGAGGAGCCAGATGCTGAGGGCGCGCAGGTAGAACGTGAAGGTTTCCCGGCCCCAGGCCTCCGGCGTGTACGGGGTGTAGGGCAGTCCGTGCAGAATACGGATGCCGTACAGCCCTTCGAAGGCGGCGTCATGATTCAGCCCCGGCGGGAACTCGCGCAGGCGAAAGACGGTGAAGAAGACGCCGATCGCGAGGACACCGGCTAGCCAGGCCCACTCCATCTCACGCGTGCCTACCCCCTCTCCCGGCTTCGGCAAGGCCCGTGCCTCGCGTCCGAGCACGTACACGAGCACGAAGCACACGACCGCCGCGCCCCAGGCCGCGGCCGACCACGGCGGCAGCGGGTGGACACTCAGCCAGTACTGGCCCGCGCCGGCGCTCGCCAGCGTGCCGACGAGTAGCGCCATGCGCACCCAGCGCCACGGCGCCGTTGTCGCGGGTGGCGAGGGGGCCGTGCGGAGTGAGGGAGGGATGGTGTCGGGCATGGGGTCTCGGGCGCCTTAGGGTTGTGCGGTGGGGACACGCACCAACCGGTGGTCCAGGTCGCTGATGACCAATTCATGCGTGGTCGGGTCGTAAGTGATCCCCATGGGGGTGCCGAAAACCGCCCCGGGGGTGCTTTGCCCGGTGATGGTGCGCAACAGTTTGCCGCTGCGATCGTAGTTGCGCACCTCCTTGCTGCCGGGGACGGTGAGCCACATCGTGCCGCGGGGATCGAGCACCACGTTGGGTTCGGAATACACCTTGCTCTCCCAACCCGCCACCGGGAACGCGCTGATGAAGGCGCCGTCGCGGCTGAACATCTGCAGGCGTCCGTTTCCATTGTCGCAGACATACACCGTGCCCGTGGCGTCAACGGCCAGGCCGATCGGTTCGAGGAAGTGGCCGGGTTCGGGTCCTTTGGCCCCCCATTCCACTTCCTTCTGTCCGGTGGACGAGAAGCGGACGATCCGGTTGTTCCCGGTGTCCGCCACGAACACGCTGCCGCGGGCATCGACCGCAATGCCGCGCGGACCATAGAAGCTCGTGCCCCATTCACGGACGTACTCGCCGGTGGCGGAGAACTCCTGCACACGTTGGTTCCAGGTGTCGGCAACAAAGATCTCTCCGCTTGGGGCGACGGCGATGCCGCAGGGTTCTTTGAACTGCCCCGGCAATTCGCCGTGGCTGCCCCATTCCCGCACGAACGTCAGGTCGCGCGCGAATTCCTGGATGCGATGGTTGCCAAAGTCGCAGACCACGACGTCGCCGTTCGGGGTGACGGCCACACCGCGCGGTTGTTGCAGCTTGCCGGGGGCGTCCTGTGGGGGTGGTTCGTGGGTGCCCGCCTGTGGAATGTCGGCGATCGTGGTTACCGGCATGGTCCCCGAGAACCGGCCGTTGACCGCAAAGATGGTAATGCCGGGATTCTGGTACACGGGCGTCACCAGGTCGGTCCAGGAAGTGAAGCGCGCGAGGTTCGCACCGGCATAGGTCCGGCGCTCGAGCGCGCCGACCACAATCAAGGCCACCTCGTAGTGCTGCAGCAGGGCGGCCACTTTCTCCTTGCTGTTGCTGGTATAGATGGCTTCGATGTCGTTCTTGCGCCGCGCGATGTCCACCTGGCGGTGGCCGCGTTGCAGGACGTGGTATCCCCATCCCAACACCGTCGGGAGGCCGGTGTTCATCGAGACCCGACTGAACTCCTGATACGAGTCCCCGTGGGCTTCCAGGAGCACGGGAATGCCCTGGATATGCCGGTTCAACCATTCGTAGGCGGCCAACTCCAGCGGTGCCTTGTCCCGCAGGTAGGCCATGCCGTCGAGGGTGGGCTTCGGTGTCACGACGCGATTGGTGCGGATCACCGCGACCGTGTCGGTCGCCGTGGTGAACAGGGCGGTGGCGATCAGCAGCGTCAATCCGACCTGCCATAGCCGCCGCAGTCCTGGCAGGGCGACCGTACCGCTCCACAGTGCGCCGGCGGCGGCCGCGGCCGCGGTGGCGAACAGGAACCACGCTTCGAGGTAGAACTTGAAAAGCGTGTTCATGCGATCCCAGACGAAGACGAGATCGCACCCCGCCGTGATCGCAAAGGCAAACGTTGCCATGGTCAGGGGTATGCGCCACTGGCGGTCGGTGTTGGGCGCCAACAAGGACCGCAGCGTCAACAGAAACAGTACCGCCGCAAAGGCCCGGGTCGAGATGAACAGGCTGCCGCACGTCAGCGCGATCACACCGCCCAGTAGTGCGAACTGCATGCCGCGGCGTCGTCCCGCCGCCTGGTCCGTGCCACGCATCCAGAGTGCGAGTACGAAGGGGACCAGGACGAACAGAAACAGTCCGAAGATGGTCAGAAAGTCACGGCCGTGGACGAGACGGTCGGGGCCCAGCCGTTCCCAGCCCAACCACGTCCCCTCCGCGCCGACGAAGTGGCGCCAGTACGGATGGAAAAATGTGTAGGCACCGGCGACCAGCAGGATGCTTGGCAGGATCACACGGATGAGGCTGTCGAACACAAACCCCAGCCAACTTTGATGTGGGGTCTCGGTCAGCCAGAGTGCGCCCGACAGGAAGACGAAGAAGAGGATGTACGTCGGCGAACTCCACGTGTTGGTCACCATGATGGCGCCCAGCGTCACGCACAGGCAGACCAGCAGGGCGAGTGCCTGCCCGCGCGGTCGCGGCGTGTCCTGCGCGACCACCTGCGTGCGCACCCACATCACGGCGAGACACAGAAAGGTCAACGACAGGGGCATCACCAGGACGTGGGCGTGCAGGTCGGCAAACAAGAAACTCCACAATGGGAATTCATTGATGGTGTCGCGGATGACACGCGAGGTCGCCCAGAAGTAATCAAAGTTGACGGCGTGGCGCGCCCACCACTCGCGCGGACCCGCCAGGTTGCCGACCAGGGCGACGAAGCTGGCGGCCAGCAGGCCGAGCCGCCACTGCCCGGTGACCGCCGCACCGAGCGCGAACGCCGCTACCGCCGTCAATCCACCCACCAGCGCGATGCCGAGGTTGAAGGTGAGTGCCGGGTCGAGGTGTAGCGCCTTGCCCAGCGCCGCGACGAGGTAATGCCCGAAATAACTGTAGTGCAACGGCGAGCCAGCGAACCACGGTTCCGGTGGGGGCAGCGATGCGGTGCGCGTCAGGGCGTTCAGAAACGAGAAGTCCATGGGCTTCTCGCCCCAGTAGACTTCGGGGTTGTACATGCGCACGAGCAGAAAAAACGCGAAGGCGCCCCAGAACAGCCCTTCGGTAGAGACGATCTCCGCACGCGCCATCGCCGCGTGCGGTCGTCGCCACATCAGCGTGCCGGCCCCGGCCAAAGCCACGATGATGGCGCACAATGGTCCTTGCGCGAAGGTCGCGGCGTGGACACTGATCAGCAGCCACGAGAGGTAGCCGAAGCACAGCAGCCCGAACGTCTTGCTCAACGCCAGGGTGCCGACCCCGGTGAGCCAGGTCCGCAGGATCGGGTAGACGCTGAGGCTGAGCACTTCCACCAGCGCGACAAACAGCAGCGCCGCGAGCAGGCCCGAACGAATGGGCGGCGCCGCGCCGGTCGCTTCCAGAGGTGCACCGGCACTCGGTCGCGCCAGCAAGAGGTCGTTGCGCGTCAACGCCTGCGACGGCAGGCCGCGGAGGATTTTATCGGCAAGTACCGGCGCGGCGAGGCGCTCGGTATTGCGGAAGATCAGGATCTTCGGGTGGTCGTAGACGGTCAGTGACTCGTCCGCCAGTTCATCGGGGATCTCGAAACCGAACACGCTTGGCCGCGACGCGACTTCCTGGACCAGCGTGTAGCCGAGGTCGCCGGCAAAAAGTTTGTAAAAATAACTTGTCGTCAGCGGGTACCGTTCGGGGGCGCGTGTCACCGCGCCGTACAGGCGTTTCGTCTGAAAGATGACGTAATCGGCGCTCGCCAATTCCTGGCTCAGTTGCTGGATCTTGGCCGGGCTGTCCGGTCCGTAGTACCCGAAGGGGACGACGGTATAACGCTCGGCGCGGCCCTCGGGGCGTGGCAATGGCAACGGGAAGCCCTCGTCCCAATCCTGGGTAAGAATCTTGCTGCCGGATGGTACGTGGCGGTACACCCACTCGGATGCCGTGACCTCGGTGAACGGGCGCGTGTAGATCGCCAGGAACGCGGCGGCCGCCGCCACCGTGCCCGCCACCACGACCGGCGCGGCAATCCGGCCGAAGAGCGTCCCGCTGCGATATTTCCACAGCAGCCAATCCGCCGCCCACAGAATCATGAACGGATAGATCGGTAAGAGATAGCGCGGGAATTTCACCTCGAACCAACCGGTAATCAGGAAGAAGGGGACGACCCATGACAGCAGCACCCAGTCCTCGATCCGGCGCTCCCGCCACGCGGTTACCACCCGCGTGGCCGAGGCCCAGACCGCGGCCACGCCCAGCGCCGGTGCCATGCCCCAGAGCACAAGTTGCGCCAGGTCATACCAGTACTTCGGCGTGCCCATGTACTGCGTGGTGTACGGGAAGACGCCCGCGTTCCGCACCATGTGGCTCTGCTCGAAAATGTCGTGAAAGAAGCGCGAGAAGCGCAGCACCCCGTAGGGTTCGGCGACCGCGAAGGCCAGTAACGCTGCTGCCACCGCGAGGCTGCACCGACCGGCGACCGAGAGGAAGCGGCGTTCGACCGCCACGCGGTGCAGGGCGGCGACCGCCAGCGGGAGGAACAACGGCATGGCGCTGAACTTGGTGGCCGTCGCCAGACCGATGGCGATGCCGGCGAAGACGAAATGCCGTACGCGCCCGTCCCTTGCGACCTGCACCAACGCCGTCA
The DNA here is from genome assembly GCA_017860575.1 of Deltaproteobacteria bacterium. Taxonomy (GTDB): domain Bacteria; phylum Desulfobacterota; class Binatia; order HRBIN30; family HRBIN30; genus JAGDMS01. The sequence continues at coordinate 37,737 of JAGDMS010000040.1, read as the reverse complement.
GCGCTACCAGGACGACGAAGGTGAGCGTGACGTCCACCGTCATGAAACGCGAATTCTGGATATGTAGCGTACAAGCGGCGAGCAGGCCGCCGGCCAACAGGCCGACCCCACGGTCGTAGAGGCGGCTGCCAAGCAAGATCAGCAGGAAGACGGTCAGCGTGCCGATCACGGCGGACAAGCGCCGCCCGTTGAGGATGATGCCGTCGTAGCTGGCCGCCCGCGGCGTCACGAGCCCCAGGGTGCTGCTGGTGATCTTGGCCAGGTAGATCGGTAGCGAGCCGTACGCGAAGAAATCCGGATCGAGTTGTAGGGGCTGGAAGGATACGCGCTGCACCGCGAACGCGACGGCGCGCTCGTCGGGATGGAAAAAGTGGTATTCGTCCCAGTTGATGTGGATCAACCGCACCGCCGCCGCACAGAGCACGATGGCAATGACGGCGAGGCGGGAGCGGGATTGGCACAAGCGGAGTGCGTTCATCATGGCAGGAAAGGTCTTCCCCTCATAGAGCGCAGCGGTGTGTGTGTCGAGGGCAGGCCGCTGGGTTCATCCACCCTTGCGACCCGTGACGATCAGGCATTCACCGAGGGCCGCCGGCAGGAACGCGCGGTTGCCCGGCCAAAACACCTGCAAGGCCGCTGGTGCGCCAAACAGAACCCGCTGGATGACCGTCGGGATCACGCGGACATAGGGCGCGTCCCACAAGCCGTCGCCGTTGACCGTCACCGTTGCCAGGCCCGCCTTCCGTGCCAGCCGCGTCCACTCACCTGGGCTCAGGAGGCTGACGTGGCTCGGATCGCGGTAGGCGAACCAGCGCCGTCCCTTCATCCGGTGGCCGATGCCGCCGACGTGGGGGACCACGAAAAAGAACACGCCGCCGGGCTTCAGCTTGCGCACCAGCGCCGCCATGGTCGGCAAGGGGTGCGGCAGGTGTTCCAGCGTGTGCAAAGCGACGATGACGTCCAGGCTGACGATCGGGATCGACTGCCACTCCTCGAGGATGATCGCCTCCGGCGCGTTGGACCGACTTTCGTGGCGCGCGTGCGCGGCGGCGTCATACCCCAGCGCCTCGAAATGGCGGGACAGGCGCTTCAGCAGATGCCCCGTGCCGCAGCCGAAATCCAGCACGCGGCCCCCCTGCGGACGCAGCGCGCGGATCAGTCGGGCGTACCACCATAAGGCGATGCGATCGCCAGCAAGATGATGCTCACAATAATACTGCCGGTCCGGGGCCTGTGTCGTCATTGGGCGGTCGTTCCCGCGTCGCTGCGGTCGGATTCTTCGGCTAACTGCCTGACCCCACGACACAGATCAAGGGCGCTCCCCACGATCTGATCAGCCCCGGGCGACGGGCGTGAGCAGTCCCGCAAACAGCGCTTCGTACTGGCGGATCGCCTGGTTCAGATCAAAGGTCCGGGCCACCTCGTCACGCGGGCGCACATAGGCCTGACGGTGGGTAATGACCTTCACCAGCGCTGCCGCCAGCGAGGCCGGATCCGCCGGAGGCACGATCTCGCCCATACCGGTGCGCCGCACCGCTTCCCGGACTCCCGGCAGGTCGCTGGCCACCACCGGTGTGCCGGACAACATCGCTTCCACCTGCACCAGCCCGAACGCCTCGGTGCGATTCAGGCTGGTCACCGCCAAGACATCGCACAGTGCGAAGAAGCTGGGCATTTCCTCCGGCCGCAAGAGATCCAGGAAGGTCAGTCGGTCGGCGTACCGCTGCAGCAAGGGTGCCAGCCGAGCGCGGTACGGTTCTTCGCCGACGGTGCCCTTGTAGGCGCCGGTGAAGACCAGTTGGAGGTCCGGGATTCGTTCCAACACCGCGGGCAACGCCCGCAGCAGGTGCTCGACGCCCTTCTCCGCGGCAAACCGCGCCGCAAACCCCACACGGGGGCGGCCGTTGAGCTGCCAGCGCTGCGCCAACTGCGCGGTGACGACCGGATCAACCTGCCCGATCTCGATGAGCGGGGGGATGGCGATCACTCTCGACATGAAGCGGCTGAGAAAGCGCGAGTGCCGCGCATAGTCCTCCGTGGTCGCTACGATCCGGTGCGCCAGGCGTCCCGCCGCCCAGTTGAGTGGGCCCAGACTGGCCTGCACGATGCGGTTGAAAAGGCTGCTCGGCAAGCTGAGGTCGCAGTGGTAGGTCAGCACCACCGCCTTCCGCAACAGCCGGCCCAGCAGCGCCAGCGGCGCCGCCTCCAATTGTGGCATATGGATGTTGACGACGTCGCAGTGGCGGATCAGGCGCGCCGCGTAGAACGGGAACAGCGGCATTACCACCCCTTTGCTGACCTTGGCGATGATGGGGACGCGCACCACCTCGACGCCATCAAGCACCTCGTGCCCCGGCAATGCCGGGTCAAACCTGGAGGTCAGGACCGTGACACTGTGGCCGTGCCGTGCCAGGCCGCGTGCCAGGCGCTCCGCGTAGATCGTGACACCGCTGACGTGCGGGCGATAGTAAGTGAGCGCGATGAGAATGCGCATCCGGTTCACCGACGAACGGAATAGATGGTCGTGCCGCCCTGCGAAAAGGCCACCGACAGTTCAGCAAATTTCGCCAGGCCGGCCGGTGGATAATCCTTGCGCTCCAACTCGCCAACCACGATGTAGCGGATCTTGTAACGATCAAGGAGCATGCCCGCTTCGGTGAGCGACGGCACCGTGTAAAGGTGGGCGACGTCGGCACGGCGCTCGGCTACCTGCCGGTCGTTGTTGCGCCACAGTCCCTCGTGGTTGGCCCAGCCCATGGGTGTCGGCAACCCCGTGTTACTCGAGAAACGCGCGTAGTATGAATACGGATCGCCCGAGGCCTCCAGGATCACCGGCAGATCGGTGACCGTCTCGCGCAGCCACTTGATGGCTGCAAATTCATCGGGATGCTCGCGGGCAAGGTACTCGGTGCCGTCCAACGTGGTCGGCGCGATTCGACTGTGCAGACGGGTGGTGGTGATTCCGACAGGGTAGGCGCACGACACCACCAACAGACAGCCGACGGTCATCGCCGCCATAGAGCGCATGCCCGCGGAGATCCGAGCCCGATCCACGATCTGGGCCCAACACCAAGGGGCGGCGATGGCGAGCAGGATCCAGGATTGAAAGTACAGTTTGAAGACCGTGTTCATGCGGTAGAGCTTCGCGCCATATGGGTCCTTGATGTAGACCAGCTCGCACGCCAGGAGCGCGATGCTCGCGCCCACGAGCAGCAGCATCGGGGCCCGGCGCTCGCTGTCGTCGGTGCTGTAGGCACAGGTCAGTGCCGCGGCCCCCAGACACAGGAGCACGACGAACACGGCGTTACCGGCCAGGTAGGCGATGGCGGTCGCCAGCACCGCCGCCGCGAGCAGTAATTGCGCGATGTCCTGGCTGACGGAGCGCTTGGCGCCAAGCTCGGCCGCGAGCAGCAGGGCCGGTGGCAGCAGCAGTGCCCCGAAGACGAGCAAGAACTCCACCAGCGACGTTTGTGCGAACTTGTATCCGACCCCGCCCGGCGGCGCCGCGAAGCCCAGGTAGAACGGCAGGTAAAGGAGGTAGGCGGCAACCAGCATGGCCAGGACCGTGAGGGCGAGCCGAATCCGGGCCCACGACAGCAGTGGCCACAGGGGCAGATCACGGCCCAGCAACAGAAACGTCATCATCGCCGCGACCGGGAGTTCCCACGGGCTGATCACCACCATCGACGCGAGGACGAACGTGAGCGGCACATAGGGCCACAGATCGCGGAACGTCTGCGGAGCGCCCTCGCCGCGGGCGCGCTTCACGCGCCCCGGGTCGAGCAGGAGACCGAGGAGCAGAATGCTGACCGGCAGGACGATGAAATGCGGATGCAGGTCGCCGTGGATCGTGGTGAAATAGGGAAACTCGTTGATGGTGTCGCCATTGCCCACAATGCGGGAAGAGCGCCAGTAGTCGAACTGCGTGAAGCTGCCCTTCTCCCACAGCTGCAGGAAGCCGTCGAGATTCCCGATGACCATACCCATGACGGCGGTGACCAGGCCAAAGAACCACCGCTGCGTGAGCGCCAGGCCGATGGCCGCCAGTTCGCCGAAGGCGAGGCCGCCAACCGTTACGACGCACAGGTTGTAGGCGATATGGTTGCCCACCGGCGTCAGACGGGCGAGGTCGGCAAACATCAGGTAGCCGAAGTAGTAATAGTTGAACGGTTGGCCTGCCATCCACATGTCCTGCGGCGGCATTACGTCGGTGCGCGTCAACGTGTTGAAGAACGCGAAGTCCATGAATTTCTCGGCGCCGAAAATCTCCGGCCCGAGTGCGCGCTGCCAGGCGAAGAACAGGAAGCCCACCGTCCAGAACAGATCCTGGGTCACCAGCATGCGCCGGCCGGGACCGCTCAGCCAGCGTGCTAGCGGTTCCCGTGCGGACCACGCCAGCCAGGCGTTCAGCAGCACGTGTGCGACGACCGTGACCGGGAGGGCAAGTCGCAGCGGCACCCCGGCGTAGCTCAACGCCCACGATACGTAGGCGATCAGCAGCACCGCCAGGATCTTCCCGAACGCGTAGCCGTGCCCCGCGCGTGCGGAGAACACGCGAAACGTGAGGGGCAGGGTGATCAGGCCCAGCGCTTCAAGTACCAACCACCAGACAATGAGGGGTCCCATTCGTGCGTATGAACTGTCAGCCGTTCGTGCCGAGCGCAGTCATCCTTGGTTGATTGAGAGCGTGCAATACGCGTGACTTTTGACGCGGGAAAGCTATACCGATTCCGCGTGGGTTGTAAAGGCGGATACCCGGCGCGGTCGGTGCGCACGAGGTGTGCCGTATCTGCGGTGCCCGCATGGCTCCTGTCCCTGAGGAATCGACGCCGGTGTCGGCGCGGCGGGCGTGCTGCCCGCAGACGGTTCGCGCCGCTGCTGCTGGTGTGTGTGGTCCTCGGCCGGGTGGCGGCGGCCCGCGAAGTCGGTCCGCAGAGCGTCGTGCGCCGTTTCTGCGAGGCGGATGGGGTAGGACGGCGCGTCAGCGTGGCGGAGTGGAGCACCATCGCACCGCTGGTGGCGTGGCCGTTCGAGCCCGCGTGGGATCATGTGGTGCTCGTGGGCAGCTACCAGGTCGGCGCGCCACGGGGCCTCGAGCAGGGGCGTGTTGGGATCGACGTCGCGTACAGCGTGCTTGGCCAGGTGTCCGGGCTGGGGCTCGAGACCACCGTACATGTCGAGACCGTGACCTTTGCGCTCGAGGCGGTCGAGGGTCAATGGCGCATTGTCGGCCCGCCGCCACCACCGCACTTGTTTTGGAGTCACGTGGATGTCGAACGCGTGCGCCGGTCGCTCGAGGCCGGAGACGTCAATTTCGTCCCGAACACGCTGTTTGTCTGGTGGATGCTGCGGTCGGCTGGCTGGAACGTTCCCCTCGTATCGACAGCCGAACTGCTGAGTGGAGAAGACTATCGCGTGGTGCGTGAGGCCAAGCCCGGCGACGTCGTCGTTTATCTGCGCGCGGGCGTCCCGTATCATGTCGGACTCTTGGAAGCCGAGGATCAGGTGGTGTCGTCAACGCTGAATGCGGGTATCGTGCGCAGTGTCGTCGAGGCATTCGCGGGTGAGGTGGAGTACTTCCGGCTCGTCCAGCCTGAGGCCGCGGAGGAGGCGGTGCCCGAGCCCACCCCGGTCCCTGCCGCCACGCCCAGGGCGGCGTCCGCGGTCGACCTCCCCGGTGGCGGTGGCGTGCGGCGCACGCCGTCGCCGGTGGTGCGGCGTGAGCAGCGGAAGGCAACACCACCCGTTCGATCCAAGAGCAAACGTGCGAAAGTGACCGGGCAGGGGAAAGTCAGCAGTCGGCGTACCCCTAGCGGCGCGGGGTACACACCACGCCCCGACCCCACACCACGAGCGACGCCATGAACCCTGGTGGACAGCGCGGCCCGTGGCCGGGCGCTGCCGTCCCGACCCGCCCGGCCGGTAACCGGATCCAGGCGGTCAGCGACCGCATGGTCGTGCGGTCGTCGGGCCGATGGCGCTCCGCCGCCCAGTGGGTGGCCAGGCTCTCGCAACCCTGCTATCGACAACGGTAGGCATGCACGGGATCGCACAGGATCCGGCCAGCCGGCAGGTTATCAGCCCGACGCATGCACACTCGTCGCTGTGGCGCTTCCTGCGCTTTGTCGCGCCGCATAAGTGGTACATCGGCGGTGCTGCGGCGGCGGGCGCACTGAAGTTCATCATCCCGCTGGCCTTCCCGTTGGCCCTGAAGTATCTTACCGACGTTGTTCTCGCCGGGGATGCGCGGGCCGCGACCGAGTCGACGAACCGGATCCTCGAAGCGTGGTGTGCCGGCGCACTGCGTGTGGCCCCGTGGCTGGGATCGGGGGCGTCCGGCCGCCTCGCCGTTGTCGGTCTCTCTTTGCTTGTCCTGTACCTGCTTCTGGGCGCGGTCAGCTTCTTCCGCAGCTACTGGGCCGGGCAGGCGGGGCACCGGCTGATCTTCGACCTCCGCTACGCGCTGTTTCAGCACATTCAGGGTATGTCGCACTCGTTTTTCGACGAGCGTCGCTCCGGTGCGATCATGGGGCGCTTCGTCAGCGACGTGCAGTTGGCGCAGAACTTCGTCGGCTCGGCACTGACCAACGTGTGGATGGACGGCGCCTCCCTGGGATTCGTGGTGTACATCCTGTTTGTTCTGGAGGCGCGACTCGCCTGGGTGGCCTTGACCGTCATCCCCTTTTACGTGGCCCTCATCCGTTACTTCCGTCCGCGCATCAAGGCCGCCAGCCAATCGGTGCAGGAGATGTTGGAGGACTTCTCCGGCGAGTTGCAGGAACAAATCGCCGGCGTCTCGGCGGTCAAAGCCTTCAACCGGGAACAGTATGAGGCACGGCGTTTCTATCGCAGTAGCCGGACCCTGCTCGACCTAACCCTGCGCAACGTGGCCCTGTCATCGGCCAACCAGGCGGCCACCACCCTGCTCACCAGCGTCGCGCCCCTGGCCGTCGTGTGCGTCGCGAGCACCATGATTTTGCACGGTAGGTTGAGCGTCGGAACGATGGTGGCGTTCTACGCCTATCTGGGCAGTCTGTACCTGCCGCTGCAGCGCTTCAGCGAATTGAGCGTGGTGGTGAGCAACTCGCTCGCCGCGATCGACCGCATTTTTGAATTGTTTGACATCCGACCGGAAGTGGCCGAGGCGCGCGACGCGCGCCCGCTCGCGCACGTGTCCGGGCGGGTGACGTTCCGCGATGTGGATTTCTCCTATCCGGCGCGGCGCAACGGCCACCCCGTGCTGTCGGATGTGAATCTGGATGTGCGCCCCGGCGAGACCATCGCCATTGTCGGCCGCAGCGGCGCCGGGAAGTCGACCTTGGTCTCTCTGATCCCGCGGTTCTATGATGTTTGCGCAGGGGCCGTGTCCATCGACGGGACGGATGTCCGGGCGCTGACGCTGGGTACGTTGCGGCAGCACATCGGCATCGTGCCGCAGGATCCCATTCTGTTCAGCGGGACCTTACAGGAAAATCTCTTGTACGGCCGGCCCGACGCCACGGAGGCGGAGGTGTTGGATGCGGCCAGGGCGGCGCATGCGGACGCGTTCATCGCGCAACTTCCCGACGGCTATCTCACCCTCGTGGGGGAGCGCGGCCTGCGGCTGTCCGGCGGTCAGCGTCAGCGCGTGGCCATCGCCCGCGCGTTCCTGAAGGATCCACCGATCCTCATCTTCGATGAGGCGACGGCGGCGCTCGACTCCGAGTCGGAGAACTTGATTCATGACGCGCTGCACCGTCTGATGGACGGGCGCACCACGCTCATCATTGCACACCGCCTATCGACGGTGATGAATGCGGACCGGATCGTGGTGATCGAGCAGGGAACCATCTGCGAGGTTGGCCGGCATGCGGAGTTGCTGGCGCGCCGCGGGGTCTACAGTCAGCTCTACGACGAGCAGTTCCGGCCGGTGCGGACTGCCGTCAGCGCCGGTGCGACCGCTTGAACGGACGCCTGCTGCGTGCGAGAAGCGACCGGATAGCTGTGATGGTTGAGGGATCCTGCCTGATATGAGATCGCCACTGGTGCGTTTTGCGCTGACCTTTTTTCTCTCGCTGCTGGCGTTCAGTGTGCTGAGTGTGGTGACCAACCTGCAGAACCACCTGCACCTGGTGGAGAATGCGTTTGCGGAATCCGCGACGTGGATGGCCAAGGTGAGCGGCAGTGCCGCCACGGTGGCCGACAATCTCATCACGGTGAAGGGATTGAGCCTCAACATCAACCACGAATGCACCGGAGTGTTCGTCCTCTTCGTGCTGGCGAGCTTCGTCGGCGCCTACCCGGCGCGCTTGCGCGCCAAAGTCGTCGGCATCGTGGTCGGTGTGTCGCTCTTGTCGCTGATCAACATCATTCGGATCGCCACCCTGGTGCGCGTGGTCGAGTTCTATCCCGGCTTGTTCACGTACTTTCACGAGTACGTCTGGCAGGGGGCGTTCCTCATGTTGGTAACCCTCTATGCCGTGACCTGGGTGGAATGGGTGCGCCGATGAAGTGGCGGTTTGCGGTCACCTTCTTGACAACCTTCGCCCTGCTGCTGGTGGTGTGGTGGTGGCTCGACGTTGCCGCGCTCTACCGACTGGCGGTGTTGCGGACGGTGCAGCTATTGAGTCCGTTCATGAACGGGTGGTGGTTGGAGGTGGACCAGCCCAACCCGTTGGGGGACGCCGTTTTCCGATCGGGCAGTCGGCAACTCGCCATGTTGCTGCAAGTGCCGGCCTTGTCGATGGGGTTGGTGCCACTGCTGTCGTTGGTAGTCGCCACGCCGGGGCTGGGACCGAAGCAAGCGGCATTGCGTTCGGCCGCGGGTGCCATGTTGTACTATCTGCTCGATGTCGCGGTGATCCTGGCATACCCATGGATCATGGATCGCCCCAACGTGGTGAAAGACACTTTGGGTGTCTTTAGCGGTCTACTGGCATTCGTGGTCGCGCCCCTCGGCTTGTGGTTTGTCGTCACCTACTCGGCCCTGCGACCGTTGTGGCAACTGACGGCCCGTCGGACAGATCCATCCGCAGCTCGATCTGCCCATCGGTAGCCGCGGTGGGGCGCGCTGCTTTCGCGCCGCTACACGCGCGCCGACGCGCCGGGCTTCAGTTCGATGATCTGGAGTCCCGGAATATCCGCGGTGGCTTCGCGCAACGCGGCCGGGCTGCCGGTGAGCGCCGGGAACGTGCCGAAATGCATCGGGATCACGCGCTTCACGCCGAGCAGTTTGATGGCGTGCGCGGCCAGGCGCGGCCCCATGGTGTACAGTCCGCCAATCGGGAGCAGGGCGATATCCGGGTGAAAGAGATCGCCAATGAGTTTCATATCGCCGAAAACGTTCGTGTCCCCCGCGTGCCGTAGATGATCTGGCCGTTGTCCTGGATGCCGCAGGAGTGGTCGGCGTAGACCATGGTGGCGGAGATGCCGGGCGCCACCTCGACCGTGCCGCCTTTGTTCATGCCGATGCAGTTTTCGACCCCTTTGCTTCCCAGCCAGACCGTGGTCTCGAAGATGGCGACGACGCTGGCGGGCTTCACCGCGCGTGCGATGTCGACCGCGTCGCCGATGTGGTCGAAATGGCCATGCGTGATGAGCATGGCATCCAACGGGCGAGGCTGTTTTTCCGCATCCGGACAGGCAGGGTTGTTCTGCACCCACGGGTCGATGAGCAGCGTCCGGCCGTTGACGCTGGTGATGCGAAAGGTGGAGTGGCCGAGCCAGGTCAGTTGCAGCGCGGGCGGTGCCATATCGGGCTCCTCTCTAGCGGGGATCCGAGCGGGGTCGAATCACGCGTCGCTTGCGGGGGCGGCGTCGGCTTGGACCGGGTGCTGCATCACGGCAGGCAAAGGCCGCGGGACTTCCGCCCGCACGGGCCGCTTGTACAAGCCGACGTAACGCGCCACCATGAGATATTTCTTGAAGTACCGGTTGGTCTCTTCTTCGTGTTCACTGACCGTCGTCGTGTCCACCGGTTCGAAGAAGCAGGTCGGGTCCTCTTGCATGTAGTCGCCGGTGTGGAAGTACGCCATCGCGCGACAGCCGCCGCACGTGTATTGGTACCGGCAGCGGCCACACCGGCCCTTCAGCTGACTCCGATCCAGAATCGTGGCGAACAGGTCGCTTTCATTGACCAGCCGATCGAGGGGTTTGTCACGAACGTTGCCAGCGGCGAGCACGTCGAGCATGACGGGGCAGACCGAGACGTCGCCTTCCGCGTTCAGCGTGAGCCAGGTGCCGGTCCAGCAGCCGATCGGTGGGTTGTGCGGCACCGTACCGTTGCGGATGCCGCCGGACACCTCGGCGTGCAATTCCGGCGAGAGGAAGAAAGGGGTGTAGCTGACGTAGCCGTTGACGTGGCGCCGCAGGACGGGATGGAATTTCTCCTTGAGGTCGCGCTGGTCGAAGGCGTTCTGGCTGAAGAACTCGCCCCCCGAGCCGCGCGCGACCAATGGCGAACGGTTGTACGAGATGCGCCGGTCCACGAGGTACTGGATCGTCCGGTCGAAGGTCTCGGCGTTGTGCTTGCCGATGGTCACAATCACGTGGCGATCGATCTGTAGCTCATCACAGAGGTCCAGGACTTCGAGGGTGCGGTCCGGGGCTGCATCCCGGCTGGCGGCATTGGCCTCGTCCATCGAATTGAGACCGAGGGCGATGGTGATCTTCCCACCGGTGGCCTCTTTGATCTGCAGCAAACGGTCGCGGGTCAACAGTTCGCCGTTGCTGCAGAGCTTGCACTGATAGCCCATCTCAACGGTTAGCCGGAAGAGATCGAACGCATCCTTGCGCAGCAAGAATTCACCGCCGCTCCAGCCAATGGCGAGGACGCCCAGGCGCTTCGCGGGCACGAGTACCAGATCGCGGATCTCGTCGAAGTTGAGCTCGGCTTTGCGGCTGGTCCGCACCCGCTCGGGCTGATTGCTACCTGCCATGCACACGGAACACTGCAAGTTACACAGTCGTGTGGCCTCGAAATAGATTGCGGGGAACTGATAGCGACGTTGCGGTGCGTCCACCTGATGAAACCTCCTGATGATGTGTCAATGCAAACGACGGTATTATACACAGACGGACACGGGCATCGTCAATGGTACCGAGCACACCCCGCCCCTCCCCATCTTGACGCCTCGTGCAAGCGGCCGGTATCTACGCGCCAAGGACAAGGGAACGTCATGGTGCGAACCATCGAGTGGCGCAACGAAACAGTGGTGATGATCGATCAGCGGCTGTTGCCCGGTCAGGAGGTATATCGAGTCTGCCACGATTACCGCGAGGTCGCACGTGCGATCAAGGATATGGTGATTCGCGGCGCGCCGGCGATCGGCGTGGCCGCCGCCTTCGGTATTGCCCTCGGCATGCGGCAGACGCGGCGCGATGTGCCGCGGCGTTTCGAGCGCGTCTGTAAAACATTCGCCGCCACTCGGCCGACCGCCGTCAACCTGTTCTGGGCCATCGACCGGATGCGCCGCACCTTCACTCGGGTACGGGCGCACGGTGTGGACGAGATCCGCGAGGCGTTGCTGCGCGAGGCCCGGGCCATCCACGACGAGGATATCGCGGCGAACCGTGCGTTGGGGCAGCACGGCGCCGCCTTGGTGCCGCGCGGCGCACAAGTGCTGACGCACTGCAACGCCGGCGCGTTGGCCACCGCCGGGTACGGGACGGCGCTCGGTGTCATTCGCGCCGCCCATGCGGCCGGCAAGCACATCTCGGTGATGGCGACGGAAACCCGGCCGTTCCTGCAGGGCGCGCGGCTGACCGCGTGGGAGTTGAAGGCCGACCGTATTCCGGTGACCTTGATCACCGACGGCATGGCCGGCCACTTCATGCGCGCCGGCAAGATTGCGTGCGTCATCGTGGGTGCCGATCGGGTGGCGGCCAACGGCGACGTCGCCAACAAGATCGGCACCTATGGGTTGGCGGCACTGGCTCACCGCCACCGCATCCCGTTCTTCGTTGCCGCGCCGACCTCGACGGTCGACCTGGCCTGCGCCGACGGCGATCACATTCCGATTGAAGATCGCGATCCGCGCGAGGTGACGCATATCGGTGATCGCCAGATCGCGCCCGCCGGTATCGCGGTTGCCAATCCCGCGTTCGACGTCACCCCCCACCAGCTGATCAGTGCGATCGTCACCGAGCGTGGTGTGGCGAGCGCTCCCTACAAGGGAAGCCTGCGCCGGCTCGTGCGCGGGCAGCGGCGGGAGCCGCGCCGCCGCGAGGCGTCGAGGCGCACGTGAACTCAGCAGCTCTGCGCGAGCGCCCGATGGGCCGCGCTCGGCAGTGCACACGCTGCGGGCTGACCGGGCGGGCGCCGCTGCCGCAGCCGCTCCAGGCGGGCGACCGCCGCCCGCACCGTCGCGGTGGGCAACGCGCCGTCGGCGATGCGCTGCGCGACGGCCTGGACGGCGCGTTCGGCCTGATGCAGATCCTGGCACACGAGCAGCGCGTCAGCGCCGGCTTGCAGCGTCGCGACCGCGGCCGCACCGATCGCGTGGTGGTCGGCGATCGCTCGCATTTCGAGGTCGTCGCTGACGATGACGCCGTCGAAGCACAGTTCAGTGCGCAGGAGATCCGTGAGAACGGCCGGGGACACCGTGGCCGGGCGTGTGGGGTCCAAAGCCGGATAGACGACGTGAGCCGTCATCAGCATCGGAATACCCGCCGCAATGGCGGCGCGGAAGGGAACCAGCTCAGTGCGCTCCAACTCTGCACGCGAGCGCCGGACGACCGGGAGTTCGAGATGCGAATCCGCTACCGTATCGCCGTGGCCGGGGAAATGCTTGCCGCAGGGGATCACTCCGCCGGCGAGCAAACCGCGCATCATGGCGATCCCACACTGGCTCACGACCGCGGGATCGCTGCTGAATGCCCGGTCGCCAATGATGGGATTGGCCGGGTTCGAATCCACGTCGAGCACCGGTGCGAAATTGAGGTCGATGCCGACGCTGCGGAGTTCCTCAGCCATGGCCTGCCCGACGCGGAAAGCAAGATTGGCATCACCGCTGTGGCCTACGCGTGCGACGGGTGGAAACTGGGTGAAGGGCTCTCCCAGCCGCAACACGCGGCCCCCCTCGTGGTCAATCGCCACCAGGGGGGCCGAGGGGAGGGCATGTAGGGCTGCGGTCAGTCGCGCAATCTGTGCCGGGGAATCGACGTTCCGGCGAAACAAGACGACACCGCCGATGTGGATCCGTTCGAGCAGCCGCTGCGTGTCCGGGTCGAGTTGCGGGCCGGGAATGCCCACGAGGAAGAGCCCGCCGATCTCGGCCGCAGTGACCCGTGTGTCGTGATGTGACATCGCCAACCGCCTTGCGCGTACCCCGCAGGCTGCCACCACTACCTGCTTGCTGGGCCGCAGCGCAAGGCACGCGCGGGGTCGTGACCTGCCGCTTTGGGTTACGACCGACCGGACTCCTCACGGATCTCGTACGTTAGACCGAACTGTCGCACGTGTTCCAGCACTGCCGGCGGATCGAACGCTGCGGCTGGTGCCAACACCCCGCTGCGGTCGAAGTTGTCGCCACACAACCACTCGGCACCACGCGCGGCCAGCACGGCGGTCAAACCGTACGGATCGTGGCCGTGCGCCAGCAGGCGGCGGTGACAGGCGGCGCCGGCGCGCACCCCGCGCACGTCGATGGCGATGTGGAACTCGTCGTGTGCGCGCGTCGCCTCGTCCGGGCCGTCCGTGCCCGTGCCGATGATGCCGTTGAACACGCGGGACAATGGCGACCTCAAGAGCGCCTGCAGGATGGGGGCGGTAGCGGAAATGACGCGCGCCGCGATCGGCGGCAGGCTCATGAACGTGCGCACCTCGCGCACGGTGAGATGGTGCGGAATGGTGATGATCTCCGCGCCCGGGAAACTCACTGCTGCCACGCGGCCGACCGGGCTGGGGAAGTTGACGGCGCGGACGTGCTGTGCGAGCCGCTCCTCCATCCACTTGCGGCCGGCATACACCTGGCCGGGGCGCTGCAGCATGCGCAAAACGGTGCGCTGTGTTCCCTGGCTCGCGTGAAAACGGGTCCGGTAGGTGATCTGAATCGTGCCGACGTCCCGAAACCCTTCCGCCGCGACGCTGGCTGCACAATCCGCCACGGCGATCTCAAATGCCTGGGCGGGTACGACCGCGACCCCCTGCTCCCGCGCGCGTTCGTCGTATGCCATCATAGCCCGCACAAACGGCTGTTCGCCCGTGGTGTCGAGGTAGTGGGCGCCGTGGGTGATCGCCGCCTGCACCACCGGCTCGCCGAGATCCGCGAAGGGACCGACGGTGTTGATGATGACCGCGCTGCGCCGTGCCAACCGTTCCAGCGCAGCGGGATCCCGCACGTCTGTTTCGATCAGGTCGAGTGCCCCCAGGTTTGTCGCCAGTTCCTGCAGCTTCGTACGCGAGCGTGCTGCGGCGAGGACGGGGACCTGACGCCGCTGCAGTTCCCGGACGATCAGCCGCCCCGTGTAGCCCGTGGCACCCAGCACCGCGATCGGTTTTTGCGCCATCGCTTGGTGCATAGCGGCCGCGCGGCAGGGGCGTCAACGTCGGTCGCGCCGCGGCGGGTTGCTTGACCGGGACCCCGACTCCCGATCTACTCGACCGCATGGACCCGACCCGTTGCGTGGTGACGTGGTGCTGGCTGGCGCTGGCTGCCACGGCATTCGGACAGACGTCCCGGCTCGCTCCGCTCGTCGCCCGCCAGGTTGAGGAGGGAGGTGAGTCGGAGGTGCTGGTGGTGTTCTCCGCGCCCGCATTGCCGCGTGCCAACGTGGCCGAGCGCCGGCGGGTCGTCGGGAAGAGCCGCGAGGCGCTGTTGTCGCGGCTCGCGGCGCCCGCTGTTCGCGTGCGCCATCAGTTCGAACTGGTCACCGGTTTCACGGCCACCGTCACGGCGCAGGGGGTGCGCCAACTCCTCGATGACCCCGGAGTGCTGCGGGTCGAGCCCATGCTGCGCGGCACTGCCGCCCTGGCGCAGAGTGTGCCGCAGATCCGCGCCGATGCCGTTCACCGCCGTGAGGACATGGGACAGGGGGTCACGGTCGCCATACTGGATACTGGCATCGAAGCGACGCATCCCGACCTGGCGGGGAGCCTCGTCGCGGAGGAATGCTTTTGCAGTCAGAACAAATGTTGTCCCGACGGCACCCCACGACAGTCTGGGCCGGGGAGCGCCGCCAGCAGTGCCGTGCACGGTACCCACGTGGCAGGGATCGTCGTGTCGAAGGGTATCATCGCGCCGCCGGGCGTGGCGCCCGGCGCGAAGGTGGTTGCCATCAAAGTGTTGGCCGACAACAATTCAGGATATCTGTCCGACTGGCTTGCAGCGCTCGACTGGATCGCTGCCAATCGCGCCGATATTCAGGTGGTCAACATGAGCCTGGCCAGTTACGATACCTATCCGGGCCAGTGCGACCAGGTGGCCAACCCGAACGGCTACGCCGTCCTGTTTGCGCAGGCAATCGAGCCGTTACGCGCACGGGGGACGCTGACGTTTGCGGCGTCCGGCAACAGCGGATTGGGTGATCAAATGACCATGCCCGCATGCGTCAGTGCGGCGGTGGCGGTTGGGGCGGTGACCAAGCAGGATACCGTGGCCACGTTTACCAACAGGAACGCCGGGCTCGCGCTCATGGCCCCCGGGCAGGCCATCATTTCGACCGGCCCCGGCCTCTCCATCTCGTTTGACAGCGGTACGTCGATGGCCACGCCGCACGCCACGGGGACGGCGGCGTTGTTGCTGGCACTGAATCCGGACCTGCAGGCGGACGCGCTTGCGAGCGTCCTCAAGTCCACGGGGGTGCCAATCTTCGACGCGTTGACGGGCTTGACCTTTCCGCGTCTCAACGCCTTGGCCGCGATGAACGCGGTGGTGAATGCCGTGCAGCCGATGGCTGGCGGCGGGCAGCGGCAGAGTGATTGCCTTGTCGAATGGGCGATTGCGCCGCCCGCGATTGCCAGTGCCTTGCCCTTTCCGAGCGCCGTGTGCCGCGACAATGATCCGGCGTGTGACGCGGACCCAATTCCTGGCCAATGTACCTTCACGGTCTCGGCCTGCTTCAACGTGCCCGATCGGCGAGTGCCGAGTTGCGCAGTTGATGCGTCGCTCGTGGGGTACGAGTTGCTCTCGCCACGCCCCAGCTCAGGGGCCGGGGGCGTCGACGTCGGCAATGCGGCGGCCATCCGCGCGGCGCTTCCGGCACTGCCCCTTGCCGATCAGAGTGTCTGTACCGCGCCCATTGCCTTCGTGGTACCAGTGGGGCGTGCGCCGGGCGTCGGCTGGATCCGCCTCTCCGCTACCGCCAGCGACGGGCGGATCGATCGCAACCGTGTGCGGCTGACCTGCCTGCCAGCGCAGCCGTAAGCACGGCCTTTGCAGCGTGCCGCGCGCACCGCTAAGGAGAGGAGGCGCTCGTTCGGAATCTGGGGACCGCCTTCGTATGACTTCGCAGGACCGCGATCGTGCCGGCCGCTTCATTCTCGTGCGCCATGGCGAGAGCGAGGGCAACCGCGACCGCACATTCACGCAAAGCCCCGAGGTGCCGTTGACCGATACGGGCCGCGCGCAAGCGCGGGCCACTGCGGACCGTATCGCGCGGCACTTTCGTCCCGCGCGCATTGTGGCCAGTCCCTTCGCGCGAGCCTGGCAGACGGCGGAGATCATCGGCGAGGTGCTGCGACTCGGGGTGCGGCCGGAAGCGGAACTGCGCGAGCAAGATTTCGGCGTCTTCGCCGGCCAGCCCTACGAGGTCATGCTCAGCGACGCGGCCTACCATGAAGGGTCGCGGTGGCACTGGCGACCGCCAGGGGGGGAGTCGCTGGTCGACGTGTTCGAACGGGCGGTGCCCGCCTTCGAGCGGCTGGTCCGCGGCAGTGTCGGCGAGGAAGTCGTCGTGGTGAGCCACGGTGGTGTCATGCTGGCGCTGTGGCGCGGGCACGGCTCGTGCCAACTTCGGGCGGCGCCGTTTCGCTTGCGCCGCCACCGGTGGTTGCCTATTGGTACAGCATGATGGGTACGCGAACCGCAATTGCCGAGGCCGAGGGGAAACTGGGCGTCCTGCTGGTCGGGTTGGGAGCCGTGAGCAGCACCTTCATCGCTGGGGTCGAGCTGTTGAAGAAGGGCATCGGCCAGCCCATTGGCTCGCTGACGCAGCTCGGCACCATCCGGCTCGGCAAGCGGACCGACAAGCGGACACCGCGGATCCGCGACTTCGTGCCATTGGCGGATCTCGACGCGCTCGTTTTCGGCGCCTGGGACATCTTCCCGGACAACGCGTATCAGGCGGCCGTCCGTGCGCGCGTGGTGGAACCCGCCTTGCTCGATCGTGTGCAGCCGGAATTGGAGGCCGTCAAACCGTGGCCGGCGGTGTTCTCGCGTGACTACGTCAAACGCCTCGATGGTCCGCATGTGAAGGTCGGCGCCCACAAGCTCGACCTGGCCGACCAGCTGATGGCCGATATCCATGCCTTTCGCGCGGCGACCGGCGTGTCGCGCATGGTCATGGTCTGGTGCGGCAGCACCGAGAGCTTTCTGCGGCCGGGCGCGGTGCACGCGTCGCTCGCCGATTTCGAGAACGGACTGCGTGCCAACGATGCGGCCATTGCGCCGAGCATGATCTACGCCTATGCGGCGCTGTCCCTCGGTATCCCATTCGCCAACGGGGCGCCGAATCTCACCGTCGACGTCCCGGCGTTGATCGAACTCGCCGAGCGGAAGCACGTGCCCATTTGCGGAAAGGATTTCAAGACCGGGCAGACGCTGATGAAAACGATCATCGCGCCGGGTCTCAAGGCCCGCTTGCTCGGTCTCACAGGATGGTTTTCCACCAATATCCTGGGGAATCGCGATGGCGAGGTGCTGGACGAACCGTCGTCGTTCAAGACCAAGGAAGAGAGCAAGCTGTCGGTCCTCGATGTGATCCTGCAGGAGGAAATCTACCCCGAGCTGTACAAAGACTACGTGCACCGGGTGAATATCCACTACTATCCCCCGCGCGGCGACAACAAGGAAGGGTGGGACAACATCGATATCTTTGGTTGGCTCGGTTACCCGATGCAAATCAAGATCAACTTCCTCTGCCGAGACTCGATCTTGGCTGCGCCCTTGGTGCTCGACCTGGCGTTGTTGCTCGACCTTGCGCAGCGTGCGGGGATGAAGGGCATCCAGGAATGGCTCTCCTTCTACTTCAAGAGTCCGCAAACCGCCCCGGGTCTTTACCCCGAGCATGATTTGTTCATCCAGCTCATGAAGCTCAAAAACACGCTGCGCTTCCTGCGTGGCGAAGAGCTGATCACCCACCTCGGTTTGGAATACTACGATTGAGCCCGATGCAGTGACGGCGCGCGTCGGCATGGCTGATACAGCACAAAAACGCGGCCAAGCGCACTTTTCAGGCAAATTTTGCTTGACACCAACGCGTGCCCGTTGCAGTTATACGCCACAACTGGCTCGGCAGGAGAGCGTCGAGCAGCGAGGGGAGGGAAGGGCGATGACGAAATCGCAGCTGGTTCAGAAGTTGGCGGATGCGGCGGACGTGAGTAAGAAACAAGCCGATGCCGTTCTGCAGACGCTGGTTGAAGTGACGGTGGGCTCGGTACGGAGAGGGGATCCGGTAAAAATCCCCGGCCTGGGTACGTTCCGCAAGGTGCAGACCAAGGCGCGGATGGGTCGGAATCCGCAAACCGGCGAGCAGATCAAGATTCCCGCGCGCAAGAAGGTTCGGTTCTCGGTGGCTAAGACCTTCAAGGAAGCGGTGCTCGGAAAGAAGTAACGCCGGGTTGGGCGCGAGGCGCCCGCCTGGTTATTCCTAGTCACGCACGCGGCGTAGGTCCGGGACCCACACGGGCCGCGCTGCCGTGTGTCCGCTCCAGGTGCGATAAGCAATGGTACCGCACGGCTAGTAGCTTTTTTCATTTGGCTTATCTGTTCGCCGCTACTAGTTTTGGTCGGATTATCGCGTGGGGGGTGTATGACTGATCGATCCTTCGGCTTGTTTGAACCGGACGCGTTACTGCCGGCACAGTTTTATGCGGCGTTTCGTGGTGGCTCAGCCGTACGTGGTGAGAAACGCCTGATGTTGGCAGTGCTCCAAGACGCTTTGGAATGCTATCAGAAGTACGCCTTTGCCCACGACATTCACGGACATCAACTGTTTGCCGAAGCCGACGCGTGGATCTCGTGTCAGGACCGCACCTGGTATTTCTCCTTTGAGAACATCTGCGAGACACTGGAGATCAACCCCGACTATCTGCGTAACGGCGTGCAGACGTGGCGGCAGCATGCGGCGGGCGTTCGCCATCACGCGGTTCGTGACACGGCGGCCGTCAGCTCTTCTGATGGCCACCTTGCCGCCGTTGGGTGACCACGCTGGTCGAACGCGACATCGCTGGTTCGTCTGATCCCCGTCCTGGGTTGCGTCGCCGAGCCGCCAGCAACCGGGCCGTGTCACCCGCGTGGGGTGGATGGGGCGGGGCCCATCCCGGTCGCGAGCGAGTATGAAAGCCATCGGTCTGACCGGCGGCATCGGTTCCGGCAAGACGACAGTGGCCGCCATGCTCGAGGAATTTGGGGCCACGGTGATTCACGCCGATGCCGTCGGACACGAGACTTACCGCCCACACAGCGACGGATGGCATCGCCTGATTGCGACCTTCGGCGCAGCCATCCTAGCCCCGGATGAAACCATCGACCGCAAGCGCCTCGGGGCGGTTGTGTTCAGCGATCCGCAAGCACTGGCGCGGCTCAACGCCATCGTCCACCCGTTGATTTTCGCCGAGATCCAACGGCGGATTGCCGCGTATCGCGCTGCGGGGCACGTCCGGCCCATCGTGGTCGAGGCCGCGGTGTTGATCGAGGCGAACTGGCTTCCGCTGGTGGACGAAGTCTGGCTGGTGCTGACGAACCGGGATGCCGTCATTGAGCGGCTGGAAAAGCAGCGCGGCCTCCGGCCCGCCGCGGTTGACGCTCGGATCGCAGCGCAATTGCGTGATGCCGAGCGCGAGCGCTACGCGGATGTGATCATTCACAATACCGGTACGCTTGCAGATCTTCGCCGAGAGGTCCGGACGTTGTGGGACCGCGTGCTGAGCCGCGGCTGACTAGGCGGTTCAACCCGCCAGTTGCCGCAGCGCTTCGTAGACCACAATGCTCACGGCATTCGAGAGGTTAAGGCTGCGGACATGCGGATTGGCGATGGGAATCACGTAGGTGTCGTCCGCATGGGTGGCCAGTAGTGTCGACGGCAGGCCCTTCGTCTCGGACCCGAACACCAGCGTGTCGCCTCTGGCGTAGCGGACAGTCAGGTAGCTGCGGGCCGCCCGCGCGGAGAAGAAATGCAGGCGCGCGCTGGAGTACTGCTGTCGAAACTGCGGCCAATTGTCGTACACGTGCACGTCGACGTACGGCCAGTAGTCAAGGCCGGCACGTTTCAGGTAGCGATCGTCGAGCGAAAAACCGAGGGGCCGGATCAGGTGGAGCCGTGTCGCGGTGGCGGCGCACAGGCGGGCAATGCTGCCGGTATTGGGTGGAATCTCCGGTGCCACCAGAACGACGTGCAGCGCCGGCTGGATGTCAGTGCTGGGCAATGGGGTGCGCGACGGTGCCACAATGGAGCCGGAATTGACCGTCGCCGTGCTCCTCGATGAACTGCGCGAGTTGGTAATAGGCTGGCCGCAAGAACCGCGCGCGTTCGGTGCCGCCCTTGATGCGACAATACAGCACGTTGTCCGCACCGACCCGTAACGTCGTCGGGTCCAGGCGTTCGGTCGTTTCGTCATTGATGTGCAAGACGAAACCGGGGCGATCAGCGGTCGAGCCGGTCTCCAACCCGCTGCCCGCGTCCGCACGGACCGAGACCACGACGTACGCGGAGTCGTCGATCTCCACGTCGGCGTGGTAGCGCTCGTCGACCCAGATTTCGTATCCTCCCGCCGCCTTGCGTCGCAGGTGGCGGGTGAAAAAGCGCGCCAGGCGCGCGTGCGTCACGGGTTCGTCGTCGGCGTACCAACGCCCGTCACGGCCGAACCGCAACTTCGAAGCAGTAATGGGATAAAACCCTGCGCCGGGCATGACGTTTCTCGAAATGTCAGGGTGCTGCCGTGTCCAAGACAATGGTCACCGGACCGTCGTTCACAAGTTCGACGTGCATGCGGGCGCCGAAGGTGCCCGTGGCGACCATGACTCCCTGGTCCCGGGCCCGCGCGACAACGTGCTCGTACAGCGCGACGGCTTGTTCAGGTGGGGCCGCGTCGGAGAACGATGGTCGACGCCCTTTGCGTGTGTCAGCGAGCAGCGTGAATTGCGAAACGACCATCAGCTCTCCCTGAACGTCGCGCAGTGATCGGGCAAACTTTCCCTGCTCGTCTTCGAAAATCCGTAGATCCAGGACTTTGTCAAGTAGCCAGTTCGCATGTGCCTCAGTGTCCGTGCGGGCGACGCCAAGGAGGAGCAGGAGTCCTGAACGGATTGCACCCACGGGCGTGCCGGCGACCAGCACACGTGCACTGGCGACGCGCTGAATCACCCCCCGCACGATAGAGGCCTGGCGATCAGTCGTTCACGTCCCACTCATCGTCGTCGTCGTCCGCGTCCTCATCGTCGTCATCGTCGTCGTCCGCGTCCTCATCGTCGTCATCGTCCTCTTCTTCGTCCCAATCCTCTTCTTCCTCGTCTTCCTCCCGCCTTCGCAACAGCAGATCCTCCATGGCACTCTCCTTTCCCCAGCACTCCCCGCGGGTGGGGCGACGCAGCGCCCCGACATGCCGCCGGCTCCGTCGAACGGCCACGCATGCGAACGGGCGCGGCGCCTTTGTCGACCGTACCGTCGCGGCACTCGGTGAACACGGCATATAGTCAGTTCCCGTTCTGTACGAGGCAACCGGCCCGCCTTCTAACCAGGCCACCAACCAAAGTCAAACTCGCGGTCGGGGGGCATGGAGGATTCGAGGCAGAGCCCGGCTCTTTCCAGCGTCCGTCGACCCTGCTAACGGGGAATCCATGAGCCTGCTCACGCGTTGGGCTGCACGCCGCTACGGCGGCATGGCGGTGCTATACGAACGATTCACGGAGCCCATGGAACGCGCCGGCTTGAGCGCCATTCGTGCCGGCTTGGCGGCGGATTTACAGGGGCGGATCCTCGAGGTCGGGTGCGGCACGGGATTGAACTTCGCGCACTATCCGGCAGGCCTGGAGGTGACGGCGATCGAGCCGATCGAAGAGTTCCGCACCTTTGCTGCCGAGCGTGCGACGCGCGCGCGGGCGCGTATCACCGTGCAGGACGGGGATGCGCAGGCCTTGCCGTTTGCCGACGCCAGTTTTGACGGCGCGCTCCAGACCCTGGTGCTCTGTTCGATCCCCGACGAGGCGCAGGGCCTGCTGGAACTGCGCCGGGTGCTGCGCCCGGGGGCGCCGGTGCGGTTTTTCGAGCATGTCCGCAGTACCCACACCTTTGGCGCGGTGGTGCAGGACCTTTTCAATCCGCTGTGGCGCTGGGCCATGGATGGCTGCAACATCAACCGGGATACCGTCCGGACAATTGAAATGTGCGGGTTTCAGATCGAAGAGGTGGAGGTGCACGACATGCCCGGGGCTTCGATCTTCCCGATGCGTTTGGTGCGCGCCCGCGTCTGAGGGCGCCGGGGTCCGCCGGTTCGGGTTGTCGCGTGCTGCCGTACGTACATCCGGTTTCAGCGGGGGTGGTGGTCGTGCTGCTCGGCTACGTCGGCTCGTTGGGCTTGCGGGCGCGGAGCGACCCGCGCCACGCGGGCCAATACCTTGCGCGGCACGCGCGCCTGGCTCCCTTCATGTACTGGCTGATGTTGGCTGCCTGGACCGGCGGCCTCGTCTCCACCTGGCTGCTGCGGCGGGATCTTGAGCTGGCGACCAGCGTCCACTTCCGTTGCGGCGTCGCCAGTGTGCTGGCGCTGACCGGTGGTGCCTTGACGTCGCGTTGGATGCAGTTGCCGGCTGTGCGCGCCGCGCATCCGTGGTTTGGCGCCGCCGCCATCTTGCTGGCGGCCGCACAGGTCTTCTTCGGCCTACAGATCACGCCCTGATGCCGCGAACCCGTGCCCACGATCGGCCGCCATACCCCCGTGGTTTGGAATTGGCCACCGCGCTGCGCTAGACAAGTGAGTCTATGGCTGTGACGACAGGTGACCAGGCGCTGCGCGCCGCGATGGAGGAACGAATCCTCGTGCTCGACGGCGCGATGGGAACCGCCATCCAGGCATTGGATCTGCATGCCGAGGACTTCGGCGGAGGGGAACTCGAGGGCTGCAATGAGCACCTGGTGCTGACCCGCCCGGACGTCATCAGCGCCATTCACCGGGAGTATCTGCACGCCGGGGCGGACATCATCGAAACCAACACCTTCGGCGGTACCCGTATCGTGCTGGCCGAGTACGGCTTGCAGGACAAGGTCTATGAGATCAATCACGCGGCGGCCCGGCTCGCGCGCGTCGCTGCCGATGCCGTGGCGACCGCCGGGCGGCCCCGGTTCGTCGCCGGTTCCATGGGGCCCGGCACGAAGTCGATCTCGGTGACCGGCGGCATCACCTTCGATGAGGTGCAGACGGCGTTTGCCGAGCAAGCCGCTGCGCTCATTGCGGGCGGCGTCGACGTGCTGTTCCTCGAGACGCAACAGGATACGCTCAACGTCAAGGCGGCGCTCTGCGGCATCGATGACGCCTGCGCGCGTCTCGAGCGCTCCGTGCCCGTGGTGCTGTCGGTGTCGATCGAAACCATGGGCACCATGCTGGCGGGACAGTCGATCGAGGCGCTCTACGTTTCGGTGGCGCATCGCGACCTGTTGGCGATCGGCATGAACTGCGCGACCGGCCCCGACTTCATGACCGACCACCTGCGCACGCTGGCGGAGATCTCGCGTTTCCCCATCTCGGTGTTTCCCAACGCCGGGCTGCCGGATGAGGAGGGACGCTATAACGAGTTGCCGGCCATGCTGGCGAAGAAGGTCGAACGCTTCTGCGCCCAGGGGTGGGCGAACATCATTGGCGGTTGCTGTGGGACGACGGCGGAGCACATCCGCTTGCTGGCCGAGGCGGCGGCGCGGTATCGGCCGCACCGCCCGGTCACCAGCCGCCGTTCCCTGGTTTCGGGCATCGAGGTGCTCAGCATCGATCAGGACACTCGCCCCGTGATCGTGGGCGAACGCACCAACGTGTTGGGCAGCCGGAAGTTCAAGGAACTGATTGCCGCGGGCGACTTCGACCAGGCCGCCGAAGTGGGACGCGCCCAGGTGCGCAGGGGCGCCCACGTGCTGGATGTCTGCCTGCAGGACCCCGACCGGAACGAAGTCACCGATGTCAGCGCCTTCCTCGACACGCTGGTGAAGAAGGTGAAAGTGCCGATCATGATCGATTCCACCGATGCCGGCGTGATCGAGCAGGCCCTCAAGCGAATGCAGGGGAAATCAATCATCAATTCGATCAATCTCGAAGACGGTGAAGCGCGTTTCCAGCAGGTCGTGCCGCTGGTACGCCGCTATGGGGCCGCCCTCGTCGTTGGCTGTATCGACGACGACAAGTATCAGGCGCAAGCGATTACGCGCGAACGCAAACTGCAGATTGCGCAGCGCTCCTACGATCTGCTGACCACGCGCTACGGCGTGCCCCCTGAGGACGTGATCTTCGATGCCCTGGTGTTTCCTGTCGGCACCGGCGACCAGAATTACATCGGCTCGGGGGTTGAAACGGTCGAAGGTATCCGCCTCATCAAGCAGGCCTTCCCCGATTGCAGGACGCTGCTGGGTGTTTCGAACGTATCGTTTGGTCTGCCACCGGCCGGGCGCGAAGTGCTGAACTCCGTTTTCCTCTACCACTGCGTGCAAGCGGGCCTCGACATGGCCATCGTCAATTCGGAGAAGCTGGAACGCTACCCCTCCATACCCGAACAGGAACGGCTCTTGGCGGAGGATCTGATCTGGTGGCGCGGCGACGATCCGATCGGGGCGTTTGCCGCGCACTTCCGTGCCAAGGTCTCCGCCCCGAGGGTGGAGAGACGACGGGAACTACCGCTCGACGAACGCCTGAGTTCGTACATCATCGAAGGCTCGCGTGACGGTTTGTTTGCCGATCTCGACGAAGCGCTGCAGGAGCGGAAACCACTTGAGATCATCAACGGTCCGCTGATGGCTGGTATGGACACGGTTGGGCGCTTGTTTGCCGCCAACGAGATGATTGTTGCGGAGGTGCTGCAGTCGGCGGAGGCGATGAAAGCGGCGGTGGCGTACCTGGAGCCCTACCTGGAGAAGGCTGAAAGCGCCGCCAAAGGCACGGTCTTGCTCGCCACCGTAAAGGGGGACGTCCACGACATCGGAAAGAATCTCGTCGACATCATCCTCGGCAACAACGGCTTCAAGATCATCAACCTCGGCATCAAGGTGCCCCCGGAGGAGATGATCAAAGCCTACCGCCGCCATCAGCCCGATCTCATCGGCCTGTCCGGCCTCCTGGTCAAGTCGGCGCAAATGATGGTGGTGACCGCGCAAGACCTCACGGCGGCTGGCGTGGCCTGCCCGATTCTGGTTGGTGGCGCGGCACTCTCCAACCGGTTCACACGGCTGAAGATCGCGCCGGAGTACGCGGGCACCGTGGTCTACGCGAAGGACGCCATGACGGGATTGGACCTGGCGAACCAGCTGATGGATCCGGACAAGCGTGAAGCGCTGACCGCTCGGCTCGCGGCGGAATCAGAACAATTGCAGGCGCTGCCCGCACGGCAGGCCCGGGGGGGGATGCCGGTGGCGGCGCGCTCCGCCGTGCGTCCGGTCGACGACGTGCCGACGCCGCCCGACCTGCGGCTCCACGTGCTGCGCGACTACGATTTGGACGAGATCTTCCGGTACATCAATCCGGCGATGCTGTACACGCGACATCTTGGCTTCAAAGGCAAGTTCGAGGACGCCCTGGCAGCCGAAAACGCGAAAGCGGTGGCGCTTCGCGAACAAGTTGCCGCGGTGGAAGCGATCATGCTTGCGCGCCCCGACATCACCGCTAAGGCGGTCTACCGCTTCTTCCCCGCACGCAGCGAGGGCAACCGACTGCGGCTCTACACTTCCGATGGCCGCACCCCGATCGAAACGTTTCACTTCGGGCGCCAGTCCGTTGAACCGTATCTCTGCCTGGCGGATTTCTGTCGGCCGACGGAAGTCGGCCCACCGGATTACGTGTGCCTGTTTGCGTCCACCGTCGGTCCAGGGGTGCGCCACCTGGCTGAGCAATGGAAGACGGAGGGCGAGTTCCTGAAATCGCACATTCTACAGGTGCTGGCGCTCGAAGGCGCAGAAGCCTTTGCCGAACTGCTCCACCAGAAGATCCGCGAAATGTGGGGCTTCCCGGATCCGCCGGGGACGACGATGGGGGACTTGTTCAAAGCACATTACCGCGGACTCCGGGTGTCTTTTGGCTATCCGGCCTGCCCGCGGTTGGAAGATCAGACCAAGCTGTTCCGGTTGCTCGATGTGTCGGCGCAGATCAGCGTCCATCTCACGGACGGATACATGATGGACCCGGAAGGATCGGTCACGGCGTTGGTCTTCCATCACCCGGAGGCGCGATATTTCACGCTGTCGCCCGACGATGTGGCGCGCCTGGAGCGCGAGGTCGATCTGGTACCGGCCGACGCGTCTCGCTGACCAGCCGCGCCCGCGGGCGCGCCGGTTTCAGACGCGGCCCACAACTACGGTTCGAAGGATTGCGCGACGACGATTGACGTTTGGTTACGGCTACGGCACCGTCGGGAGCATGAAGGCGACGCAGCTCGTGCTCTGGTTGTGCCTGCTCCTCTGCTCAATCGTAGATCCGCCCTCCGCATCGGCGTTTCCCAACCCGCTAGGGTTCCTCGGTGGCGACAGGGGCGCGGCAGCGCCGCCGGCACGGCCAGCCAGCTCCGTGGGCCCGCCTTTTTCCTTTTCCGGCATTGTGCGTGCCGTCAAGCCGGCGGTAGTAAATATCTCGACGACACAGACGGTCCGGGCCCCGGGCGCACCCGGATTCGGCCCGGGTGGACCATTCGACCCACAAGATCCGTTCTTCGAGTTTTTTCGCCACTTCTTTCCGGAAACGCCGCGCAGCTTCACGCAGCGGAGCCTCGGCTCGGGCGTTATCATCGATGCCGACGGCTATATCGTTACCAATGCTCACGTGGTCAAAGACGCCGACAAGATCGTGGTCAAGCTCAATGATAAGCGGGGCTTTGAGGCGCGTCGTGTCGGCTTGGATGAGAAATCGGACGTTGCCTTGCTCAAGATCGCGGCCCCGAACGATCTGGCTGTTGCCCCCCTCGGTGACTCCGACACGCTCGAGGTGGGCGACTGGGTCCTGGCAATCGGTAACCCGTTCGGGTTGGCGGAAACCGTCACTGCTGGCATCGTCAGCGCCCTCGGACGGGTGATCGGGCAAGGCCCGTACGACAACTTCATTCAGACCGATGCCTCCATCAACCCCGGGAACTCAGGCGGCCCCTTGATCGACACGCAGGGGAATGTGGTGGGTATCAACGCCGCGATCTTCAGCAAGAGCGGAGGCAGCATCGGCATCGGCTTCGCCATCCCCATCAAGATGGTCAAAGCGGTTGTCGAACAGCTCAAGACGCACGGCAAGGTCGTTCGTGGCTGGCTGGGTGTGGCCGTGCAGGATATCACCCCGGAACTGGCACGCTCCTTTGGCCTGAAGAAGGTACAAGGTGCACTGGTGACCGATGTCACTCCCGAGAGCCCAGCGGATCGGGGTGGGTTGGAACGCGGGGATATCATCGTTAATTTCGATGGCACCGACATCGATGAGGCCCATCAGGTCCCCGTGTTGATCGCGGAGACGAAGATTGGGAGGACGGTCGCACTCACGATCTTGCGTCGTGGTGAAGAGCGCACCCTCCGTGCCACGGTGGTCGAACCGCCCACTCGCCGCGCCGAAGCGGCTGGGCAGGAAGCCGCGCGACGCTGGGGGTTGACGGTGGCCAATATCTCTTCGGAGGTGGCCCGGCAGCTCGGTCTCACATCGACCAACGGAGTGGTGGTGACCGACGTCGATCCGGAGGGGCCGGCGGGTGAGGCTGGCCTCGAAGCGGGCGATGTGATCACGCAGGTGAACCGCCAGCCCGTCCGGGACGTGCGCGACTATCGGCGAGCGGTTGGCGGCGCGCAGAACGAGCTGCTCCTGCTCGTGCAACGGCAGGGGCAGCTCTTCCTCATTGTCCTTCGCCGCGCCGAGTAGTGCGGTCGGTGCGTGTGCGAGCCGGCGCGCGGAGCGAGGGAAAAGCGACCACCAGGACCCCGGTTCATGAGACATACGCAAATGACGGTCTTGGCAGGGGACGTTGGGGGTACGAAGGTCAACCTGGCGCTGTTTGAGTGGGGTCTTGGTCGCTTGCGGTGCCTGCGTGTTGAGTCATACCCCAGCCACGCGCTCGGGGACCTCTTGACCGGGGTCCGCCGGTTTCTGGGGCAGGATCCACCGCGTTTCGAGGCGGCGGTGTTCGGCGTGGCCGGGCCGGTGCGAAATGGACGCGCACAGATCACCAACCTGCCGTGGCTCGTCGACGTGGAGCATTTGCGTGCGGCCCTTGCAACCCCGCGCGTGCTCCTGATCAACGACCTGGAAGCCACGGCATACGGAGTGCTGACGTTGGAGCCGGCGGATGTGTTGGTCCTGAATCACGGTGAGAATGTCCGCGGCACCATCGCGGTGATCGCCGCGGGGACGGGCCTCGGGGAGGGAGCGCTGTTCTGGGACGGCTCCCGGTACCGGGCTGCGCCGTCGGAGGGCGGCCATACGGATTTTGCCCCGCGCACTGCGCTCGAATGCGAGTTGTTGTCGTTTCTCTGGCGCCGGTACGGGCACGCGAGTTACGAGCGACTGCTCTCCGGTCCGGGAGTGGTTGCCATCTACGAATTTCTGCGTGAGCAAGGGCACGCGGCCGAACCGCCATGGCTGGCAGCGCGGCTGCGCGAACAGGACCCGGCGGCGGTCATTTCGCAGGCGGCGCTGCAGGGTGGCCCCGCCCTTTGCGTTGAGGCCCTGAATCTGTTCACGGCGATCTACGGGGCCGAGGCAGGCAACCTCGGGCTGAAATGCCTGGCCACCGGTGGCGTTTACGTGGCCGGCGGGATTGCGCCGAAAATTCGCGCCAAGTTGACCGACGGAACGTTCATGGCGGCGTTTCGCGACAAGGGGCGAATGACCGCGCTTATGGACGCGATGCCGGTCCGGGTTGTATTAAGAGAGACGACCGCACTCCAGGGTGCGGGATGGTGTGCGGCGCGTTTAGCCGAAAAGGAGGAATTTGATGACAGAGAGAGTGCGTGAGATCTTGAGTTGGTACGGCAGCGATACCCCGGGGACGAAAGCGAACATTGCCCGCCTGCTGAATCATGGCCGTTTGGGCGGTACCGGCCGTTTGGTAATTCTGCCCGTGGATCAGGGTTTTGAACATGGTCCGGCGCGCAGCTTTGCGCCCAATCCGCCGGGGTACGATCCCCGGTACCATTTCGACCTGGCGATCGCTGCCGGCTGCAACGCGTACGCCGCACCGCTGGGCTTCCTGGAAGCCGGCGCGGCGGAGTTTGCCGGTGAGATTCCACTGATCCTGAAGCTGAACAATTCCGACAGCCTGGTCGGTGGCGGGGACCCGTGCCCTGCGCTGACCGGTAGCGTCGATGAAGCATTACGCCTGGGTTGCGCCGCCATCGGCTTTACCATCTACCCCGGGTCGGGGGCGCGGAACGAGATGTATGGCCAGATCCGCGCGCTGTCCGAAGAGGCCAAGCGGAAGGGCCTCGCGGTGGTGGTCTGGTCATATCCGCGTGGCGGCGGACTGTCGAAAGAGGGGGAGACGGCCATCGATGTGGTCGCCTATGCGGCGCAGATCGCCGCGCAGTTGGGTGCCCACCTCATCAAGGTGAAACCGCCCACGGCGCACATTGAGCAGAGTGCGGCGAAGAAAGTATACGAGAAAGAACGCATTCCGATCGGTACCCTCGCCGAGCGGGTGCGGCACGTCGTGCAAAGTGCCTTCAACGGCCGACGCATCGTGATCTTCTCCGGGGGAGAAGCCAAGGAGACCAGCGCCATCTTCGACGAGGTGCGCGCGATCCGTGACGGCGGGGGCTTTGGCTCGATCATCGGGCGCAACTCGTTCCAACGGCCGCGCGACGAAGCCCTGAAGTTCCTCGGTACGGTCATGCAGATCTACGCCGGCGAGGCCCGTTAGGGGCCTGGAACAGCCAATTTTTACTGTTCGATCGGCAGCCACAGAGGGCTGTCGCCACCGGCATTTGACAGCAGCGCTGCCAAAGGAAAGCGGTGGCGGCAGGCCTTCGTGCCTGCCGAGCCACGGGGCTGGAGTGCCTGGCCCCGCAAGGACCATTTCGTCTTGGGCCCAGGCTTTGCGCGTCTCCGCCGGGACTGACGCGCCCGCAAGCCAAAATGCCGATGGGCGGGGCGGACGAGAGCGAAGGCACGTTGTGCGTCGGTTCCGGCAGAGGCCGGTTGCAAATGTATCATCGTCAACAATCTGACGCCCGCTGATTCTTCGTCGCCTTTTCGGCAGGAGGCGATCCGCGCACCGAGCGGCCGGTGTGTGCTACCAACGGGCCGCGCACGGTGCGCCAGGGCCGCGTCATTTCACAGGTATCCGCGTGAACCCGGCCGTGCGTTCGGCTCGGCAGTTCGCGGACGAGCGTGCGATGATCACTGGCGGTTTCCCACAGCGCATGGTTGGTGCGCATCTTGCTGTTAATGCCCTCGCCATACAACGGCCGGGGGCATGCCACGGAAACGCGCGAACTGGCGGAGGTTTGTTGAACTCAGGTAAGCCACAGATGCTTGCGCACCCCACGCAACATATGCGGTCGGGCGAGAAGCCGCCCGTGGCCACCCAGATGGAGCTGAGCGGGCTCGGCAACCGGTTTCTAGGCCTCCTCGGGCGCAAGTGGTCTCGCCGCAGTTTCGCCGCGGAGGTCGCGAAACTGCTCGCTGCCACGGCCCGGGCGAGGGCGGTTGCGGTGCTGGCTTACGAACGGCAAGCGGACCGCCTCGTGCTGCTGGCGGATTGGGGGCTGTCCGGCGAAGCCCGACTGGCGCTTGGGGGGGCCGCTGACACGGTGTGGGACATCCCCGTGCGTGGCCTGAAGAGTCGCCGCATCAGCGTGGTGGAGGCCGCGCACCAGAATCCGCTTATTCCTGAGACCTTGCGAAGCTTGGGGGCTGAGGGGGCACTGTGCGTGGTGTCGTTGCCGCTATACTACGACGCCGTCCCGGTTGGTGCGGTGGTGCTTTTCGTGGGGCGGAACCGCGCGTTTTCCGATGCCCAGCTGCAGACCCTGAGCCAGGCCTTACGGGTCTGTGGCCGGGGCCTGCGTGAACCTGCGGCGGTGCGCGTCCCCAACGCGGACCAGGAAGCGGGAGGCGGGCAACCGCATCAGCCGTCTGAGGCTGTCCTGCCGGCGGCGGGGCAGTCCGAAGCCGGAGTGTTGGCAGGCGCTGCGGCAGCCCCCGGACCGGCCTACTTGCGCCTGGTGGAGGGCGAACCGGTTGGCGTTGGCGGCCACGGAGTCGCGGAAGCCGGGGGCACCGAGGTGCCGCCCGGCGAGCCGGAGTATGGCCGGGCGCAGGCGGAAATGCAGCGCCGCAACGAGGCGCTGGGCAACCTGATGCGCGCCAGTCGCGCCGTTCGGGCCGAGCGCGACCGCCTCCGGCAGCACGTTGCCGACCTCGAAGCCGTGCGGGCGCGGGAGACGGAGGAACTGCGCGGGCAATTGGGAACCCTCGAAGATCGCCTGCTCGCGGTGGAGTCGGAGCGGCAGCGGGCGCAGCGGGTTGCCGAGGCGCAGCGACGCGCGGCGGACGAAGCCCTGCAGGCCGTGCGCAGCGAGCGCGACACGCTGCGTGCGCATTTGGACGCGCTGGAGTCTCGCACCGCGGAGACGGCGAACCGGGTGTCGGCGCTCGGCGAGGAGCGCGATGCCCTGACGGTTCAGCTCCGCGCGGTACATGCCGAGCAGGACCAGTTGCGCGAGCAGTACGCACACACGCGCGAGGCCTTCGCTGTCGAGCGGGAGCGCTGGCAAGCAGAGCAAGCGCTGGAAACGACGCAGCGCGCGCGGCACGCCGAGGAGCTGGCGGCGCTGCACGCGCAGGTGGAGCAATTCCGCTTGGCTGCGGCGGAGCGGGACGCCCTGGCGCAACTGGTTACCGGCCTGCGCGGCACTGTCGCCGAGTTGGAGGGCGCGGTGTCAGTGCTGCAGGAGCAGCTGACCGCGGCGCGGGCGGAAGGCGCGCGCGCGACGGAGGGCGCGGCCGGCGCGTTGGCTGAACTGGAAGCAGAGCGTCGTCACCGCCGCGAGGCGGCGGCGGCCGCCGCCCATCAACAGCGTGGGCTGCAGGAGGCGATCGGCGAACTCCAGGTCGAGTGTCAACGCCTCGCCGGCGAGCGCGAGCAGGCGCGGGAGGCGTTGCAGCAGGCCGACAGTCGCGGGGACGCCCTCGAGCGCGAGGCGGCCGAACTGCGCGAGCACTTGCGTCGGCGCGATGCGAGCCTAGAGGCCGTCGCGGCCGAATCGGAGCGGTTGCAGTGCGCTCAGCAGGCCGCGGAAGCGGTTGCCGCCGCCGCGGCGGCCGAAATTGAAGAGCTGCGCGGAGCCGTTCTCGAGGCCGCGCGCCGGCTCGAACAGGAGCGTTTGGAGCACGCCTCTGAGCTCGAGGCCCTGCTGCGGGAGGCGGCCCCCGAGGCTGCGCCGGGCGCGGCGGACGATGAAGCCGCGCGGGCGCTCCCGTTCCCGCCCAGCCCCGAAACGGCCGACGCCGCGGCGGTCGACGATGCACTGACCATTGAGCGCTCCGCGCCACTGACCCCACTCGCGGATGTCGTCCTCGAGGCAGTCGAACTGCCGGCCCCGACCCCAACCTACGCGCAGGCCGATTCGCTTGGCGAGTTGGTGGTGCTGGACGACGGGACGCTGGCAGACCAGGCCTGTGCCGCGCTCGCGGCGGCGGGCTTCGAGGTGACCGCCCAGCCGCTGGGTGAAGCGACGGTGGACGATCTCGCGCGGCGGAAGCTCAAGTGCATCATGCTCAACCTGGGGGCTGGGGCGGCGGCCTGGCGCACGCTCCGGATGCTGCGGGAACGCACTGGCACACGCAACGTGCCCGTCCTCGCGTACGTGATGAGCGCCCAGGTCCCAACCGGTTTTTGCCTTGGCCGGGTCGACTTCGCCCTCTGGCCGTTGGAGCCCGGACGCCTGATTGAGCGGCTGGGCCGCCTGCGGCCGAAGTTACAACGGTTGCTGTTTGTGAGCGCCGACGTGGAGGGAATGGGCGCGCTGCGTGAGCCGCTCGGCCGCGCCAAGATTTCATCCTCCATCGTGCTGGATGCCAAACAGGCACTGGAATTCGCTTCGATGGTTGAACCGGATGCCGCGATCGTTCATCTCGCCCCAACCTGCCCTTCGGCTGCCCGGGCGATCGCCGGCCTGCGGGCCAACGAACCGACCCGCGACCTACCGATATTAGTTCTCATGGATGCGGCGAGCATGGTGGATGACGAAGCCTTTTTTACCAGCGCGGGACGCCAATTGTTGGGAAGGTCGGGGTTCCAGTTCTCGCGGCTGCCGGAAGAAATCGGCCGACTTATCGGTTGAGTCAGCTGGTCACAACCCGGGTCCGTCAGCGCGGCGAAATGGCTGAACTTCAATATATTGCATTGACTTTTTCCCTTGGTAATGGCACTCATAAACGCCACTATCGCTGATCTTCAGAAGGAGAAGCGGAAGGGACGTGATGCCAGGTGGGGACGTATGCAAGGGAATCCGCTTGACGGATCCGGGTCTTGCGCCCTGCCGTAGCAGCAGATGCGATATGGCGATGGAATCACGAAAGACACAGCTACCTTCGCGGCATATCACGCAAGCCATACGCTCCCTGAGCGGGGGCTGGCGCTGAACATGCTGGTGTCCCGCGGAAGCGCAGACTGAGGAGAGAAGCATGGGGACAACATCTTTGCGCCGGGTTGAATCGATTCTCGCTCCTGTTCCACGCGCCGCCTCCCGCCGTCGTCTGTGCCCGGGGCGTCTGTTGCTGTGCGCAGCCAGCTTGTCTGCGACAGTGTTGGCGCTTCCTGCCTGGGCTGTCGACCTCGTCAGCGTCAACATCAATGGTGTGTCGGGCAACCTTCCCAGCGGAGGGGCAGCGTTGAGCGCCGACGGAAACGTGGTGGCCTTCTTTTCGGATGCCAATAATTTGGTGAGTGGGGATAGCAATCAGGCGCGGGATGTTTTCGTGCGTGACCGCAACGCGTTGCAGACCGAGCGGGTCAGTGTTTCCAGCGCTGGCGGGCAAGCCAATGGCGCGAGCCAGTCCAATGGCGGGGCCCCGGCGATCAATGACGATGGTACGCTCGTCGCCTTCTACTCCGATGCCAGCAATCTGGTGGCGGGGGACAGCAACGGGGCGGCGGACGTGTTCTTGCGAAATCGCGCGGCGGGAACGACCGAACTGGTCAGCGTCAGCCTGAGCGGAAAGTCAGGGAACGGCGCGAGCCGCTTCCCCAGCATCAGTGCCGATGGGCGTCTTATTGCCTTTCAGTCCGCCGCTTCTGACTTGGTTGCGGGAGATACTAATAACAAGACGGACATTTTTGTCAGGGACCTGCAGTCGGGGGTCACGGAACGGCTCTGCGGCGTCGAGCCGAACGCGGACAGTTCCGCGCCAAGCATCAGTGCGGACGGAAATTTCGTGGCGTTCGTTTCCAGCGCCACCAATCTGGTTGTCACTGACACCAAGGGCCGAAAAAATGTGTTCGTGTGCGACCGCGCGGCGAGCAGCATCGAGCTGATCAGTGTCAATGCGGCCGGGGCGCCGGGGAACGCCGACAGCATCGTTCCGGTGATCAACGGTGACGGGTCGGTGGTCGCCTTCAAATCGAATGCGGACAACCTGGTGGCCGGGGACAGCAACGGCAACGTCGACGTCTTCGTGCGCGACCGGATGGCGGGCGCCACGGAACGGATTAGCATCAGCGTGATAGGGACGGACTCCAACGGCGAGTCTTACGCGCCGGCCGTCAGCCGGGATGGACGTTTCGTGGTCTTTGGCTCAGAGGCCACGAATCTGGTGTCCCATGACACCAATACTGCCGCGGATCTGTTCGTCCGCGATCGACAGAACCGCTTCACTCTGCTGGCGGATCTGTTGGCCAACGGATTTCAGCCAAGCGCGGGTATTCCCGACGCGCCTGCCGCGATCAGTGCGGATGACAAAACCGTTGCGTTCGCGTCGTTCGTCTCCCAGTACGTGCCGAACGACCTGAACGAGCAGGCGGATGTGTTTGCCTCGTCCAACCCGTTTGTCTGCGCGGCGGCGAGTTCCTGTCCGGTCGGCTTCTCCTGCGTTGCCGGGTTCTGTACCGCGCCGACGCCGACGCCGACGCCGAGCACCACGCCCACCAAGACCGGGACGCCCACTGTGACGCCGACGGTGACGCCGACGCCGACGCCGACGCCGACGATTTCCTGCTTTGTGGATACGGATTGCCCGCGCGGGCAGGTGTGCGACCCGGTCGGGAAGTATTGTAAACCGGCGCCGACCCCGACGCCGCTCACGCCGTGCACGACGGGCGACGACTGTCCGCCGACGGACAAGTGCGTCGATGGATTCTGCCAGCCGAAAGTGACGCCGACGGCAACGATCACCCCGACGCCGCTGCCCACCTGTACGACGGACGCGGAATGCGTCGAGCCGGGGACCCATTGCCGTGCCGGTGTTTGCGTGCCGGTGCGAGAGTGCGACGACGCCGATCCAAACGTCGATCGCAAGCAATGCCGTGGTGACCGCGAGGCCTGCGTTGAGCATGCGTGTGAGTGCGGCGGTGACTGCAACCTGGACGGTTTGGTGCTCGGCAACGAGGTGAGCCAGATGGTGTGCGTGCTCAGCGGGCAATGTCCGCTGTCGCAATGCGCCGCTGGCGATTTCAACGGTGACGGTACCATCAAGGGAAGCGAGATTTGCACCGCGGTCACGAACCTGGGACTCGGCTGTCCTGGCGAAGGCCAGCCGCTCGTGACCGGTCAGGCGGCCGCGGAAGTGCGGAGCTTGGACATTGGCTCCGACAGTGGGGCGCCGGGGACCATGGTGACGATCGGTATCAGCCTCAGCGGCGGGGGGAACGTAGCGACAGCGCAAACGGACGTGCTGCTTGACACGACCGTCTTGGAGGTTCCGATCGATGCGTCGACCGCATGCACGGTGGACCCGCGCGTCGCGGCGACCGATGTGGCGTTCGCCTTCCTACCGCAAACGCCCCCGACCGCGCCGGGCATGGCCCGCTTGCGGCTGTTCGTTGCGGATCTCAACATCTGTCGTGACAACCAGCCGTACCCGCTGCCGGCGTTCACCGACGGCTCACTGGTCTTGTGTCAATTCCGCATCAACCCGCTGGCGACGCCCGGAACGGTATCGCCGCTGGTTGCGGAGCGGCTCAACATCGGCGACCCGCGGGGTGTCGAATACATTGCCACGTCCACTGCGGGGTCGGTGACGGTGACCGCGCCGCCGCCCTGTGCCGAAGAAACCGACTGTCCGGGCGGCACGCACTGCCGCGACAGCCAGTGTATACCGGTGATAGGATGCAATGGACCGGCACAATGCCCGGGCGGGAATCTCGAGACGTGTGTGAATGGTGTCTGCGAGTGCGTAGGAGACTGCAATCTCGATGGGAACGTTTTCGTGAACGAAATCACGATTGGGCGGCGAATTGCGCTCGATCAGTTGCCGTTGAACGCGTGCCCCGCGGCCGATTCCAATTTGGACGGGTTTGTTTTTGTTAACGAGATCACGTTTTCGAGGAAGAACGCGGTATCTGGGTGTCCGTTGGGAAGGGTGCAGCCGTGACCTGCCCGCGGCCGGTTGCGTCTTGTCTTCGGCGCTTGTGGAAATTGTTTTCTCGATATGAATCCATTGGCTGGGAGGCCTGCATTATGAGCACCCTGATGGGAAGCTGGCGAAGGGGACGACTGGCGCCGCCCTTCCGTGGAGTTTGCGCTATCGTACTGGCACTCGTTTTTAGTGTGGGGATGGTTCCGGTTGCATCGGGCCAGAATGTGGTGCTTACGATTCGAGTTGACGGAACTGCTGGTCCTGGTGGCACCGTTCCGGTCACCGTGGCCCTGACAGGCGGAAACGACGCAGTTGGTACCGCCCAGCTTGATGTGGTTTTTGACGACGCGACGCACACCCTGAGTGTTGATCCTGAGAACGACTGCGTCATCGACCCACGGCTCACCCCCAAGTTCGATCTACTGGCGGCAACCGCAAGCGGGCGTCTCCGACTCATCATCGACGTGCACGGCCTTCCACAGGAACCGCCTACGATAGCTGATGGTGACCTGGCCACCTGCCAATTTCACGTTAACTCCGAGGCGGAAGTTGGGAAGGAAGTCGTGCTGACGGGTACGCGATTCCAGGTCAACGACACGCTGGGAAACCCTTTCCCCGAAGTTACGGTTGAGCCTGGAACTTTCACCGTCTCTCTCACGACGCCGACCCCAACGGGTACGGCAACGGCCACGGCGACCCAAACCCCCGAAGTGACCGCGACGCCAACCGAGACCGCGACGCCAACCGAGACCGCGACGCCGATTTCGACGGCAACCCCTACAGCCCCGCCCACGTCCACGCCGACGGCGACGGCCACAATCACGCGGACGGCGACGGCCACAATCACGCGGACGGCGACGCCCACAATCACG
>JAGDMS010000448.1 GCA_017860575.1 Deltaproteobacteria bacterium | reverse complement strand
GCGGGACGCCCTAGCGCTCATGGAACTTCCCGAGCCGTTCCACCTCCCCGTGGACCACCTCACGCAACTCCTGGCGGCCTTGCAGGCGCAGCCCACCGTGGCGCGGGAGCGGTTCCTCCGCCAATTCGTCGAGGCGTGGCTGGTAAATCAACGGGAAGCGTACGACGCTGAGCACCACGGAGGCGACGATGGCTAAGGTGATGGAAGGCGGGCAGGCCGTGCCACTGGAAGACGCGGTCCTCGCCCAGGCGTTTCAGCTCGAAGCGCTGATGAACGTGTTGGAGCGGCAGGGTGTGCTCAGGAAGGCGGAGGTGTTGGAGGAAACCAAGCGACTGAAGGTGAACGCGCCGAAGGCCGGCTAGAAACGCCTCCAGCACCAAGCCGTAGAGCGATACTCCGACGTGTGGGTCCTTTTCTGGTAGAGTGCAATTCCTCGACGACAAGGTGCCCAATGGATGAGCGACGGGACCGGCGATAGCACGAGAGGAAATCTGGCCTACGTCGCGTCGAGGAGGAACGCTTTCTCAACGAAGTTTTGCCGCCTTCCACCCTCAGCCCCGCCCAGGAACACCACTCCGCGCAACGCGTCGGCGACGAGTGGGCTGTCATGCCCATCCGGGATGATGTCGCCTCACCCGAACCAGGCCGACGTCCAAGACTAACGGGCCGTGCTCGTTCCCTGTGGTCTAGCCTGCCGTGGTCGGGGCGAACAGTTCCAACTTTTCGCCGTCCGGTCCCCAAAAGAAGGCGATGCGGCTGCCCAGCTTCTCAAGCACAACGGGTTGCTGGTGAATCAACTCCACCCCGTGCGCGCGTAGATGGTCCAGAATGCCGGCCACATCCTCCACCCGAAACGTGAGGTGGTTGACGATGCCTTCCTTGGCGAACGTGTATTCGGCCGATTTGCAGATCAACTCGATCTCGGATTCGCCCAAGGGCAGAAAGGCTAACTCTGTCGTCTCGTTCAGCCGGACCCGCTTGCGCAAGGCAAGTCCCAAAACCTCGGTGTAAAACTTGATGGACCGATCCAGATCCCGCACCTGAATGCCGATGTGCTCCACCTTCCGCAGCATGGCGCTCCCCTTTCGGTGGCCCCGTGAGCCTGTTCACCAACGGCTCGTTTTCCGGACACATATCGTCTGACTATTTAGCCCTCCGGACAGGTCCGATGCCAAGTACAGCGCTGCTCCGGTCACGTCCTCCATCATAAGCAGGGCCGCGGGGTTCTTGAGGAGGAAGTCCTTCACTGGCGAACTGTCGAAGAGTTCAGTTTTAACGGGGCCGGGGCAAATCACGTTCACCCGAACCCCCTTGTCCACGATTTCGTCCGCGAGCGCTTGGGTCAGCCCGACCACCGCGAACTTTGACGCGGTGTAGGCTGGGCTCCCCGGGAGTCCGCGGACACCTGCAGCCGACGCGATGTTGATCACCCGACCTACTCGCCGTTGGAGCATGTGCGGCAGAACAGCTCGCGTACAGACCACGATCCCCTTGAGATTCACGGTGAGGGCGTCGTCCCAGTCGGACATTGACGTCTCAAGAAATGGCTTCGGGTTGGAGATGCCCGCGTTGTTCACGAGAATGTCGATTTTTCCGAACCGGGACAGCCCGTCGTTGACCATTTGGGTGACATCCGCTTCCTTTTCGACGGCGGCGACCACGGCGAGACACTCTCGCCCCGCGGCGCGAATCGCCTCTGCTGTCTCCTCAATCTGCGACTTGGTCCGGGAGCAGATGATGAGGTTCGCGCCTTCCGCAGCAAACACGAGACTGATCGCCTTTCCAATCCCCTTCCCTGCACCGGTCACTAAGGCCACTTTGTCCTTGAGAAGCATTCCTTCCTCCGCGGTGTAGTGACACCGTCCACCATTGATCTCGTGCGAACATGTCGACTGATGTTCGTATCGGCTAGGACTCCTCCACACTAGCAGTGGAGCCGGGAAGTCGGGCCGCCTCCCGATCGTGCCTGCGAACAACGGGCGGAGAGCGCCACGCCGACCGACACCGTCCTAGTGATGCAGAGCACAGCCTGGTGCCATTGAACAACACCAGGATCGACCTTCTCCGGTGTCCATCGCCAAACTCATCCTGACTCGTTTTTCAGGCCGTTATTTCCTCCAGCCGTACTTCCCGGTGCTCGCGTGCTGACAGTTGCGCTGCCCGGCAAAACTGCGTGACGATTTTTCCCTCTTCGCCCGACAGGGGCGCCTGCCGCCCTTCCAAGATCGAACGTATCCAGTCGCGGTTACCCAGGACGAAGCTCGATCCAAAGTCCGTATCCAAGTTCGAGTACTCGGTGGTAACTCCGTCGCGCTGCATCACCAACACCGGCCGATCGAGGAGGCTCGCCGTGCAGCGGTTCAGCCAGATGAAGCCCTTGCTCCCGGTGATCTCCACCCACTCGTCCTCTGCGAAGTACTTGGTCGGCACCTGTATCTCGTCCGAGTTGACGACCTGCCAACAGCCATACCGCTCGCCGTCGCGGTATTTCCAGATGATCATCGCTGGACTGTCGAGGATGTGGCCGCGTTGGTCCGGCCGATAGGTGATCCAGCCAAACACCTTGTCCACGTCGCCCAGGAAAAAGATGGCCAGCGCCATAATGTGGAAACCGTAGTCCAGGGCCACACGTCCCCCGCCGCTGACCCGGTCGTCGAAACGCCAGGTGGGAATCGGCGCCTCAATGACGCGGCCGGGGGCCCACTCGCCCTGTCGGCCCATCGTGACCTTCATCCTGATCGAAAGGGCATCACCAATCGCTCCGGAATCGAGCAACTCCTTGGCCTTGGCGCAGGCGGGGTAGTAGCGGAAGTT
Organism: Deltaproteobacteria bacterium; assembly: GCA_017860575.1. GTDB lineage: Bacteria > Desulfobacterota > Binatia > HRBIN30 > HRBIN30 > JAGDMS01. The sequence goes on along the minus strand of JAGDMS010000448.1, from coordinate 643 downwards.
TTCGAAGACGCGCATCGTCTTGACGGATTTTTTTGCCGCGGCGATCATCGCGTCACACTCGGCTACCGAGATCGCCATCGGCTTCTGCACGGAGACGTATTTCCCGGCTTCCAGCGCGGCAATCGTTATCTGAGCGTGTAGGTTGTGCGGCGTGAGGATTTCGACGGCATCGACAGCTGGGTCCGCTAACAGTTGTTGATAGTCGGTGAACCATCGCGTCGCCTTCCATTCCTCCGCACGTCGTCGGGCGACCTGCTCATTGGCGTCGCAGACTGCATAGAGCTCGGCGTCTGGGCTGTCCTTGTACGCAAGCGCGTGCAGAGTGGCGATCCGCCCTACACCGATGAGACCCACTCGTATCCGCTCCACGGGTTGCCCTCCGCCGCGAGCCGCGGCTCTTCTGGTTTGCGGCCAAAGTGGATGTCCTGATCCTGAACTCGCACCCCACTCCACGACTAACTGATGGTCGGTCTTTTCAGGTCCTCTCGCTCACCTCCTTTCTAAAGAATCATCGCTGCGGTCGCCCAGATCGTGTTTCGTAGTCAGGAAGTGCTGGTGAGGCTCCATGCGCGCGCGTCACTTTCTCCTGCTAATCTTTAGGTCGGCTTCCCTCCACTCCATCTCGGAGGGTGTAAAGACTTCC
>JAGDMS010000447.1 GCA_017860575.1 Deltaproteobacteria bacterium | reverse complement strand
CGAACACTCCTTCCACGGCATAGACACCTCCCGCCAGAAGGCGGAAAGTGTTACCCATGTGTCCGGTACGTTCTGTCACCTATGTGTCGGGCCGCTCAACTTGTGCGACACCTGCGCAATGCGGGGGTTCTTCTACGATCGGCAGCCGTACCTTCCAAGATCAGGCATCCGGTTTTTCGGTGACGAATAGGGCGCGCAGGCCGTGCGCCGTGAAGTGCTGCGCGCCTGCATCGACGTACTCGGTCATTGGCCGGTTCCACATGGCTTTGGATCCACTGTCGCTGAACGGCGGTTCTGGACGCGGTGGCCAGGGAGTTGGTCGAGCTGCCGCACACCTCCTGGGCCTGCTCGACCCGATGGCCGGCGACGCCGGTATGCGTGTAAAGCTGGATATGGAGGCAGAATACCGCTCGTGCCACACCGCTCGCGGCGGTGCGCTGTAATCGAACAAGGATCCGAAATGAAGAGTCTGGTCACTGCGATCGCCTTGGCATCGACCCTGGCTTTCCCGGCCATCGCCCAGCAGAAGGCCGGAGACCACGCCTCCCACCATCCCGATGCTGCCGCGTCGGCTGCGGGCATGGCGGAAGGCGAGATCCGCAAGATCGACAGGGACGCGAAAAAACTCACGATCAAGCATGGCGAGATCAAGAGCCTCGACATGCCGCCGATGACCATGGTCTATCAGGTCACGGATGGCGTCGTGCTCGACAAGCTGAAGGCAGGCGACAAGGTCCGCTTCGCCATTGAAAAGGTGGCTTCCGGTTTCGTGGTGACCGACATTCGGCCTGCCCCATGAATTGATGTCCGGTGCCGTGGCGGGCATCAATCGTTCCCGACCGGCGCCAGCGGCGGGGCCGTCAACGGGTCGGAGGTCTCTTGCGACTTCCGCGGCAGCTGCCACTGCTTGACCAAAGCGTACAGCGCGGGAATGACACCCAGCGTAAGCACCGTCGAGGAGATCATCCCGCCGACCATGGGTGCCGCGATGCGGCTCATCACCTCGGAGCCGGTGCCCGTGCCCCACATGATCGGAAGCAAGCCGGCCATGATGGCCACCACCGTCATCATCTTGGGCCGCACGCGCTCGACTGCACCCTCCATCACGGCCCCGTAGAGGTCGGCCGGGCCGGGCTGGCGGCCCTCGCGCCGGCAACGTTCCCTGGCCTCTTCCCAGGCGTGGTCCAGGTAGATCAGCATCACCACGCCCGTCTCTGCCGCCACCCCCGCCAGCGCGATGAAGCCGACCGCCACCGCGACTGACAGGTTGTAGTTCAGCCACCACATCAGCCACACGCCGCCCACCAGCGCAAACGGCACCGAGAGCATGACGATGAAGGTCTCGGTGAGTCTTCGAAAATTCAGATAGAGCAACAGCAGGATCGTCAGCAACGTCACCGGGATCACGATCTTCATCTTCTCGACCGCGCGCTCCATGTACTCGAACTGGCCGCTCCAGGTGATGTAGTAGCCGGGCGGAAACGTCACCTGTCCGGCCACTGCCTTGCGTGCGTCGGCCACGAAGCTGCCGATGTCGCGGTCGCGGATGTCGACGAAGATGTAGGCCGACAGCAGCGCATTCTCGGTGCGGATACCCGGCGTGCCACGCGCCACCACCACCCTGGCCACCTGGCCCAGCGGCACCATCGCGCCGCCCATGACGGGCACCAGCACCTCGCGTTCGATCTGCTCGGGGTTCGAGCGCAACTCACGCGGGTAGCGCACGGTCACGCCGAAGCGCTCGCGGCCTTCTACGGTGGTCGTCACCATCTCGCCGCCCAGTGCGGTGCCGATCACGTCCAGCAGCTCGCCCACCGAAAGGCCGTAGCGGGCCAGAGCCACGCGGTCGGGCTCGATGTCGAGGTAGCTGCCACCGGTCAGGCGCTCGGCGAACGCCGACGTCGTGCCGGGCACGGTCTTGACCACGGCTTCGATTTCCTTGGCGAGCTTCTCCATCTCGCGCAGGTCCTTGCCGAACACCTTGATGCCGATGGGCGTGCGGATGCCGGTGGACAGCATGTCGATGCGCGCCTTGATCGGCATCGTCCAGGCGTTGGAGATGCCCGGGAACTGCAGCGCCTTGTCCATCTCGGCGATCAGCTTGTCGGTGGTCATGCCCGGGCGCCATTCCTCCTGAGGCTTCAGGTTGATCACCGTCTCGAACATCTCGACGGGCGCCGGGTCCGTGGCGGTGTTGGCACGACCGGCCTTGCCGTAGACCGAGTGCACCTCGGGGAAACTCTTGATGATCTTGTCCTGCGTCTGAAGCACCTCGGCGGCCTTGGTGACGGACATGCCGGGCAGCGAGGCCGGCATGTACAACAGCGTGCCTTCGTTCAGGGTCGGCATGAACTCGCTGCCCAGCTTCGAAGCGGGGTAGTAGGTCAGGCCCATGGCGATCAGCGCCAGCGCGATGGTCAGCTTCTTCCAGCGCATGACGGCTTCGATGATCGGGCGGTAGACCCAGATCAGGAAGCGGTTCACCGGGTTTCTGGCCTCCGGCATGATCTTGCCGCGGATGAACAGCATCATCAGCACCGGCACCAGCGTCACCGAAAGCAACGCCGAGCCGGCCATCGCGAAGGTCTTGGTGTAGGCCAGCGGCGAGAAGAGCCGCCCCTCCTGCGATTCCAGCGTGAACACCGGCAGGAAAGACACCGTGATGATGAGCAGCGAGAAGAACAGTGCCGGTCCCACCTCCTGGCAGGCGTCGATCATCGCTGCGGCCCGGTCCCTGACGGTGTGAACGGGCCTCGTGCGGTCGAGGCGTTCCAGGTGCTTGTGGGCGTTCTCGATCATCACGATGGCGGCGTCCACCATCGCACCGATGGCGATGGCGATGCCGCCCAGGCTCATCAGATTGGAGTTCATGCCGAGCATGCGCATCGCGATGATCGAGATCAGCACGCCCACCGGCAGCATCAGGATCGCCACCAGCGCCGAGCGCACGTGCATCAGGAACACGACGCACACCACCGCCACGATCACGCTCTCCTCGACCAGCGTGTACGAGAGGTTCCTGATCGCGCGGTGAATCAGGTCCGAGCGGTCATAGACCGCCTCGATCGTCACGCCCTCGGGCAGGCCGGCCGAGATCTCGTCGATCTTGAGCTTGAGGTTGTGTATGACCTCCAGCGCGTTCTGCCCGAATCTCGACATGGCGATGCCGGAGACCACCTCGCCCTCGCCGTTGAGCTCGGAGAGTCCGCGCCGCTCGTCGGGCGCCATTTCGACGCGAGCGATGTCGCGGATGAGGACCGGCGTGCCACCCTCGCTCTTGACGACCAGCATCTCGATGTCGGCCTTCCCGCGCAGGTAGCCCTTGCCGCGCACCATGTACTCGGTCTCCGCCATCTCCACCACGCGCCCTCCGACGTCGCGGTTCGAGTCGCGGATCACCTGCGACACCTTCATCAGGGGGATGCCGTAGCTGCGCAGCTTGAGCGGGTCCACGGTGACCT
>JAGDMS010000446.1 GCA_017860575.1 Deltaproteobacteria bacterium | reverse complement strand
AGGACTATCAATTCGCCCGTCTCATCTGTCGGGCGCGCTACTATCCCGGCACGCCGCGTGGCGTGACCCGCATGTGGTTCAATATGTACGGCGCCACACCCGGTTCCGTCGAGGGGTGCGAAACACGCCCGGATGGACTCGCCAAGAATCCGCGCACCAACTACCAGGCCATGTTCCGTTCCGGTTCACATCAGTCCGCAACACGTGGCTGGCTGAAGCCGACCTTGATGACGGATTCGCTCGTCCGTAAGGACATGTTCGGCCACACCATCAACAAGGGGTTCATGCCGGATGTGCATTGCCCTACCGGTGCGCCGCGTGAATCGATCGTCAAGATCACCAAAGCGGAGGCCGGCGGCATCGACGCCAAGGAATGAAGGAGGGAAGGTCTGATGGCCCGCGTGCACAATTGGCAGATCGGCCGCGAGATGTCGTACTGGTATCCGGAGTCGCGACCGAAGAAACAGTTTGCCGCCATCTTTGACATCAACAAGTGTATCGCGTGTCAGACGTGTACGCTGGCCTGCAAGACCACATGGACTTCGGGCAAAGGCCAGGAGTACATGTTGTGGAACAACGTCGAGAGCAAGCCGTACGGTTTCTACCCGCTGGCCTGGGACGTGACGCTGCTGGAGGCGCTCGGACCGCAGCCGTGGTCGGGGGGACCGTACGAGGGGCGCACTTTGTTCGAGGCCGCAAGCGCCGGCGAACGTGTGCTCGGGTGGCGGCCGGAGGACCTCGATTATGCACACCCGAACGTCGGGGAGGACGATTGCGCCGGCGTCATCGACAACGGTGCCGATCTGCGGGTGCCGCACATGACCTGGTTCTTCTACCTGGCGCGCATCTGTAACCACTGTACCTATCCCGCCTGCCTGGCAGCATGTCCGCGCGGTTCGATCTACAAACGGCCGGAGGACGGTATCGTGTTGCTCGACCAGGGGCGGTGTCGCGGCTATCGGGAATGTGTCAAGGCGTGTCCGTACAAGAAAGTCTTCTACAACCCGATGACCGGCACGTCGGAGAAGTGCATTGCGTGCTTCCCCAAAATCGAGATGCGGCAGCAGCCGCAGTGCTTCGTGAATTGTATCGGCAAGATCCGATTTGCCGGATGGATTTCCACTCCCGACAAGGCGAACGCCGACAACCCCATTGACTACCTGGTGCACATCCGCAAGGTCGCGTTGCCGCTGTTCCCGCAGTTTGGGTTGGAACCGAACGTCTACTACATTCCACCGGTACACGCGCCGCGGTCGTTCCTGCGCCAGATGTTTGGGCCGAACGTGGACCAGGCGATCGACACGTACCGTGCCGCGGCCCAGGATCCTGACCTGGCCGGTCTGTTGAGCTTGTTCGGTTCGACCGCTCAGGTCGTACCCCGCTGGAAGCGTCAGGCGAACCAGATCATCGGCAGCGATGAGAGTGGGGCGGAGATCCTCCGAGTCCCGCTGCACGAGCCGGTGCAGGTTCGTGAGGCCTTTGATAGCGCCCGTGGAGTCGCACGGACGAACATCTCTTGAGGAGACCGGGATGACACACAGACGATATGCCGGGACCGTTTCCGTGGCGCTGCTTGCGCTGCTGTCGGCACCGCGGACACCGGCTGCGCAAGTAGGGGCGAGTGCGGAAGTCGTGGCGGTCCGCCGCGCGACAGTGCCGAGTGCCCCGGCTGATTCAGCCTGGCATGATGCGCCGGTGTTTACCGCCGCGCTGCTCCTGCAAGATATGGTTGAGCCCCGCTTGCTCGACCCGGGGACCGATAAGGTGAGCGTCCGCGCCATTACCGACGGTACCCAGATTGCGTTCCGCCTCGACTGGGCGGACAAGTCGAAGGACGATTTGCCAGGAATAGCCATCTACTCCGATGGCTGCGCGGTTCAGCTCCCGGTGAGCACCTCGCCCGATGTGCCGGCCCCACAGATGGGCGAAGCCGGACGGCCTGTCGAGATCACCTATTGGCGTGCGTTCTGGCAAGGTGCTGTCGATGGGCGTGAGGATTCCATCAAGGCGTTGTACCCGGGCGCGACCGTCGACCACTACCCGTTTGACGCGGCCTCGCTGGCTGCCGGGTCGGAGGAGCAGCAGGCCATGGCCAAACGCTATGCGCCGGCCCGTGCCCTGGGCAACGCGATGGCCGGACCACGCCAGCGGCCAGTCGAGGATCTGATTGCGGAGGGCCCTGGCACGATCCGGCCAGCGGACAAGCCTCAGTCCAACGGGCGGGGCGTATGGACAGAGCCGGGGTGGACGGTGGTGCTGTTGCGCCCGCTCCCGAAAGGGATCGCACCGGGAAGCCGCACCCAGGTCGCGTTTGCGGTATGGCAGGGTTCACATGCCGAGTCCGGTGCGCGCAAGATGCGTTCGGCCTGGGTTCCCCTTTTGATCGAGAAATCCAAGTGAGCGGAAGGCAGGGAACGATATGAGTGCCGAACGGTCTGCAGCGATATCGAGCATCGCGGATGCCGCCGAGTGGCGCCTGCTGGGATTGCTTTTCGAGCGACCTCACCATGAGTGGCGCCGCGAGGTAGCCACCGTGGCGCAAGAGGTGGCGGATGCCGGCATTCGTGCCGCCGCACGCGTGGCGCAGGATGCGACCGAGGGCCGGTACCTGGCGATGCTTGGGCCTTGCGGTGCGGTATCACCGCGTGAGGTCACGTACCGTTCCTTCGAGGATCCCGGCAGGATCCTGGCCGACATCACCGGCTTTTACGAGGCCTTCGGCTTTCATCCGCAAGCGGAGGATCCGATTGACCACGTTGCGGTGGAGATCGGTTTTGTCGGCTATTTGCTGCTCAAAGAGGCCTATGCCCGCTTGCAGGGAGATCCAAGAGCCGCCGAGGTCAGTGCCACCGCCCGCCAACGGTTTGTCGAGACCCACCTTTCACCGCTGGCCGCAGCACTAGCGGAGCGCCTGAACGCGAACGGCGCCGACTACCTGGCGCAGGCTACCGCGTCACTCGCAGCCAGAGTTCCGAAGCCGACGGCAACCCCGCCGGTGCCGCCCGACGGGGACGATTTTTCGGCCTGCGGCGGGTGCGCGTTCGGGGAGGAGTCCCAAGAGGACGAAACCCTGTAAGCGCCGATCAGGCGTGCGGTTGAAGCGAGCGCCTGCTGCGATGGCTCTGGACTCGCAGCGCTACGATTCTTTGCTTGCCTGCTTTGCGCGTTTGCAGGGGCAATCCATCGGTGCGGCGGCCTCTCCCTTCGGGGCTTGTGCAGCGGTTCCCTGGCACTCGGCGCAACAACTGCCACTTTCCATGTACGGGCAGCCCGCAGCGTTCGGTTGAGCCGCCTTCTCAGCGGGAGCTGTCTGGGTGGTATCTTGCTTTCCTGATGCCGTGTCTGCACCAAGTACGGTCCGCGGTTGCAGACCAGCCAACGCCAGACAAAACATTACGACCGCTATCCGACCCGAAACGTTCAACATCATTCCTCCTGCGCAATGCTGACGCCTAATGGTACTTTCCCTGCGCCTTGGGATCAACCGTTTCGGGTCTTTCATTTTTACAAATCACCGGTTCACGGGTGCGCGAGGTTCCGGCCTCGGTGCGGCCTCGCGTCCCGGCGCTGTCTGGGGCCGCGGCGCCGCCTCCGGTCTTGGCACGACCTCAGGTCCGGGTTGGGGAACATGCTGGGGTGGGGGTGCCGAGACCTGGGGCCTGCGTTGCTCGGGCACCCCGCGGAACAGCCGGTTGGCTGGTTCGCCTGGCAGTTGCTGTCGAGGAGCCACCGGAGGCTGAGTGGCGGGGTGCGGCTGACGCGGTGCCTCGATACGCGGTTCCGGAGCCCTCTGTGGGGGAGCGTGGTATTCTGGGACGCGCCGTGCAGGTACTTGCG
>JAGDMS010000445.1 GCA_017860575.1 Deltaproteobacteria bacterium | reverse complement strand
AAAGGAGCAGTAATGAAGAGACCGAGAAGGAACCATACGGCGGCGTACAAAGCGAAGGTGGCGCTGGCCGCGCTCAAGGGCGACAAGACCTTGGCCGAGCTGTCCGAGAAGTACGATGTCCACGTCAGTCAGATCGTGCAATGGAAGACGCAGTTGCTGGACGGGGCGCTGGGGGTGTTTCTGACTCCAGCGGAGAAACGGGAATCGCAGGGTCCCAGTGTCAAGGACATGCAGGCGAAGATCGGCCAATTGGCCTTGGAGAATGATTTTTTGGCCGGCGCGCTCGGTCGCATCGACGGTGCGAGCGCAAAGAAATGATTGACGCGACCCATAAGCTACCCCTGAAGCGGCAAGCCGAGCTGCTGGATCTCTCGCGCTCGAACGTGTACTACTTGCCGCGGCCGGTATCCGACGCCGACCTGCGGTTGATGCGCCGGATCGACGAGCTGCACTTGAACTTCCCGTTCGCCGGCGCCCGCATGCTGCGCGATATGCTCAAGCTGGAGGGCGTCGAGGTCGGTCGCAAGCATGTACGCACGCTCATGGAGCGGATGGGGATCGCGGCCATTTATCGCAAGCGCAACACCAGTGCGCCGCATCCCGCGCATCCGATCTATCGCTACTTGTTGAAGGACTTGACCATCGACCAAGCCAACCAGGCGTGGGCCAGCGACATCACCTACATCCCGATGCGTCGCGGCTTCGTGTACCTGGTGGCCATCATCGACTGGGCCACTCGGCGAGTCCTTGCGCATCGGGTATCGATCAGCATGACCCCGGATTTCTGCGTCGAGGCACTGGAAGAGGCCATCGCCAAGTACGGGGCACCGGAGATCTTCAACACCGACCAAGGAAGCCAATTCACGTGCGACGACTTCACCGACGTGCTCAAAGCCCACCAGATCAAGATCAGCATGGATGGCAAGGGACGCTGGATCGACAACGTGTTCGTCGAACGACTGTGGAAGAGCGTGAAATATGAGCACGTCTACCTGCATGCGTACGAGAGCGTCGCCGAGGCCAGGCAGCAACTGACCGGCTACTTCACTTTCTACAATGCCCGTCGTCCTCACTCATCGCTCGGCGGAACGACGCCGGACACGGCATACTTCGGAAAGCTGGCCACCCAAAGCGCCGCATGATGTTAAACCGGTCAGCGGGGACATACCTTGACCCCACCCCACCGCAAACAATCGCGTGTAGCGCGTTCTACGAGGTCGCAATTTCTGCCAAGCCACAATATTTCGAATTTCAACCGCATCTCAACGGAAACACTGCGCGGCACCCCGGACAATCTACACCCGCAGGAACTTCACTTAACAAACCGAAAATCCTGTCCTAACAGATGGGGCCACCTCTGTCGTAGTTGAAGTCCACCAGGATCGCCTTGCCGAAGCCGGTCTCGATGAAGCAGTTGGCGTGTCCGTCGGCCAGCGGCTCTGACTCCTCGCCGGCCATCTCCCGCAGCAGGTTATGCACGACGACCTCGGCCTGGAAGTGCGCGACCGAGCCGGCTTTCGAGGTCGGCACGTTGGTATTGTCGCCAAGCAGGAACACGCGCTCGGCCTTCTTCGCCTTCAAGGTGAGCTTGTCGGTCAGCCCGAAGCCGAGGCCGTCGCCCAGATCGGCAGCGTCGATAAGTTCCGAACCTTCGTGCGGTGGGATCGTGACCAGCAGGTCGTAGGGCACGGTCTTGCGGTCGGGACAGGCGACCTCCTTGTCGGTGACCACAGCCAACGGTGCATTGGCCACCACCTTGACGCCTTTGGCAACCAACATGTCGGTCAGCATTTCGTTGCAGATCGGCTTGGTAAACGCGCCGCTCAACGGCGTCATCAAAGTCAAGTTGGTACGGGAGCGGATACCACGCTGCGTCAGGTACTCGTCGACCAAGCAGACGAACTCCAGCGGCGCCACCGGGCATTTGATTGGCATTTCGGCGATGTCGACCAGCAGGTCGCCACCCTCGAACTTCTCCAGCGCATCGGCCAGCTTCAATGCGCTGTCGGGCGTGTAGAAGCCATGCGCGCGTGTGCCCCAACGCTCAGGCAGGCCTTCGATGGCATCGACCAACGTGCGGCACCCGAGTGCAAGCACCAGCCAGTCATAGCAGTGGCTGCCCTTGTCGGTCGTCACGGTGCGCGCCTGGGGGTCAATCCCGGTGATGGTTTCAGACAGATACTCGACGCCGGGACCGACAAAGTCCGAGTTCTTGCGCTGGATGTCGGCGAGGGAGCGGTAGCCCGGCTTGCGAAACGGTAGGAACAGCACCCCGGGCTGGTAGGTGTGCAGCGGCGAATTGCCGATCAACCGCACGTTGACCTGCAGGTCCTTCGCCCGTGCCTGCTTGCTGAGAAGATTGGATACGACCAAGCCTCCAGTGCCGTCACCCAGAACGAGTACGTAAGTCGCCATTGACATTCTCCGTGTGCGCAAGACCCGGCACGGCGGCCTTGCCACCCTGCGACCCCCCACGCAACATGCCATCCCCGACCCTCCTGCGGCAAGACGATTGCTATTACCCGGTCGCCTGTGTCGGGTCGCGTCATCTTGCTGCTCCAAGGAAAATGTCTTCTTGACCATAGGCAATCTTTCCGTTTTGGCAACGTCCGTGTCTTCACGCAGGCCCGGTCGATAGCGCCGCTTCGATTCCTTGAACGGCAGGCGTTCGATCAGCTCTCATCCGGACTGGCGGCCGCAATCGTTGACGGGGCGCCTCACAGATATCGTCGCCGCGCCTTCGACGCGGAGCATGTCGGCTACGCCTTGGCAGCAGCCATTCGGCGGGCGCCGGTCAGGGGCGGTCACCGGCCAACTGGAGACGCTCAGCAGCGACACGAAGATACCCCGAAAGCAGTCATCCACGGGAGCGGCGCGAACGCCGGCTGGAAAGCGTACTATGGTTGGACCTCCTTTCGTCCGCGCCGACACTCAGTGATGGATCGGCACTGGCAGGCAACCCCGCAGACAGCGTTGTGTTCTTATGAACGCGCTGGTCGTCGGTAGTGAGACGTTGATGACACGTGTCGAACTCACTCACACCTTTCCAGTCTCAGTTGGTGATGCATTTGCCTACATCACAGATACAAAGAACTGGAAGGAGTTCTTCCCGAACTTCGTTCGGCTGCACAACCCCGCCCATGCAAAATGGAACTCACCTGGTGATGAAGTGACGGTGGTGATTCGACTGCTCGGTCGCGAAGTCGAGGTGCATATGACCTTGAGCCAGTTCCAAAAGGACACCCGAATTACTTACGTTAGCCGCCAACAGGGTCTGCCCGACGCCAGCCATGAGCGGCACTTCAAGGCCGTTCCCGAAGGTCTCGAGTTCCGGCCGATCGTTGTGTTCGAGCCTCGGAGCGGACTGGCGGGTCTATTCGACCGTCTCTTGGTCAAGCGGGCCGTCGCAGGGGCATTGCGCAAGACCATCGAGAATCTCGAATCGGCATTCATGCGACAACGCTCTCGCACG
>JAGDMS010000444.1 GCA_017860575.1 Deltaproteobacteria bacterium | reverse complement strand
GTCACCATCATCGACCGCGACCGGCAGCACGACGCGATCCCCCTGTCGAGCAAAGGGGCGATCGCGGACTGCGTGCTCGACCGGGTGGTCGCCTGCCGGCGCCGCGCCCTGGAGTCCAAGGCCACGGCGAGCGAAGCGCAGCGGTCGAGCGGCTCCTGAGCCGGTACCCGCGGGCCGTCCGGCGAACCATGGGAACCGCGAAGCCACCCGCGCCGGTGAAACTCATCGCCGGTCTGTTGGCTGCCTCGGACGGGCTCCTTGACGCGGCGCGACGCGCGCTGGGCGACCAGTTTGGCACGATGGACGCCACGTCCGAGGTGAGCGCCTGGACGCACAGTGCGTACTATCGTGACGAAATGGGAGACGCGATCCGGCGGCAGTTCGTAACGTTCGCGCGGCTGGTTGCTCCGGACGAGTTGGTGGGCCTGAAGCAGCTCAGCAATCGGCTGGAGCAGGCGTGGTGCACGGCGGCCGGCCGCCAGGTGAATATCGATCCGGGATACCTTGCCACCGACAAGTTGGTGCTGGCGTCCACGAAGGATGCGGCGCATCGGATCTACTTGGGGAACGGCATCTATGCGGAAGTGACGTTGCATTTCTGCAACGGCAGCTTTCAACCGTATGCGCACTCGTATCGTGACTACGCGGCACCCGAGGCGATTGCCTTCTTCAACCGGGCCCGCGCGCAGTATCTGGTGCAGCGGCGCGACGCGTTACCCGCGAACGGCCACCGCGCCGCCGCTACCTGACCCCTGCGACCTCGAGCGCCGGCGGCCCATCCAGCGTCGGGAGCCCGCGCCGGGCGTGGAGCGCGTCAACCTCATGCTGCAACCGTGCCGTGAGCTGCCCGCGCCGGTGCAGGGTCTTGAGCGTGCGCCGGATGTCCTTCGCCAGGGTGATGGCCTCCAACCCTGTCGGATCGGCGGCCTGGCAGGCCGAGCGCTTGCCGCGCTGCAGCAGGTCCATGATGCTTTCGTGGCAGGCCAGGTTGTATTGTCCCGCCAGGTCGGGTGGGAGGGAGTGGCGTGACAGCAGGCTGACGCGTTGCATGATGCGGTGCCACTGTTCGAGATCGTGGACCGCGATGAACGAGTCGAAAATGCGCTTGTTGGTGCGGAAGGAGAACAGCGTCCGCGCGACCACCCGTTCCACCAGTGCGTCACACTGCGGGAACCGGTGTTCGCGTAACTCGCGGATGAGCGTGCGGCCGGCCCTGCGCTGCAAGGCGTCGAAGCGCGCTTCCCAGTAGACGTGCCGCAGCGTGCGGGCGCGAAAGCTGACAATCAATTGGGTCGGTACGAAGTGGTTGTGCGAGTAGACGTCGCCCGCCAGATGCGTCAGGTAGCCATAGGCGAATGCCCGCTGCGCGGGAGTGTCGGCGCGACGCAGGATGGCCCATCCGACATCCCACGAGTGGCAGTGTGCCTGCTGGGCCCGAGTGTACTTCTTGGCGACCGTGATGTCGGCGCCGATACAGCCGTACAGGTATTCAAGCCGGTGACGGCGCAACAATTGTTGAAGCGACACACCCAGGATGGTAAGGTTTTCCAGTACTTCCGAGCCGTGCGCCAGGTGGGTCATCGGTCCCCACGCCCACGCTTGAGACGGAGCGTTGAGCACCAGGAGCAAGACAGCGAGCACCCACCACAACATCACATGAATCGTACTCCCCCGTCAGACCCGTCACAAGTCGCCCTGCGCACACTGCTGGCGCAGGTGCGCGCGTACATCGAATATCAGCAGTCGAGCGGCGTCGAGGCCTTTCCGCGAACGACCGGGAGTGTGTTCCCGGTGGCGGTCTCGCCCGTGGCCGGCTCCGGGCACGCCGTTCCTGTGCAGGCGAGCGCGTCTCAAGCGGCACCGTCCCCAGGGACACCGCAGTCGGCACCGCCGCATACGGCCACGCACGTTGCGCCCGTGGCAACGGACCTCTTCGTGCTTCCCGGCGTGCAGCAGGCGGGGACCTTGGGGGCCTTGCGCGAGGAGATCGGCGACTGCCGCCGCTGTAAGCTGTGGTCCGGACGTACCCACATCGTCTTCGGCGTCGGCAACCCGCAGGCCAGACTGATGTTCGTCGGTGAAGGTCCGGGACGGGATGAAGATTTGCAGGCCGAACCGTTCGTCGGCCGTGCCGGGCAATTGCTCACCGAGATCATCACCAAAGGCATGAAGATGCGGCGCGAGGACGTGTACATCGCCAACGTCATCAAATGCCGCCCGCCGCAGAACCGCAACCCTGAGCCGGACGAAATCGCCGCGTGCCAGCCGTTCCTGCTGCGCCAGATCGAACTCATCCGGCCGCAGGTGCTGGTGGCGCTGGGTACCTTTGCCGCCCAGACGCTGCTGGGGTCCCGCGTGCCGATCTCGCGCTTGCGTGGACACTGGTACGACTATCACGGCGTGAAGCTCATGCCGACGTTGCATCCCGCCTATCTCTTGCGGAATCCGAACGACAAGAAACTGGTGTGGGCAGATATCAAGATGGTCCTGAGCGAATTAGAACGGTAGAGGCTTGATGGTGGATCGCAGATGGCGCCTGACTTGCTGCGGATGGTGCTAAAGGAGTCCAGGAGACCGCACGCTGGTGGCGGCAAGCCGGGGGGAAGGTTTCGGACCATATGCCATATGCCATAAGCCATCTGCGCAGGCTGCGGGTCTTCTTCCACCTGGCAACGGCGCTTCCCCTGCTGCTCCTCGCTGCGGCCGTTGGGCATGCGCACGCCGCGCAGGTGAAGCACGTCGACCTGATCGTTGTCGACGCGGGGATCAATCCGGCGACGGCGGATTTTATCCACGAATCCCTCGGCACCGCGGAGCGCAACGGCGCCGCAGCCTTGGTCATCCAACTGGATACGCCAGGCGGATTGCTGGACTCGACCAAGTTGATCGTCAAAGACCTCCTCGGTGCTCCCCTGCCGGTCATCGTCTACATCGCACCGAGCGGCGCGGGGGCGGCGTCCGCGGGGGTGTTCGTCACCATGGCGGCCCACCTTGCGGCGATGGCACCGGGCACGAACATCGGCGCCGCGCATCCCGTTGGTGGTCAGGGGGAAACGATTGGTGGCGACATGCGTGAGAAGGTCGAGAGCTTCGCTGCCTCACTGAGCAAGGCGATCGCGCAGGAGCGTGGCCGCAATGTCGAATGGGCGGAAAAGGCGGTGCGGGAGAGTGTCTCGGCGACCGAGCAGGAAGCGTTGAAGCTGCATGTGGTCGATCTCATTGCCCCCAGCGTCGAGGATCTGCTGCGGCAGGCGACGGGGAAGGAGATCAGCATCAATGGGCGCCGGACGACGCTCGATCTGGCCGGCGCGGACATCGTCCTGCGCGACATGCGCTTGAAGCAGAAGATCCTCAACGTCCTTTCCAATCCGAACGTGGCGTACCTCTTGATGATGGCCGGTGTTCTCGGCCTCTACGTCGAGTTCACCCACCCTGGCGTTTTCTTCCCCGGCATTGCCGGCGCCATCTGTCTGCTCCTCGGCAT
>JAGDMS010000202.1 GCA_017860575.1 Deltaproteobacteria bacterium | reverse complement strand
GAGCTGCGCGACACCGCCACGCGCACTCTCGGCAAGTTCGCCGAAGTCTTACCGCCGGGCACGCTGGCAGAGGACACGCGGCGGCGCATGGTGGATGCCTTGTGGAAGAATCTCGGTGCTCAGAGCCCCGCCATTCGCGCCAAGGCGGTGCGTAGTCTCGGCAAACTGCTAAAATACGGTCACCTCACAACGGCCGAGCGGGCCACCTTGAAACGCACGCTCATGCTGATTCTCGGCAAGGGCGAACGCTTCGAGTGGGACCGCGCCTACCTGGTCCGCAAGGAGGCGGCCGAGGCGCTGGCGTACCTGTAGCGCGGCGTGGCCGCGCGCGGATCGCTTATCGACACGACGACATCGACGCGCCGTTCCGCACTCACCACGGTGAGGCGGCGTACGACCAGGTTTCTGTTAGCGCCTGGCCGTTGTTCTCCAAGAACGCCCGCAGCTCGATCGGGGTCGTCTGCTTCGGCCGGATCTGAAAGGTCAGCCGCCAGCTGCCGTTCACCGGGTTCTTGACGACGTGCTGATCGAGGAGCTCGGCCGCCGCCGCACCGCCCGCGATCGACACCACGCCGCGCGGCGCCTGGTCGGCGCCGAGGGCACGCAACGCTCCGCCGTCAAAATCGAGCACGAAGCGGTTGGCGTTCGGCACCATGCCCCAATCCCGGCGCGTCGACACCACCCGACCGCCCGGCGGACGCGTGGTGTCGTCCCCGTGCCAATACATGGTGTACGCGAATGCCAGCGGCTCGCCCGGCTTCGGCTGCTCGCGCGGCACCCAGTACGCCACGACGTTGTCGTGAACATCCGTGTTCGTCGGAATCTGCACCAGCTCGACGGAGCCGTCGCCCCAGTCGCCGTCAGTGCTGATCCACACACTCGGACGCAAATCGGTGCGCGTCTCCATATCTTGGTGATGGTCGAAGTTGCGATCCCGCTGGATGAGACCGAAGCCTTTCGGCTGGTGCATCTGCAGCGTGTTCACCTGCAGCGACTGCGGGTTGTCGAGCGGGCGCCACAACCACTCGCCAGTGTTGAAGTGCAACAGCAGTCCGTCGGAATCGTGCACCTCCGGACGAAAGTCGACGAACGGATGCAGGGTGTTCTCGCCGTGGAAGAACATGCTGGTCAGCGGCGCAATCCCCAATTTTTCCACCGGCCGGCGGAGAAACACCTTCATCTCCACTCGCACGATCGTCTCGTCCCCGGGTTCGATCGTGAAGCGGTAGGCACCGGTCACGCTCGGACCATCGAGCAAGGCGTACATCTGAAGTGTCTTGGCATCCGGCGCCGGGCGCTCCAGCCAGAACTCGCGGAAGTACGGAAACTCCTCCTTGGTGGCCGCAATCGTATCGATGGCGATGCCGCGGGCGGACAGTCCGTACACCTGGTTCCGCCCAAGGGAGCGGAAGTAGCTGGCGCCAACGAAGACGATCAGCTCGTCGAGGTAATCCGGTTTGTTGAGCGGGTAGTGGATGCGAAAGCCGGCATAGCCGAGATTCCGTGGGATCTTCTTGGCGAATTTGTTCTTACCGTAATCAAACTGGTCGGTCGAGAAGGCTACCGGCCGCACCCCCTGGGCATCGATGACGTTGATGGCCACCGTGCGGTCATAGTACAGCCCGGGGTGAAAGAACTGCAGCTGGAACGGCAACTGCGCATCGCGCCACAAAGAGCGCTGGGGGCGAAAGCGGATGTCGCGCCACTGATCGTAGTCGATCTTCAGCAGCCAGTCGGGCACCTGGCCTTGCGGAACCGCAAACGGCTCGCGAGCGAGTTGCTCGGCCTTGACGACGACGTCATCGAGCGTGAAGGCCCGGGCGCCAGCCACTGGCATCGACGCACCAATGAGGCCCAGCAGCACCAACGTCCGGACACATGGCCACCAGCTGAACCGCATGCGCCGTAGAGCGTCATCAATCTCCATCCTGGTCATAAGCCCTCTCTCATCGGACGTGTCGATTCTCGCCAGCGCAGGAACATCGAGACACCCACAGGACCACCCTTAGACGCCTTCCTCCGCGGGAGTGGCTCCTCAGGCTGAGCGGTTCTCTCGTGCGTTGCCTGCAGCAGACCATTGCCGCTCCGCCGACAGGCTCAGACCCTCAAGACGCCCAGGGTTCGCCCACGGGCGTCGCCGTGCGCGGCCCCCGATCCTGGCATCAGTTGGCAAATCGCCCCAGGCGGTACATGGTCACCACCACGGCGCCGCCCATACCGACGTTGTGCTGCAGCGCGACCTTGGCGTCCTTGACCTGACGCGCCTCCGCCAGACCGCGCAGCTGCCAGTTGAGTTCGCTGCACTGGGCCAGGCCGGTGGCGCCCAGCGGATGCCCCTTGGAAATCAGGCCGCCGGACGGGTTGACAACGCACTTGCCGCCGTAGGTAACGGCCTCCGACGCGATCAGCTCGCCGCCCTTGCCTTCGCTGCACAAGCCCAGCGCCTCGTACGTGATCAGCTCATTGGCGGAAAAGCAGTCGTGCAGCTCGATGACGTCGATGTTTTCCGGCCCGAGGCCCGACTGCTCGTACACCTTGCGCGCGGCCGCACGGGTCATGTCGGCACCGACCAGGGCAATGCAACTCTTGGACTCAAAGGAACTCGCCAGGTCGGTCACCATCGCCATGCCGACGATCTCGACCGCCTGCTTCTGCAGGTGGTGTTTCTTGACGAAGTCCTCGCTCGCCACGATCGCCGCCCCGGCGCCGTCGGACGTGGGGCAGCACTGCAACTTCGTCAGCGGCGCGTAGATCATCGGTGCGTTGAGAATATCCTGCAGCGAGTACTCGGTGCGAAACTGCGAGTACGGGTTGTTGACCGAGTGCTTGTGGTTCTTGAAGCCGATCTGCGCATAGTGCTCAGGCTTGCTGCCGTACTTCTCCATGTGCTCCCGGGCGGCATTGCCGAACATCTGCGGCGCCCCCGGCGCCGTCGGCGAGAACTCGCGCAACGAGAACATGGTCTCCATATGTCGGTCCATGGGATGGGTCCGATCGCCCCACTTGGCGCCGAGCGAACCCTTTTCCATCTTCTCGAATCCGAGCGCCAACACACACTCCGAAACGCCGCCTTCAACAAACTGCTTGGCCATGAAGAGCGCAGTCGAACCCGTGGCGCAGTTGTTGTTGACGTTGTACACCGGGATCCCCGTCAGGCCGAGGCCGTACACCGCACGTTGACCGCAGGTGGATTCGCCGTAGCAGTAGCCGACGCAGGCCTGCTCCACGGCGCTGTAGGGAATGCCGGCGTCCTGCAACGCCTTGGTACCGGCCTCCTTCGCCATGTCCGGGTAATCCCACTGTTTCGAACCCGGCTTCTCGAACTTGGTCATGCCCACACCGACAACAAAGGCTTTCCTGCCCATGACGAACCCTCCCTGTTGGAATTGGGCGCCGACTGCGGCCGCCCCCCAGGCGGAGACTCTCATAGCCCCATCAACTCGAGAAGAAAAGCGTGCGCTGCCCCCCTCTGTTGGCGTCGCGTGTGCTCGTGTCGTCTGTCAACGATGCCACGACACGGAGCGGCTCGCCGGCCCACCCCATGGCAGGTCGACCACGAATCGTCGCCTCTTCAGAACGTCGTCCGCACGTCCGCACGGTCGGCCCTCGACCCTGTTTCTCGTCGTTCCCGCGTGGTATCAGATTCTCAGTCTTTTCGGAGAGGGCAATGCGGCGTGTCGAAAAGGCGGCCTTGAGCGGTGCCGCGGTGTTGATCGCCATCGGCAGCGCCGCGCTGGTGACCGCGACAAGCCACGAGGGGATCACCATTCCCTCCTGGATGACCAAGCTGTGGCCCGCCGCCGCACGACCGGCCACACGCGGCGGCGGAACCGCAATCTCAGGCGGCCGGCGGATCTTCGAGCAAAAAGGGTGTGTGGCCTGTCACAGCACGGATGGCACGCCGAACGTCGGCCCCACATTGAAAGGCCTGTACGGAAGCACCGTCGAATTCGAGGATGGCTCGACGCGCACCGCGGACACCACCTTCTTGGAGGAATTCATCCGCGATCCCCGCAAGCGGACGATCAAGGGAGTTCGAGCGATCATGCCCAGGACCGAACTGACGGACGAAGAGTTGCGCCAACTGATTGCATATCTGCAGTCGCTCTCCTAGCTGCGCGACCGCCGCTACCGCCCGTTTGACGGTACCACTCTCCCCCGGCTCTACCAAAAACCGGGGACAAGCCGCCACGGGGTACGTTGCATATAGCTCAGGTAGGCCTCACCCCGTGCCACGATCAACTGGCGTTCCTCGACCGGGATAAAAGCGACAAACGTACCGCCGATCATCAGGCACCACAGTAACTGCGCCGTGTTCGGGTGAATGATCAGCGAACATAACCCGGCCAGCAGTGCGGCCTGGTACTGCGGGTGGCGGACCTGAGCATAACGGCCCTCGGTCAACAGGGGGGTCTCGCCGCCATGCGAATGCGACATCGCGGCTCCCGGGACGCCGAGCAGTCCATCGAGCGCTCCGAAGGTGGCGCCCTCGAAGAACGTGAACACACAAAACAGGAAGGCCACGTGGCCGGCAAAACGCAGCGGCCCCCCGAACGCGATGGCGCCGCCCGGAAGCGGCCGGTGATACCATAACAGCACCAGCCAGGTGACCACCGTAACCACAATGAAGACCTGACGCTCCAACGAAGACCCGGCCCGGTCGCCGTACGCGCGCTGCTTGAACCACGGTCGGGTCATCGTGAGATGCACCGCCGCCCAGGCGCCATAGAGACCGATGTCGAAGACATAATTGCGCCAGGGCGCGGCGGCATCGTATCGGAAGCCGTAGAGCAATGCGCCGAAGATGGAGATGAGCCCGAAGTAGCTGAAGACACGATATGCCAATCCTGTCATCCGCCTCTCCTGTCGTTACGATCGGGACGACCGGAAACCGTCCCGAACAACGTGTCACTGTTTGCTGATGGTCGAAGCCTACCCTGGGACGTCCTTCAGTCAAGCGGGGCTCAACCCCGCACCACGGCTGCCCGCTTGCACACAATACGGCAGGCCTGCCATGCTAACTGTGGCGTGACAATTCCAGAAAGCAATGCGAACAGGCGCGGTTCAGTAGCGTCAGCCGTCCCGGGCTGCCGGGCGCGCTGCGCGCGCCGATTCTGACGATGCGCTGCGAAGGGACCGTCTATCGACCGCCTAGCGAGGCCGGCTCGCTCATCATCCAAGCGACCCTGGCGTGTCCGCACAACAAGTGCGCCTTCTGCGGCATGTACACTGGCCGCAGGTTCCACGTGCGCCCGGTGAACGAGGTGATCGAGGATCTGGACAGTGCCCGGCGGGTCTATGGTCCAGATGGCGTCGAAACCATTTTCCTGGCCGACGGTAACACAGCCGTCCTGCCGACCGAGAAGCTCGTCGCCATCGGTGAAGCCGCCAGGGCCCGTTTCCCCAACCTGCAGCGGATCACGATGTACGGTTCGGCGAAGTTTCTGGTCAAGAAAAGCCTCGAACAGTGGCGCCAGGTGGCTGCGGCAGGTATCACACGCATTCACTCGGGATTGGAATCCGGCGATGCCGTGACGCTGCGTGCCATCAATAAAGGGGTTACCCCCGAGGAAGCGGTCGCGGCCTACCGGCACGTGATGCGCGCCGGCATCGAGCTGTCCGTCTACCTCATGGTCGGGGTGGCCGGCGTGGAGCGCTCGCGCGAACATGCGCTAGGCAGCGCCAGCGTGCTGAGCCAGGCGCCACCGACGTTCATCCGCCTGCGCACCTTCATCCCGCACCCGGGCACCGCGTGGCACGATCACTGGCGCGCCGGCGGCCTGACCCTGCTCTCGGCGTATGAGGCGCTCCACGAAACCCGCCTGCTGGTGGAGCATCTCGAAGGGCCCAGCATGCTGCTGTCGGACCACATGTCCAACTTCCTCGACCTGCGCGGGCGCCTGCCCGAGGACAAGCCCGCGATGCTGGAGGAGATCGACGCCGCGCTGCAGTGGCCGCTGAAGGCGTTTCGCCCGCCGACCGAGCGCCTGGTAGGGCTTCGGCTGTGAGGCGGCGGAATCGGCGACCGGACAGAGAACCGAGCCTGGGCGGGCTGGTGGGCACCCCTTCGGGCAAGCACACCCGCTGCGGTCCAAGGTGTCAATCTCATCTAAAGAGGAGAAGAGTATGGGCATTCTGGAGAAACAGGTCGCACTGATCACGGGGGCCGCATCTGGTATCGGGCTGGCCACGGCACAGCGTTTTGCGCGCGAAGGTGCCACGATCGCCGGACTCGATATCGCCACCGCCGACGAGACGGAATGGAGCGGGGTCCGCAACACGGCGCCAGCGTCGATCCTGTTGCAGGCGAACGTTCTCGACGAAGCGTCCGTACAAGCGGCCGTCACCACCGTCCTCGAACGCTTCGGCGGCCGTATCGATGTACTGGTCAATTCCGCGGGCGTCTCGAGTTTCGGTGCCGCGCACGAACTCCCCACCGCGGAATGGGACCGGGTGCTGGGCATCAACCTGCGCGGCTCCTTCCTCGTCACCAAGTACGTGGTGCCGGCCATGCTCGCGCGCCGGCGCGGCAGTATCGTGCACATCGCCAGCATCGAGGGCCTGGAGGGCATGAGCCAGCAGCTGGCCTACGGCGTGTCCAAGGGCGGCGTCGTGCAGATGACCCGGAACATGGCCGTGGACTACGCGCGCGACGGCATCCGCGTGAACTGCGTTTGCCCCGGCGTCATCGAAACGCCGCTGACCGCGCCACTGCTGCGGGACTTCAAGGCCATCGGCGACCTCGTGGTCGAGCAGCACCTCCTCGGGCGCTTCGGTCAACCGGAGGAGGTCGCGGCCGCCATCCTCTTCCTGGCGTCGGACGAGGCCTCGTTCATCACCGGACACGCGCTGGTCGTCGACGGCGGGTACACCGCCGGCCGCCGCTACGGCGCGTGATCTGCCTTCGGGGGCCCAGACAGAATTCTGGAGAACGATTTCGCCGCACCACGCCTCCGTTCACGGTTCAATGGGCTCCGAGTGAGCGGGCTTGAATTGCATCGCCATCCGCGTCGCCGCGTGCGCTACGCCTGCCCTGACCGCAGGTCGGCAACGATATCGCCGAAGTGACCCGGGTCCGGATTACGGTTGTTCACCAGGCTCACCGAGTCGCTGATCCCGGCCAGGCGCTTGCGTAAAGCGGACGCCACCTCCCGGCGTGGTCGCATCACCGCATTCTCCCGCATAATGTCATCGGTGATCAGCGCGTTCATCTCCTTCCATCGGCCCTGTTTCGACAAGCGGTTGAGTTCGGGGTGAAGATCGCCCCAGCCATGGCAGTCGAGCACCGACCTATACACCGGCGTCGAGGCGTCGAAGGCAATCTGCTCCTGCAAGGAGGCGCGGGCCGCCTCGTACTCTTGCTCCGTGGTCCACGTCACCACCCTCGTCACACACACGATCTCGTAATCCCTACGTGTCCGTCCGGACCGCGCCAGGCCCCGGTCGAGCGCAGGCAGCACGATCTCCTGCAGGGAGCGGCGCGTGGCGAACGGGTGTACCAGAAAGCCATCGGCGACCTCCCCTGCCAGCTCGATCATCCGGGGCGCGAATCCCCCGAGATAAATCCGCGGTGGTCCGTACGGGTTCGGACCGGGATTGAAGGTCGGAATCATGATCGTGTGGCGGTAGAACTCCCCCCGAAAATCGAGTTTCGAGCGCCCCTCCCAGGCATCCCAAATCGCTCGGATTGCCTGCACCATCTCGCGCATGCGCGCCACCGGCTTCGACCAGGTCTCGCTGAAGCGCTTTTCGATGTGCGGCCGTATTTGGGAGCCGAGCCCCAACACGAAACGCCCCCCGCTGATCACTTGCAGGTCATAGCCGATATTGGCCAAAACCATCGGGTTACGGGCGAAGCCGATGGCCACGGCCGTACCGAGTTGCAGGCGCCGTGTCGTGCCCGCCGCGATGACGAGCGGGAAGAACGGGTCGTGCTTCGACTCGAACGAGAAGCCGCCATCAAAGCCGAGCGATTCCAGTTCACGGAACACGTGGCCCGCGTCACGCGGATCGCCGGTGGGAACGGTCGTGTAGATGCGCATCACGCATTGGTATCAGAACCCGAGCGGTGGACCAAAGGGCGAGCGAGCCTCGGATGCGCGCCAGGACTTGCCAGCCTCGACCATCAGGGCCAACGGGGTGCACGAGTAACGCACTCATGGGTACGGCGACGGGCTGCCCCGTGCGATCCTTATCGGAAACGACGGGGACACGGGGTTGAACGACATCGCCATCCTCGTGGCTGCATGCACTAAGGCTGCGGAGACCGCACGTCGGCGACGATGTCACCGAAGTGACCGGGGTCCGGGTTGCGGTTGTTCACCAGGCTCACCGAATCGCTGATGCCGGCGAGGCGCTCGCGCACGGCGGACGCCACCTCCCGGCGCGGCCGCATCACCGCAATCTCTTGCATCATCTCGTCGGTGATCAGCCCGTTCATCTCCTTCCACCGGCCCTGCTTCGACAGGCGGTTGAGCTCGGGGTGGAGGTCGCCCCAGCCGTGGCAGTCGAGCACCGACTTGTACACCGGAGTCGAACCGTAGAAGGCGAGCTGCTCCTGCAATGAAGCACGCGCCGCCGCGTGCTCCTGCTCCGTCGTCCACGTGACCACCATCGTCACGCACACGATCTCGAAGCCCGCGCGTGCCCGTCCCGACCGCGCCAGACCGCGTTCGAGCGCGGGCACCACAACCTGTTGCAGCGAGCGGCGTGTGGCGAATGGGTGCGCCAGGAAACCGTCGGCGACCTCCCCTGCCAATTCGATCATGCGCGGGCCGAAGCCGCCGAGATAGATGGGCGGCGGCCCGTAGGGATTCGGGCCGGGGTTGAATGCGGGGATCATGATCGTGTGCCGGTAGAACTCGCCACGGAAGTCGAGCTTCGAGCGCCCCTCCCACGCGTCCCAGATCGCCCGGATCGCCCGCACCATCTCGCGCATGCGTGACACCGGCTTCGACCAGGTTTCGCTGAAACGGCAGGCGCTGCGTCGTCCCCGCGGCGATGACCAGCGGGAAGAACGGGTCGTGCTTCGACTCGAATGAGAAGGCGCCATCGTACCCGATGTCTTCAAGCTCGCGGAAGACGTGACCCGCGTCGCGGGGATCGCCGGTGGGCACGGTGGTGTAGGCGCGCATTTTCAAGCTCCTTGTGCCTTGACGGATACCGGTATCACACAACCAGTCGTACCTTCTACAGAGGGCTAAACCTGGCCTCCAAGCCAATCCCTATCTAGTAGCATCACCGAGCTTTCTGACGAGCGTTCTGACGATCTTTTCGTTGACATTAACGGTGCGCCTCCGGTAGCTTGTGCGCCACGCGCGGCCCATTGGGAAGCCGGCTCGATCGGCAGGGGGAAGCGAGCACAATGCCGGGTGGTGCTGCGCGCGGAGGCAACCTGGAGGGAGGAAATGTCATGAAAAGGGTCCCAGCACTGAATCGCCAGCGAGTTGCCCTTCTCCTCTTGCCCTTCTGGCTCTGCCTGGCCTACGCAACATCTGTCGAGGCACAGCCTACCGTGACCAAGACGTGGTCGCTGGAGACTGACGTGAACCTCAATACCCTCGTGGATGCCGGCGACACGATCAAATACACGGTCCAAATCGGCGCCGCGACTGATGTGGTTTTTGCGGATCCGATTCCCGACGTCAATACCCAGCTGGTTGTGGGTTCCGTGACATGCGCAGACGGTAGCCCCTGCCTGGTGATTACCGGGAACACTGCGGGGGATACCCAAGTTGGGGTGCAGGTCGG
>JAGDMS010000443.1 GCA_017860575.1 Deltaproteobacteria bacterium | reverse complement strand
GACGGCCAGGTCGTGGCCGCCAAGTCGGGCGCACTGTCGGGTGCCGCGCTCGCTGCCTTCGTCGATGACGCTGTCGCTTGAGGGGGGTTCGGGGCGAGCCTCTCCTGCGCGCGGGCGACCGTCTCTTCAGGACTGTCTGCTGTCCTTCGGTGCCCGGGTGCCGGCGCCCGCTGACGACCCACTGCGGACGTAGAACCCGTGGATCTGGTCGCCACAAAGCGGCCGTTGATGTGCATCTGCATCAACTCCAGCTGCGACATCACTGGGCGCGTCGTGCCCTCGCGATAGGGTGTCTTCAGCTTGAGCACGACTTGCCCAGTTGCGCTGGTCTGTACGCGCGCATTGGCGAGCGCCGGGCGCGTGAAGTAGCGGCACAGTTGTTCAATCGCTTGGCGGACCTCGGCGCCGCAACACAAGGCGGAGTGCAGGCTGAAACCCTGCATGTCGAGACACAGGTATTGATCGAACTCCGCCTCCCTGGGCATCGCGCCTTTGCTCCGTCGAATCCGGTCGGCCGGCGCGCGCAGGGGTTTCAGCCGCGAAGTCGTCGATGATGAGCAGCGGGGCACTGGTCAGCGTTGCCAGCTGGCCCTCGATCGCAAGGCGCTTGCGCGCTCGCACAACGTGGACACTGACTCGGGGCAAGCATAGACTGCCATGAGGTGATCCGTGGCCTGTCCCGGATGCGCAGGGCTGCGAAGCGGCATGGCCCGGCTCCTTGGGGGTTGCTGTGGCCCCGAGCCGGCGCCCCACCCGAACAACCAATCAGGGATGGACCTCAGTGAAATACCTCGTGCGCGATCAGCAAAGCGGATTCCGGCAGGCCGACGGCGAACCTCTCGACGGACAAGGGCGGGCCCTTCGTCCCTGGGCGCTGACTGCAAACGGGGACGTGGTCTATGCGGACTGGAAACAGCAGGGGTCCGGCCTGCAAGGCGTCTTTGATCGTGCGCTCGGCGGCATGCAAAGAAGAACCGCTCTCCATGTCTACGACAAGGCCATGAGTCAGCAGCGACGTCGCCTGTTCGAGACCGAACTCGCCAGGGATGCCGGCAATCACCCTGAGTGCTATCGCGATGCCGTGAATCTGGTCTCGCAGAATCTGATCGACTACGTCGAGCAGCACGAGCATGCAGGTTCCAAGGGGTACGCCGAGGCTGGCCAGGTGATCAAGCAACGCTGCTTCAACGACACTGGGTCGGGCAGGCTGGGAACCGCTGACCGTGGCCAAGCCATCGCGCCTGAGAATGCCTGGCAGGAGGCTCTGCAGACGCTGCGGAATCGAGACGACATCCCGAAGGTAATCGGCATCCAGGTGGCCTTGGCGAACGTGCTCACCCGAAAGCTGAAACTCGACGACACGCGACAGGCCATCTACGACGGCACCGCGGCTCGCGTGGCCCCCAGTCAAGGTCATCTCTACGCGTGGTTCGATCCCAAGGACCGGGCCGTCGACGGCCAACGCCGGGGTCGTCAAAGTGCCGGAGGTGCGCAGGTAACCTCGACGCCGGGCATCTCCAAACCGGGGGTCGTCACCAGGGGCGACGGCGCGGAGGAACGCAAGCGCGGCATCGACGAGTGGAAGCGAGTGGAGGGGTCGGACTTCGTCAAGGGGATCGACATGCGGAACCTGGTTTTCGGCGCTGGGCGGTCAGGCACCACGGGCGAGTTACTGAAGACGTACCGGACCTTCGGCCGGAACGACGACGGTGAATCGTTCAAGCAGTACCTGCTGGCGATCGTCGTCTACCTGGTTGGCGGCGGCCACCACACCTGCCACGAAATTTTCAGCGTGGCCAACCTGCTCATCGGTTCCAACGGGCCGCGCGGTGGACGGGCGGCGGGCTCGATTTCGACCCTGGCCAGGGAAGCCTACGTGCCGGGCAAGTACGTCAAGCATCTGCCCGAGTCCTACCTGAAGACCGAGCACTTCGGGAGGCTGAAAGAGAAGTACTACGACATCGCCATGTTGGGGCACCTTCACGGCACATTCGTCTGAGGCTAAGGACGCCGCTGGCACTCTTGACAAGAATAAATCCGGCTCCGCCCCTGTAATTGATTAAGCCGATCTCAGTGGCTCTTCGTGTCCTTGAGTGTGCCGGCCTCGGCGCGCTTGATGTTCGCTCGTTTGATCCGCTTCGCCACCACACGGTTGGCGCCATTCACGCGCGCCCACTGCAAGGTCGTGATGCCGTCCTCCTCGGCCCACTTGCGGTACTTCTCGTTCTCCTTCTTATCGATGAAGAAAATTGCGTAGAGCTCCGGCCCAGTCCCGCGACAATTGCCCGCATTGGCGATATCGAGGTTGAAGCCCTCGACCACGCGGCCCTTCTCGAGCATTTGCATTCGATGGTCATCGCACTTGGTCTCGTTGTAGCCGGCGGGCTTGGTGCCCTCCATCACGAAACGATCGGCCCAATGGGCGGGTGGCATCGCCTCAACGTACTCTTTCATCGAGAAAACGACGGTCCAGTTGACAGACAGCGTGTGAGGGAACGTCTGCTCGACGTAGTGCTTGATGAAAGGCTCATGGAGACCGCCGAAGAAGATAACGATCGTCTTGGCGAAAGTCCCGGCCTCCCTCAGGTGATCTTTCAGGAAGCTGACGACTTGCGCGTTTCGACCATCGTCGGATGACTTGAGCTCATTCATCTCCTGGATGTGGTTCGCAAGCGCGCCTCCTGGGTGGAGCGTCCGTTCGAACACCACGACGATGTCGTGGTCGTTTCTGATTTTCTCAAACACGGCCCCTCGAAGAGCCACGTCGAAAGGGCTGTTGTGATACTCACGGAGGAAGATCACGTTGGTCGAGCCGGGGATGCTCTTCACCGTGTTGATCTCCCGCGTGATGGCCTCCACGTCGCGGTGCAGGTCCCAGGTGGTTTCGAGATTTTTTGGGGTCGAGATTCTTGCCATGGTCCCTATTCTTTCTTTGGGGAAGGCGGTTTCAAGTCCGAACCAAAACGCTAGAGATCCATCCTGAATTGTGAGGAACTTGCTCTCAGGCCCGCCTCACTTTGGAACCTGAGAACGAAGATCAGCGTCGGGGAGGAGCACACGCATTTGGCTTTGCAGATACCGGTCTCCGCGACTGACGGCAAGCCGCAAAACCCCATCTGGCCGCGGCATACATCCATCGCCCAGCGCATAGGAAATTTAGCCGCCCTCATCTTGACGTGAAATCGGGGCCGACCCGGCCCAGAACGCCAAGAGGCGCCTTGACGTTGGTGCGCCCGCCGCAGCACCGCCCTGCGCAACCAGGCCCTGACCCAGGCCCTGCCCCGCTGCACGAAGCTGTCTGCGGCCTGCAGCCGAGAGTTCGCCCTAATGCCGTGCGCGTCCGGCGCCCAGAACCGCTCAGGCTCGTGTCTCCGGGCCGTCCGTTTGGGCCGCTGGCTGCCGTGACGGCCCACTGGTAGCCGAAGGCAAGAGGCCCTGAAGCTGCCCGTAGCCAGCGGCAGGGCCGTTATGGCAAGATTTGCATAATGGCCA
>JAGDMS010000442.1 GCA_017860575.1 Deltaproteobacteria bacterium | reverse complement strand
CACGTATCCCGGGCGCCGCTTCTCCTGCAGATAAACGTCGCGCCAATCCGAGATCATGCCGCTTTCGATTTCCTTTTCGCCTTTACTGCCCGCAGCACCCCGTCCACTGCAGCCCGCCGGAATTCTTCGGAGAGACGAGAATGGTCGAGGTCCGATTCGAAGTTGCGGGTGCGCTCGACGGCGGGATTGACGAGACCGGAGCAGTCGCGGCCGAGGGCTTTGAGAAACGCGCTCGCGTAACCGCTGTCCTTGGAGCACGCCTTCTGATACCCGGGGTCAAAGGCGCGATACCGGCGGTCAGGCCTGAAGTCCGGGCCGTCCCAGAGATCCATCAAGCCGAAGATGCGGGCCTGGATGCGCCGCATCCCCGTGCCGGGATCGCGATCGAGCAGATGCAGTTTCTTGAGACGCTTGAATACCCAGAAGGGGAGATCGATCTCGACGCCGTGGGGGTTGAGGATCTTGCCGTCGAACTCGTCGGACAAAGCTTCGCCTATCTCAGCTGGTTGATTCCGGAGCTCCAGCCCGCTCGCGTCGGATTTTGCTTCAGGATCTTGCAGCGGTCATGATCGACCACGCGTTGCAAAAAAAGCGTAAATGCGCTCCGAAAACGTTGTCAAGCAGATTCGGCGGCAATCAGGCGCTTTTGAGGAAAACTCAATTGTACGATAAGCGCGTTATCCGCCCGGAACGCGGATTTTTCGCCCTTTTGGCTGGCCAATCATCAACTTCTCAGAATGCCGTATATGGACAACTGACCCCATCTAGGAACATCTGATATCCTCACAAATGTTTGAGATTCAGCTATCCACGGCCACGCCAGCGGAGTATGATGGCTGCAACTTCAGGTGCTTCAGATTGCAGTGCGCGAATTGCCGGTGGAGCGATTCTCCATGATCAGGGATGGACTATTTCGCCCTGCCGAGTCACCGAGAACCCAGGTTGCGCTGGCGGTGCGTGCTGATTTCAATCACATTCTGCATGATCTTCGCTCATCAATGCGTCCAACGTCCCGGTGGAGAGTGCCTGAGACTATTGGTTACCCACATCGGCTAGGTTCTTCCGCCGCTATCGCGATAGCGCCGGCAAGAAGGTCGATTTGTCATCGCGGACGGCCGGAGCCGGAAGCGATCGAGTGTAAATGGAACGCGGTCTGCGGTCTGGCATGGAAATCTAGCCGCAGCAGCATTAAAGTGCTCGCGGTGAGCACACACGTTTTCCAACCATTTCTTTTCCATTACTCGCCCGGAGGTGCACATGCGTCCATGTAACATTCCTGCTCTCATTCTTGCCGCCATTCTAAGTTCCCTTTTCCTCGTGCACGCACAATCCGCCCCAACGATCGCACAGGGGGCCGAGCAGCTCGCTGCCGACACACTCAAGACTACCGTTCTCGGAAATACGTTCGTCGCACCTAAGGATTGGTCGATTCGCGTGAAAGGTCCAGCGATGATCCTGGAGGCGCCCGAGGGAGACTCATGGATCGCTCTGGTCGATGTGGCCGCAAAGACTCCGGAAGACGCCTTGGCGGCCGCGTGGAAGGTGTATAAGCCGGATGCGAAGTGGCCGGTAAAGGTCACCAATGATCTGCCCGACCGCGATGGCTGGAGCCGGCGCAGAGCTTACGAATACCTGACTTCGCCGAACGAGAAACGAGGGGTAGCCGCGCTCGCCTACTACTCGGGAACGAGTTGGACCGTCATCATCCAGGACATGGCCGATGCCGTCGCGGAGAAACGCGGAGGACAATCTACGCTCGTCTTCGGGCGCCTGCTCCCGAAGGGCTATTTCCGCGAGTCGTTCGCCGGCAAAAAAGCGAACACGCTGGACAAGGCGCGCATCGCGGAGTTGACCAGCTTCATCGAGCAGGGACAAAAGACGCTCGGCGTTCCTGGAGTCGCGCTCGGCCTGGTGCAGGACGGCAAGGTGATCTTTGCCGACGGCTTCGGAGTGAATGAACTGGGCGGCACCGAAAAGCCGAATGGCGACACGCTGTTCATGGTCGCCTCGAACACCAAGGCCATGACAACACTTCTGCTCGCGAAGTTGGTGGACGAAAAGCGCATGACGTGGGACACACCCGTGACCCAACTCTTCCCCGACTTTAAGTTGGGCGACGCTGCGACCACGCGCAGCGTGCTGGTGAAACATCTGATCTGCGCATGCACCGGCATGCCCCGACAGGACATGGAGTGGCTCTTCGACTACGGCAAGATGACCCCCGAGAATTCGCTCGCTCTGCTCGGTACGATGCAGCCCACATCGAAGTTCGGCGAACTGTTCCAGTATTCCAACCTGATGGCCGCGGCAGCCGGGTACACCGGCGCGCATGTTATTGATCCGAAGATGGAAGTGGGAATCGCCTACGATCGTGCAATGCAGTCGTACGTCTTCGATCCGCTCGGTATGAAGGTGACGACCTTTGATTTCGCGGGCGCACTCAAGGGCAACCACGCCAGCGCGCACTCGCCTGACGTAGACGGGAAAACAGCGAAGGCGTTGATGTCGGTGAACTACGCCGTAATCCCGGTTCGACCCGCTGGCGGTGCGTGGAGCAGCGTCCGTGACATGTTGAAGTACGTCTCCATGGAACTTGCCGAAGGAAAGCTTCCCGATGGGAATACCTATATCTCGAAGGGACCTCTGCTCGAGCGGCGCGTTCCGCAAGTTTACATGGGCAAGGACGCGTCTTACGGTATGGGTCTGATGGTGGACACGACGTATAGTGTGCCGGTGGTGCATCACGGTGGGGACATGATCGGGTATCACAGCGACATGATCTGGCTGCCGCAGCAGAACGTCGGTGCCGTCGTGCTGACGAACGGTGATCCGGGATGGATCCTGCGTAGCCGCTTCAGCCGCAAGCTTCTCGAAGTTCTCTTCGATGGACGTCCCGAAGCCGAAGCACTGCTGAATGCAGATGGGAAGACCTTCTACTTGACGATGGCCGCGGAACGCAAGCTGCTTGCGATTCCGGCAGAAGCGACGGAGAGCGGGAAGCTAGCCGAACATTATGTCAACGCCTCGCTTGGCCAAATCACGGTGAGCAAATCGGGAGCTTCGACATTCTTCGATTTCGGCGAGTGGAAGAGCGAAGTGGCCAGCAAAAAGAATCCCGATGGGACGATCTCATTCGTGACGATCGTCCCCGGCATGGCAGGTTCGGAATTCGTGGTCGGTGCAGGCCCGAAGCGGACATTGATCATGCGCGACGCACAACACGAATACGTATTCGAGGAACGCTGAGTCCGGATCGCCGCGGACGCACCGTTTCTAGGGAATTGGCCTAAGTCAATTGTCCGGATCGCGGGCTACTCGTCCAAGTGACCTTGGGTAAAACTGGTTTGGCTTTCAACCAAAGCGTTGGAGATCGCAGGTGATCCAACCCAGCAGGGTTCAAGGATAGGAAAGATTGCCTGCCGTCGCACTCTTGTGCGTCCGGCAACCACCTTCCCTACATCTGCTGATAAGATACAATATGTAAACTCCAGAGCTT
>JAGDMS010000441.1 GCA_017860575.1 Deltaproteobacteria bacterium | reverse complement strand
GCATCTACCGGCCACGTCCTACGCTGCCGTTCAGCATGACCACCCTGCAGTCAGGTGAGAGACGGCTGCTCTGGACCACTTTCAACCCCCAGCAGGTCGACATCGATGTGCGCCACCCGGACACCGAAGCCTACCTATCATCAATCCTGGGCCGATTTCATGCTGCGGGAATTCGCATCGCGCGACTCGACGCCGTGGGTTATGCGATCAAGAAGCCGGGAACCAGTTGTTTCATGATTCCCGAGACATTCGCCTTCATCGCGGAACTCACGTCGAAGGCCCGCGCCCTTGGCATAGATGTACTTGTAGAGATCCACAGTCACTTCCTCAAGCAGATCGAGATTGCACGCCAGGTCGATTGGGTCTACGATTTCGCGCTGCCGCCGCTCGTGTTGCACGCTCTGTTCAAGGGGGATGGCCGTCCCCTCGCACGTTGGCTCGCCATTAGTCCCCGCAACGCCGTGACGGTGCTGGATACCCACGATGGCATTGGCGTGATCGACGTTGGCGCCGACTCAGGGGGGCAACCAGGCCTTCTTCCTCCCGAGGACATCGACGACCTGGTAGATACCATCCACGCGCGTAGCAACGGCCAGAGCCGGCAAGCCACTGGCGCCGCCGCCAGCAACTTGGACCTTTATCAGGTGAACTGCACGTTCTACGAGGCGCTCGGGCGGCGTGACACTGAGTATCTAATCGCCCGTACTCTCCAGCTCTTCGCGCCGGGCATCCCACAGGTCTACTACGTGGGGCTCCTGGCCGGAAGCAACGACATGGAACTCCTCGCCCGCACAGGGGTAGGGCGCGACATCAACCGGCACTACTACACTCCTGTCGAAGTGCAGGCGGCGATGGCGAGGCCGGTGGTGCAAAGCCAGATCGGTCTCATGCGGTTCCGCAACACCCATCCTGCATTCGCGGGGCAGGTTCAAGTTGAGACCCCGGCCAACCACAGGCTTGAGATCACCTGGCGGCACGGCGAGGACCGGGCGCAGCTAGAGGTGGATCTGTCCGTGCCGAGCGCGTTGATCACGTGCTCCAGTCCGAAAGGCGTCCAGAGGCATGCAGTGATCCCCGGGCACGCCGGCATTACCGCCTGGAGCGCCCAAAGCTAAGGAGGTGTACCAATGGCGTCGCCGCCCACAAACAAACGAAATCTCACAGCAATCAAGTGGCTGACCTTCGTGATGTTCATGATGTTCGCCATGACCACTGACTCAGTTGGGGTCATCATTCCTGAGGTCATCAAGGAATTCAAGCTCAGCATGACCGCGGCTGGGGCGTTCCATTATGCCAACATGACCGCAATCGCGCTCGCGGCCATTTTCCTCGGATACCTTGCGGACAAGCTCGGCCGCAAGAAGACGATCATCCTCGGGCTGGTGCTCTTTGCAGTCAACTCCTATCTATTCGCTCTGGGAAACTCATTCGCGTTCTTCCTTGTGCTGCTGGTCATCTCCGGAGCGTCGATTGGGATCTTCAAGACCGGCGCCTTGGCGCTGGTGGGGGACATCTCCCGATCCACGGCCGAACACACTTCGACGATGAACACGGTCGAAGGTTTTTTCGGGGTTGGCGCGATCATTGGGCCGGCACTTGTCGCAAGGCTTTTGACAGCGGGCCTGTCGTGGAAGTGGCTCTACGTGACCGCCGCGACGATCTGCGTCCTGTTGATCGTTACAGCCCTGCTGGTGAAATATCCGAGGACGGTCAGGACGGTTGACGAGCCAATTGATCTGAAACGCACCATGGCGATGATGAGGAGTCCTTACGCTTTGGGTTTCTCACTCGGGATTTCTCTGTACGTTGCAGTCGAGTGTGCGGTCTACGTTTGGATGCCGACTCTACTGGCCAACTACTCCGGGTCTTCCGCATTCATGGCGGCATATGCCATTTCAGTATTCTTCATCCTCCGTGCCGTTGGCCGCTTCCTCGGCGCCTGGGTGCTTGCGCGCTGGAACTGGACGGTGGTAATGACCCTGTTCAGCCTGGCGATTCTGGCCTGTTTCGTGGGCAGTCTGATCGGCGGAGTGTCAACCGCGGTGTACCTGTTGCCGGCCTCGGGTCTGTTCATGTCGATGGTCTATCCGACGCTCAACTCCAAGGGGATCAGCTGCTACCCGAAGTCAGAGCACGGTGCTGTGGCTGGGGTGATTCTGTTCTTCACCTGTGCGGCTGCAGCGCTGGGACCACTGGCCATGGGCGCTGTCAGCGACGTCTTTGGTCACCCGAAATACGGCTTCATTCTGGCATCGATCTTCGCAGCGCTATTGTTCTTCGGCTTGTTGCTTAACTGGCGCTACGAACCCGCCCAAGAACGTCTGCGCAAGCTTAATTCGAGCGAGTACGAGGCGGCGGGCGTGCAGTGAGGGCAGGCTCTGAGGCGAACGCGCGCCCTTGCGACTCAACTCCCTTCAGCAGTGCGGCCTGGGTGCCCCGCGAGACGGCTATGAGGCCTTCTTGAAGCGCTTCACGTCAATCTCGGAGTGACGCCGAACCTCGGCCAGGTCGAAGTTCATCTGCATGCGCAGCCAGAATTCCGGCTCGCTGCCGAACGCCTTGGAGAGCCGCACGGCCATCTCGGCAGAGACGCCGGCCTTGCCGTTGACGAGATTGTTCAGCGTCTGCCGAGCCACCCCCAGAACTCTGGCAGCTTCCGTCACGGAGAGGCCGAGCGGCTCGAGGCAGTCGTAGCGAACAATCGCGCCGGGGTGGGACGGATTCTTCATAGGCATTTGTGTACTCCCTTAGTGGTAGTCGAGGAGATCGACGTCGAAAGCGGCGCCGCCCTCGAAGCGGAAAATGATTCGCCAATTTCCGCTGACAGTCACGGACCAGAAGCCCTCCAGGTCGCCCTTGAGCGGGTGCGGGCGAAAACCGGGGAAGTCGAGGGATCGAGGCGACTCGGCAGCGTCGAGCGCGGAAAGAATGCGCTGGATTTTACCGCGCAACGCCGCGTCGATCCGGCCTGGGTCACCACTTTCGTAGAATCGTTTGAGTCCGCGATGCCGAATGCTCCGGATCACAGCCCAATTGTATAGTGACAATTGTCTATAGTCAAGACGAGCCAGACCTGTTTCAGGCCGGCCCCACTTGTTTGGGCGATCTAATTGAGGGTATTGTGCTCCTCTCTCACGGCCGTGAGGATCAGCCCGGCCAAGCCGATGACCACGACAATGGCAAGCACACGACGCGGCCGTCAACGACTACAATCGTTTCACCGGTGTCGGTTCGCTCCGGGCGCGTTATCGACATCACGTCGGAACGCCCCATCGACGTCCCCGGAATACACATCCGCCAAGTCTGTGCTCCGCAACGGGATGCGTGTTGGGGTTAAGATCCTCCCGAGAGGGTGAGTCCTCCTGACGGTCATGGCTCCCGGTTGCCACCGCTGCTCCAGCTCCTGATCTTCGGATACGCCGTCAACCTCGACGTTGAGAACAGCCGCATCGGCTGGATGGACATGGACCGGACCCCGGTCAGCCGGGAGCTGCTGGCCGCGTTCCAGGGCTCG
>JAGDMS010000440.1 GCA_017860575.1 Deltaproteobacteria bacterium | reverse complement strand
TCTTGACACACCGGAGAGCCGCCGGATGGTGACGCCATTGGCCAAGTTGATCGGCGCGGCCATCGCCGCCGGCAAGCCGGTCGAGCAGATCAAAGGCATTCTCGCAGAATCATTGCACCAGACGCTGCCTCGGCCAGAGAGGCCCACGGTGCTCACACCCCTGCCGAACACACCGACAGGTCCAACGGTGGCCGAGTACTACTCTTCCTGGATCAAGGAGCAGATTCCAGTCGTCCGCCGGGCGCAAGCGCGCGATTACCGGCGCCATCTCATACGCTATGTGCTGCCCATTCTGGGAAAGGTGCCCCTTGCCGAACTGCGAGCCAGCCATGTGCGCGGCTTGCAGGCCGAACTCCTTGAGCAAGAGGTCCGGCGCCGGGACGGCTCGGTCAAGAAGCGGTCGGTGAAGCACGTGAAAAACATCATTGCCGGCAGCTTCCGCGCCATGATCCAACAGGCGCGCATCGACGAGTTGGTCACCCGCGATGTGTTCGCCGGAATCAAGTGGCCCAAATGGGAACCGCCGAAAGCTGATCCCTTTACCATGGACGAGGTGAAGCGGATTCTCGCGTACTTCCGAACCAAGCGGTTCGGCATTCATCCCGGTGCCGGGTCCATGAGCGTACGGCACCTGCCCCACCCCGCCTTTCATACGTTCGTGCATCTGTTGCTGTGGACTGGACTTCGGCCCTCCGAGGCCGCGGGGCTGCAATGGAGTGACATCGACCTGCCCGGCCGACGTCTGCACGTCCGCCGATCAAGGCACTGCTATGCGTATGCCGAGCCCAAGACGGCGAGCGCCCGGCGGACGGTCGATCTGTTCGACGCAACGGTTGAGTTGCTCAGGAGTCTTCAGCCGCTGCACATGACGCCCGAGATGCCGGTGTTCACAAACACCAACGAACGACCGATCGAGCCGAACACGTTCCTCCGGCACTGGTACGACTGCCTCCGGGCCCTGGGCTTGCGGCAGCGCGGATTATACACGTGCAAGGATACCTTCGTGTCGAACGCCCTCGCGATCGGAGCGCGGATCGCCTGGCTCGAGGCGCAGACCGGGGTGAACTACGCGACGCTGCGCCGGCACTACGGCCAATGGATGCCCAGCCAGGACCGCAGGGAACTCGAGTGCTTTGCGGAGCTAGACCCGACGCTTTTCGGGCCTGCACCCCTCAAATTGTCCCCCACTCCACGACGCCGTGGGGGACAATTTCCGAAAAACCCACGTGTTTACTACGTCCCCGGAATGCGAGAGGGGGGACTCGAACCCCCACGGTTGCCCACTAGATCCTAAGTCTAGCGCGTCTGCCAGTTCCGCCACTCTCGCGGTCACACGACCGGATTTCTAGCAGTTCGGTGGCGTTGGCGCCAAGACGGGCGCGCCCGGACTTGCAACCACTTAGTCGTTGTTCGTCGCTGGTGCGTCCAGCACCTCCACGCCCAGATGCCCGATGAGGTCAATCATGCCGAGCTGGTCCTCGAGCCCACCCACGATGAACTTGACGTGCGTGGCGTCGGCCGGGACTTGGTGCAGAGCCGGATCGATCGGGACCCAGCGGTCGAGCCACACCTCGCACCACGCATGATAGAAGAAGGCATCGTTGATATAGACCGCACCCGTGATCAGACGCGTCGGGAGGCCCACGGCACGCCCGAGCGCCGCCAGTAGCACCGCGTGCTCGTTGCAGTCACCCTGCCCCATGTCGAGCACCTGGAGCGCGTTCGGAATACTCACAGTGGGCACCTTGCGCAAATGGTCGTAGACCCAGTCATTGAGCAGCACCGCCGCCCGCTTGGCGTCGCGTTCGTCACCGAGGATCTCGTGCGCCAACTGCTGCAGCCGGGGGTGATCGCTCTGGAGGAAGGGGGTCGGCTTCAAGTCGTCCGCGAGCGTTCCGTCCCCGCACGGCAACGGATACGATCGCACATCCGCGAGCGCTGGCCGAGTAATCGTGAGGATGTCCCCTGTGCGCCGCTGCAGCTCGTCGCTCGGCACCCGCTCCGGGGCAATTCCCGAGAGCCGCAACCGCAAAGACATCCGCTGGCGCGGCTCAGGAATCGGACGCGTCACCGGCACCGACGCACTCGCCGCCAGGTCGTGCGCCACCTGGGACGTCCAGTCGGCGTGCAACGCCTGCTCGGCCGAGGTCCGCACCAGCACCATCCCCATCGGTCCTTCCTCCCGCAGGACGAGCCCGTCCGCATCCGTCCATGCCGTTGTCTTGAGACCGCGGAATTCCTCGCGCACACGCCAGGCTTTCGTCTCGCTGCCGGCGCCGGGAAGCGGTTCCTGCCCGTCAACGCTGATCACCATACGTTCATTCGTCAGACTCACGGGGTCAAAGACCAATGCCGTAAACTGACGTCCCGCCTGGAGCGTGTCACGGTTGAGCGCGGTGCGGACCAGCGACGGGAGAAACAGGGGCTCGTTCAGCGGCAGCACCTGCTCGGATACGTCCGCACCCGTCATAATCTTCAGTCGCAGTCCAGCGGGCTCCACCACACCGGTTGCACGCAGGGTACCCGCACCGCTGCGCAGGTCGAAGTCGACATCGCGCAGACTCGAATCGCTTGCCACATGACCACCGATGTGGGTCTGGACCGTTTGCGGCGTCTCGAGCACAACCAGTCGGAGAAGCGAGTCCTCGGCAAAATGGAAGCCGGCACCGTCGGCCGTCACCCGCGAATGCGTGTAGCCGATTTTTACTCCCTCGTGGTAGACGTTCATCCACTCGTCGCGCCCAGCGGGATCGGGCTGGTCGATCTCCGGCGAGGATGAAGGCGCCGCAGTCCAGTTTTGGCGTACCAATAAGGCCACCATCGCCAGCCAGACGCACACGATGCAAATCGAAACTGTTCGGCGCATCCCTTGCTCCAGTCAGCCCCTCCTGACTATCTTAACCCGACGAACGTGATGGTCCACCGCTTTGCCGTCGACAAAATGCTCGGCCGTCTCGCCAGTTGGCTGCGCATCCTCGGTCAGGATGCCACCTACGGCGCGCACCTGTCCGGCCGCACCCTCGTGCGCCACGCCCGCACGGAGGGTCGCGTCATCCTGACGCGGGACCGGCGCCTGTCGCGGCAGCATACCGATGTCCCGTTGCTGCTCATCGCCAGCGATCATTTCCGCGAGCAGCTGCGACAGGTCCTTACGGCATACCCCGTCGACCCACTGGATCGCCTGTTCACCCGGTGTGCGCGCTGTAATGACCCCGTGATCCCAGTGCCTCGGGAAGAGATTGCCGATCGTGTACCACCTTACGTTTATGCCACCCAGACGCGCTTCGTCCGCTGTCCGCGCTGCCAGCGCATCTACTGGCCGGCGACGCACGTGGAACGGGTGCGCCGGGAGATTGAGTCGTTCTCGCACCCGCCGTGCGTGCTTCGCAGTGGGACATGAGCACATACGTAGCCACTCTCGGCGGAACGTGGCCGGGAAGAATGGCGGAGAGGGGGGGATTCGAACCCCCGGAGCCACAAGGGCTCACACGATTTCGAGTCGTGCCGTTTCAACCG
>JAGDMS010000039.1 GCA_017860575.1 Deltaproteobacteria bacterium | reverse complement strand
GTGCAGTGCAAGGCGAACCGGGCGCCGTCGCCGGCGGAACGGGCACAGCTGCAGGCCTTCGTGTGTCCGTGGAACACCCACCGTGAAGTGCATGTGTGGACGGACGGGGCCCGCGCACCGGAGGTGCTTGCACTCGATCCGGCGCCGCATGTGGGCACGGCGGAGAACCCGCTGGTAATTCGCGTGGAGTGGGAGGAACTGAACAACACAACTGAGAAGGGAGCGTAAGGAATGAGTGCACCGAATAGGGCGTTGAGGAAGGAACTGAAAGCCGACAAGGACAAGGCGCGGGCGGCTCTCTACCGGGTGAGCGTGAAGGAGGCTGCGTTCGAGGATCGAGAGATCAAGGCACTGCTCGCCGGATCGGCGCGGCAGGGCGCCATACAGAAGGCGCGGGCAACGGCCATCGAGGCGATCCGCCCCGTCAAGACGCGCGCCGAGCTGCTCCAGACCACTCTCGGGCAAAAGCAGTCGCTCGAAGGGATCTTGGGCGTGTGCCGCAAGGCGCGGTGGACGCCCGAGGCGGACGTCTCTGGGTGCTATGTGGAATCGGATAAGGCGGCCGTGCGTGGCCTCGCGGATATGCGCAATGGGCTCGCGGAACTGAACGCCTTCATGAAGCTGGGGCGCGCCAGCGTGAAGAAGTTGCAGACCATTCTCGCCACGGCGGCGGCCGAAGGGAATCTGGCGTTGGTGGCGGCTGCCTACGATGAGATCGAGAGCCGCCCGGACGAGAACTGGAACAGCAACATGCTGACGGCGGGGAGAGTGGTGCAATCCCTGCGGCTGCCGACGCAGGATGCCGAAGACGCCGAATTGGACGCGGTGAATCTGAAGGAAACCGAGGCGATCCTAGCCGCCTGTGCGAAGCTCGAAAATCCGGCGCACCTCGACCTGTCGGAGAAGATCGAATTGACCGACGCGTACCCCGGAGATCCCAACGCGTATCTGGCCGAGGGCCGCAAACGCGACGAGCAGTTCAAGGCCGACGTGCGCGCCGAGGTGGAGCGGATCAAGCGTGCGGCGCAGTTCGAGGATACCGCAGTGGCACCGGCAGCAACCACGAACGCATCGGTCCCGTGACCGATCCAACCAGTAACAGGAGGATGCACATGGCAACGAAAGGTGTACCCATTCAGAACAGCCCCGAAATCCAAGCCCTCTGCGAGCAATTTCGCAAAGAGGCGCAGGCCAAACTCAAAACGCTACGGCCGGAGCACCAAGAACCGGAACGGCCCGATTGGTGTGTCCAACGCGATCGCTGGGCAGCCGCGGAAGCCAAACGGCTGAAGAGAAACGTGAACGGCGGGCACTACTAAGCACCCCACGCACGCGGGCCGGTCGGTCATGGTACGGGCTACCTCCCCCATGCCGGCCGGCTCGATCGATGCCGGACACCACGGCGGCGGTGTGCGCGGCCGTGGGTGTCTGATTGTGCCGCGTCACATGAAGGCGACGCAGAGGGGCACGAGCAATGCCCGTGTCTCTTTCTTCTTACCGCCGTCACGCAGGCGTTTGCAGCGCAGTGTCAGTGTGGCGTTTGTTGTTTACTCGAAGGGTGGTCGGTGTGATATGTTCCGAATCCGCCCCGGTGCGGCCGACTGACAGCGCCGGGCGGAAGGGCCTTCGGGCAGGAAGCGCGTGCCATCGAACTGCATAAAGCTGGTGCTCTTTGCTGTGGTGCTGTTCCCGGGCTGCGTGGATGTTCATGTTCAGCGTTACCCGCACACGTGGCCAGCACTCACCCCGCTCGCGCCTGAGATGTGCCCGGACATCGCCGGTGCATACCAGTGCCCCGCCGAGCCATCAGGGGATCCGTCGTGGTTCCAGTCCGTTGTCTGCTTGCCGGGGGAGGAGGCAGGCCCCCGAGTGTTTGAGCTGCGCCAGCCAGATCTTGACACGCTGGTCGCTGTGGCATGGCACAATGGTGAAGAGACAGAGCGCTTTCGCTGGTGGAAGAACGCTCAGGAAGCTGAATTCCGCTTTGAATTGTCGGCCGAGGGGATCGTGTTCAGTGAGGCTGGTTTGATCACCATGGGCGACCCTGGGCTGCTAGCCGCAGCATGTCTCGGGCGGAGATCGGTGACGCTGAGGAAGGCGGCGGACGGATCTCTCATGGTGCTAGAACGCTGGGGCGGGGTTGGCGTTGGCGCGGTGACGATTCTCCCGTTTCCCCTGGGCGGCTACGATGTGAATTGGTTTCGCTTCACAGCGGCGGCGATCCCGTCACCGGCAACGCCGCCGCCTCCGGTCCCGTAGAAATCACGACCATGTTCGACCCCCACCAGGCTGCCGCCTACCTCGCCGTTAAGGTGGGCACGCTTACGCGCTGGGAGCGGTTGGACAGACGTGGAAGGCCCCGGAAGGACGAGGCCACATGAAGGAGGCCACATGGCAGAAGTGACGAAAGACGAATTGCGGACAGCGATTCTTAACAGCGGTGGAAGACTCTATGCGGTGGGGTTCGACCTGACGGGAATCGACCTGTCGCTGGTCAAGTGGTTGAGCGGGGCAAGCCTCAGTGAGGCCAACCTGAGCGGGGCGGACCTGAGCCTGACCAACCTGAGCGGGGCAAACCTGAGTGGAGCGGACCTGAGCGGGGCAAACCTGAGTGGGGCGGACCTGACCGGCGCGGTACTGATTCGGGCAGACCTGAGCGGGGTGGACTTGACCAGGGCGAACCTAAGCGGGGCGAATCTGAGCGGGGCCTGCTTGAGCGAGGCCGATCTGATCGGCGTGGACCTGACCGGGGCAAACCTGGCCGGGGTGGACCTGACCGGGGTGGACCTGACCGGGGTGGACCTGAGCGGGGCCAAAGGGGGGCCATTCTGACGCGAGGTCATACCGCAGCGACGCAGCCGGAATGGACAACACGATGCCGCCGAACGGCGCAAGGCGGACTGCGGGGATATCCGCCGATCCCGGTGTGCCGTCGGCCGGGGCGCACCGCCGGCCACGCTGCCGTGGGTGTCCGACGTTTCAGTGCAACGTTGGGTCCGGGTCTGGCTCGGGCGCGTCGAGCGGCCCGACCCATTCGGCTGCGCACCGGGTGCAGTGCCAGTGCCAGTGCCAGTGCATCCGATCGAGGCCGGTACAGCCGGGGATCGGGGCGTCTGGTTCGCAGCGGGGACCGCCGACGCCGGAATAGTCGCACTGCGGGCAATGGGGGAGAGCCATGACCGTGTTAGCGGCGGCGCTGGTCGCGCTTCTTCGCGGGGGCCGGATGTTGGCGGGGCTTGTTCCAGTAGGGACTCTTGCACTTGCGGTTGGCGCACACTTTGGGTTCCGGCGCGCCGGCTGTGCGTTGAATCCACTGATAGCCGCACCGTTCGCACGTGTAGCCCCACACCACCAGTTTCCGCTTGCTCATCGTGGCTAGAGGTATCACGGCGAGAGTATATGGGCAAGAGTATTGCTTTTCCGCTATACTCATGAGTATATTGTCCCTGGGAGGACAAACACGATGGCATGTATCCGCAAACGTCGGGGGCGCTGGGTGGTTGACTTCCGCGACCAGAACGGCCGGCGGCACTGGGAGAGCTTCCGCACGAAGAAGGAAGCCGAGGACCGCTACGCAGAACGGGTGCCGGACGTGCGCGGCGGTACGTACATTGACGCGGCCACACTGCCCACCTTCGCCGAGGTGGCGGCAGGCTGGCTCAACGTGAAACGGGATCATCCGGCCTCGACGTTCAATTACTGGCGTACGCAGGCGGACGTGCATCTCGTGCCCGCCTTTGGGACGTACCGGATTGACCAGGTGACGCTCGGGCGCATCGAGCAGTTTCGCAACGCGAAGCGCGACGGCACGGACGGACATCAGCCGCTGGGCCGGTCGACGATCAACCAGTTACTGCAGACGGTGACCGCGATGCTCGAATACGCGGTGGGTCACGGATTCTTGAAATCGAACCCTGGCCGCTCCGTGCAACGCATCCGCGCCACACGGCGCGCGGGTGCCGCGGATGAGCGGGAAGTGGACCCGAAGGCAGTCTTGACGACGGAACATGCGGGGCAGGTGATCGCTGCCGCAGAGCCGGGACTCTATCGCGCCTTCATCATGACTGCGCTCTTGACCGGGGCACGCAGCGGCGAGGTACTCGCGTTGGCCTGGGAGCATGTGGACCTCGACGCCGGCACCATGAAGATTCGGCGGTCGCTCTCGTGGGCGCGTGGCAAGGAACGCGGGTATGGAAAGTCGACGCCGATCTTCGGCCCGACAAAACCCGCGTCGTCGTGTCGCACGCTCGAACTGGCGCCGGAACTAGTCCATGAGCTGAAGGTGTGGAAGCTGCAAAGCCGGTACAAGAAAGACGCCGATCTCGTCTTTCCGAACAGCTTGGGCGGTCCGCTGCATCGGGCCTTCCTGCACAAGGGGCTCCATAAGGCGCTCGCGCAGTGCCCGGACGTGCCGCGCGTAAACCTCCACGGGCTGCGGCACACCTTCGCGTCACTGCTGATTCAGCGGGGCAACCCGGTCAGTCAGGTCGCACAAATCCTGGGACACAAGAACGCCGAGTTGACGCTCAAGGTCTACACGCACTGGTTCAAGGGGGTGTCGTCAGCATCCGCAATGGCCGACCTGGCCGGCGCGATCTGCAGCACCCGCCCGACTGGTAGCACAATGGTAGCAGTTGAGGATTCCGGCGCGGCGTCGACCGCTAACTAGCTGATTTTCCTCACCTGATGCTCTACCCGGGCTCAACAATTCCCAGCTTGTCCATCTTGTACTTGAGAATCCGGCGGGTGGTCCCGAGCAACTCGGCGGCGCGGGTTTGATTATTCTGGGCTTGTGTCAGGGCGTTGCGGATCAGTTCCTGCTCGAACAGATCGACGGCCTCGGCGAGCCGGGTTTCCCCGCGCAGGACGCACTGTTGCGCCGGGTGGGCGTGGCCGTTGCCGGTCTGCAGGTATTGCGGCAGATCGTCGCGTGTCATGGTTGCGCCGTGCGAGAGCACCATCGATCGCTCGACGAGATTCTCAAGTTCACGGACGTTGCCGGGCCACGAGTATTGCATCAGCAGATCGAGGGCCTCGTTGGTAAACGCCTTCTCTGGGATGCCGAGATCGCGAGCCTTGTTGCGTAAAAAGTGATGGATGAGCGGAACGATATCCTCGCGGCGTTCGCGCAATGCCGGCAGGTGGACAGAAACGACGTTGAGCCGATAGTACAGGTCGGACCGAAAGCTGCCATCGCGCATACCCTGATGCAGGTCGCGGTTGGTGGCCGCAATGACCCGCACATCGACGCGGATGGTTTGCCCGCCGCCGACACGGGTGAACTCACTCTGCTCCAGGACCCGGAGGATCTTTGCCTGAGTCGCCGGATTCATCTCGCCGATCTCGTCGAGAAACAGCGTCCCGCCATCGGCCAGTTCGAACTGTCCCGGTTTCTTCACGTAAGCATCCGTGAAGGCCCCACGCTCATGCCCGAAGAGTTCGCTTTCCAACAGGTTCTCCGGGATGGCGGCGCAATTGATCGTGATCAGGGGCTTGTTCGCGCGCGGGCTGTGGTAGTGGATGGCCTTGGCGATGAGTTCCTTTCCCGTACCGCTCTCGCCCGTGATCAGCACGGTAGTTTTCAAGGGAGCGACCATGGAGACGGACTTCAACACGTCCTGCAGCTTGGGAGAGTTCCCGATGATGCTATCGAAGCTGTACCGCAGTCCCACTTCCGACCGTAGGGCTTCGACCTCGCGGACGAGCGCAGCGGATTGCACCGCCCGCTCGACGATGAGCAGCAATTCGTCGACGTCGAAGGGCTTGGTGACATAGTCGAACGCACCCAGTTTCATGGCGCTCACGGCGGTCTTGACGGTCTTGGTGGCGGTTAGCATGATCACCTGCGAACCGAGCGTTTGCTCCTTGATCCGCTCCAGAACTTCCAGTCCGTCCAACCCGGGCATGAGGATGTCCAGCAAGACCACGTCAAAGGTCTCGCTGGTCAGCAGGCGTAGCGCTTCTTCGCCGGAGGCGGCCGCCGTTGGCTCGTAGCGTTCCTTGAGGACCATGCGCAGGGATTCGCGCACGCCGGGTTCGTCGTCAACTATTAAGATTCGTCGCTTTACCATTTCCAGACTCGATCTGCTCGCGGCTGGGAAGCCAAACGGTTACAGTGTGAGTGTCGTGCGCGGTGTGCACGTCGATGCGTCCA
This sequence comes from Deltaproteobacteria bacterium, assembly GCA_017860575.1. GTDB lineage: Bacteria > Desulfobacterota > Binatia > HRBIN30 > HRBIN30 > JAGDMS01. The sequence continues at coordinate 17,285 of JAGDMS010000039.1, read as the reverse complement.
CCGTTGCGCTCGATCAGTGTCTTGGCGAAGGTGAGGCCCAACGGAAGCAGGCTCGTTGCCTCGTCCGCGGGGCGGTCCAGGAGTTCCGCCAGTCTGCCGCCAAGCGGGTGGCCGCCCCCCTTGAATTCGAAAGTCATCGCGCCACCGTCATCGCCCGACCGCACACAGAGCGTTTGTCCTTCCTGCAGGTCGCGGAGGATGGTTCGCAACAGGTTCTCGAACGCGTAGGCGATCTGCGCCGGGTCGACGTACACCGACACGGCGTCCGGTGGTCGGTACTGCAGCAGCACGCGCCGCTCGGTGAGGGCGGGGGCGAGTTCGCTCAGGCTCGGCGAGAGCAACGCGCTCAGCGTAACGTTGCTGGGCGCCGGTGCCCGGAAGCGGGTGAACTGCAGGAGGTTCTCCAGGGAGCGGTCCATCCGATCGACTGCCTCGCCCGTCAACCGCGCCACTTGCTCACGCCCGGTTTCGTCCGCCAACAATCGGTCGAGATGCTGGGCGATGGTCTTGATCGTGACCATCGGGTTCTTGAACTCATGGGCCAGCTCGTTGATGATGAGGTCGACGGCGTCGCTGCCCGACGCGTGGTTGTTCGTCTCCGTGGTCACCGCCGGTTCCTCGTCGCGACGCGGGGTGAGTGGGCCGTACCCAAACAGCAGGTCGGTCACATCGAGCGGGCGGCCGTGCGCCAGCACAATGGAGCGGGCCAGGACTGTCTCGAGTTCGGCCAAATTGCCAAACCAAAGGTAGCGTTGGAGACGTTCCATTGCTCGGGACGTAAAGGTGACGGGTTCGATGGACAGCGCACGCGCCAATCCGGTGGCCACATGGTGGACGAGATGTGGGATGTCGGCGGTCCGTTCTCGCAGCGGCGGCAGCGTGATGGGAAACACGCTGACGCGATAAAACAACTCCGAGCTGAGTCCCAGCAACGTGCCGAGGTCCTGAAAATGATGCGCGGTGGCGCACACGATCCGTACGCGGTGCCAGCCCTCGCCCATGGAAAATCCGCCCGCATCGATGAGTTCGCGCAGCAGGTGTTCCCCATCGGCTGTGAGCCCTGCGAGCTCGCTCAGGAAGACCGTGAGTTGGGCGGGGGGCACACCGGCGGCCTGCTGCAGCGCGGCACGGGAGAAGGTTGCCGCCGAGAAGGACAGGAAGCGACCGGCGGGGCCGTAGGCGTGGAGGGCGCGGGCCAAGCGTGCCTTGCCCGTGCCTGGCTCGCCGCAGAGCAGGACGGGGAGTGCGGTCGTCGCGGCACGGCGTGCCAGCGCCGCCGCTTCCGCGGTCAAGACGGGATAGTCGAGATCCGTACGCGTGGGCCAACGGGCACCAGCGGGTGCGCGTTGCGACAGGAGCGCCCGGATGCGTGCCCGCAGTTCCTCGGGACGAAACGGAAACGGGAGCACCGCGGCTCCGGGGACGGAGACGGCAGGACGTGCGTGCGGTCCCTGGAGCCACAGAATGGGTGCGTCGTGGGGCAGCAATCCCGGTGACGCCGCCGGCCAGGCCTCGGTCCCGACGAGCAACAGGTCCGCCTCTTGGCTCTTGGAGAGGTCGCGCGCAAACTCATCCGCAGTGAAACCGCGGACGCGGTACTCATCGCCGAGTACGATGGCAATCGTTTCCTGAATAGAGGGTGAGTTATCGATTACCCAAACGCGCGGGCGCTCCAATCAACAACCTCCTTCTCCTCCCCTCGCCACCAGCGGCGATTGGCCCGAACCCACAGCGGACCCTACCTGGTTTTGGGCTGCGAAGTCAATGACGAAGAGAGGGGGCAGCCCACGAACCGGCGAAGCGCCGCGCGGCGTGCTTGAAACGCTTGGACCGGCCGTGGTAGCGATCAGGCAGCAGGCGGAACGCATGCAGCGCACGAGCGAGGCAGGGCCTCGGCCTAGAAGTTCGGTGGCACCGCTGCGCGCGCGCACGCCAGAGGCTTCCGGCGAGCGTGTTGGCTCGCTGGGAGCGGCCCGAACTGTCAACGTTACCCCGATACAACCGAGTGTGGATAGCGAGCGGCCCAGCGACACGATTCACCGTCATCATCTGGCGGTACTGACGCGGACTGGAGCGGCTGCGAGAGAAGGCTAGAGGTATGGCGACAAGCGGTCAACAGACATCGGCGACGCGCATGGCGCGGCGGGAAGTTCCGTTCTATCGTCCCGACATCGGGGAGGAAGAAATTGCGGCGGTGGTCGAGACGATGCGGTCCGGCTGGCTGACGATCGGGCCGCGAACCCAGGAGTTCGAGCGCGCCTTTGCGCGGGCGGTGGGCGCCGCGCACGCGGTTGCGGTGAGTTCGTGTACCGCGGCGCTGCATTTGGCACTGGATGCGCTCGATCTGCAGCCCGGCGACGAGGTCATCACCAGCACGCTCACATTTACGGCCACCGGTGCCAGCGTCGTACACGCTGGCGGCCGGCTGATTCTGGCGGATGTCACGCCGGATACGCTGAACCTGGATCCGGTGGACGTGGCGCGCAAGATTACGCCGCGGACCCGCGCCATCGTGCCGGTGCACTTTGCCGGCCATCCCGCGGCGATGGACGAGTTGCTCGCGATCGCGCGGCAGCATGGTCTGACGGTGATCGAAGACGCCGCCCATTCTCTGCCCGCCGGCTACCACGGGCGGGCGGTGGGGACCATTGGCGACATGACCGCGTTCAGTTTCTACGCCACCAAAAACCTGACAACCGGTGAAGGCGGCATGGTGACCCTGGCCGACGGAGCGCTGGCGGAGCGCTTGCAGACGCGGCGGCTGCACGGCATGACTCGCGACGCGTGGCGGCGGTACAGCCGCGAAGGGGCCTGGCGCTACGACGTGGCGCATTTGGGCTTCAAGTACAACATGACCGACATGGCGGCGGCCATGGGATTGGTGCAACTGCGCCGCCTCCCGGCGCTGCATCGGCGGCGGTGCGAGATCGCGGCGCTGTACACGGCGCTGCTGTCCGACGTGCCCGAGGTGGAACTGCCCGCAACGCGGCCCGAGGTCGAGCACGCGTGGCACCTGTACGTGGTCCGCCTGCGGCCGGAACGGCTGCGTTTGCACCGGGACGCCGTGATCGAAGAGTTGCGCGCCGCCGGCGTGGGTAGCGGTGTCCATTTCATTCCGTTGCATCTGCTGTCGTATTACGCCGAGACCTGTGACTGCCGGCCAGCGGACCTGCCCGTCGCCTCCGCCGCCGCCGAGACCATTATTTCGTTGCCCTTGTTCACGCTGCTCTCGGATGACGATGTGCGCTATGTGGCGATGACGCTGCGCGACGTCCTGCGCGCCAATCGGCGCTGATCGCGGTCAGCGCACCAGAGAAAGGGAAACGGCAGAAGAGATGATGGCCAGCAGGGAAGAGACGCGGTATTTGGTCACCGGCGGCGCCGGCTTCATCGGCTCGAGCATCGTCGAGACCCTTGTGGCGCGCGGTGAACGGGTGCGGATCCTCGACAATTTCTCGACCGGCAGCCTCGCCAACCTCGCGGCGGTGCGGGATGAGGTCGAAATCATCGAAGGGGATCTGCGCGATATGAGTACGGTGCGGCGCGCGGTGGCCGGGGTGACGTACATCTCCCACCAAGCGGCGCTGCGCTCGGTGCCGCGATCCATCGACGATCCGTTGAGCAGCGATGCCGTCAATACGCACGGAACCCTGCAATTGCTGCTGGCGGCACACGAGGCGAAGACCGTGCGGCGACTGGTGTACGCGTCGTCCTCGTCGGTGTACGGGGACTCGCCGACGCTCCCCAAGGTGGAAGATCAGCTGCCGGCGCCGATCTCACCGTATGCCGTGTCCAAACTGGCCGCCGAGTATTACTGCCGCATGTACACCCGGCTGCATGGGCTGGAAACGGTGAGTTTGCGGTACTTCAACGTGTTCGGGCCGAAACAGAGCCCCGAATCGAAGTACGCGGCCGTGGTACCCCTGTTCATTCAAGCCGCCCTGCGCGGGGAGCCGATCATCGTGCACGGGGACGGCGAACAGTCGCGGGACTTCACCTACATTGACAATGTCGTGCAGGCGAACCTCAAGGCCTGTACCGCGCCCGGTGTCGGCGGCGAGGTGTTCAACATCGCCTGCAACACGCGCCACTCGGTGCTCGCGATCGCGCACGCCATTCAGTGCTTCGTTGGCCGCCCGCTGAACATTCAGCACACACCGGCGCGTTCAGGCGACGTGCGCCACACGCAGGCGGCGATCGACAAGGCGGAGCGACGGCTGGATTATCATCCGACGGTAGGTTTCGACGAGGGGATGCGCCGCACCTTTGATCACTTCGCCGGCCAGTCGTAACTGCGGGGCGCATTCGTGGGATTGCCGCCGCGCCCCCGGGATGCCGGCGGCTGGTCGATCGCCTGTACGCGCGACGAGGGTCCCGCTATGGTGGGCACACATCTCGGCTGCACGGAGTGTGGAGAAGCCATGGAAGAGAATCTCGCCGCTGGTATCACCTGGGATTTGGGGGATCTGTATGCAGGTCCCGACGATCCGCGTCTCGGGCAGGATCTCGACGGCGCGCTACAGGCCGCGCGGCGCTTCGCTGAGGCATATCGCGGCACGATCAACGTGCAGGGGGGGCCGTCGGCCACGCGGGTTGCGGAGGCGGTCGGGGCCATGGAGGCGCTACTGGAGCAGGCCGGCAAGGCGTGTGCCTATGCCGAGCTCTTGCACGCGGCCGATGTCACGCCGGCCGCACACGGCGCCCTGGTCGCGATGACCCAGGAGAAGGCATCCGCCATTCGACAGGAAATGTTGTTTTTCGAGCTCGAGTGGCTGGCGGTGGAAGACGCGGTGGCGCAGCGCGTCCTCGACGATCCGGCCTGCGCCGCCCGGCGCCACTTTCTGAGCAGCCTCCGCCGGTACCGGCCCCACGTGCTGTCGGAACCCGAGGAGCGGATTCTCGAGGAAAAGGCCAACACCGGCGCACGCGCGTTCTGCCGTTTGTTCGACGAAGTGCTGTCGTCGCTGGAATTCGAGGTCGACGTGGCCGGCACGCCCCAGCGACTCAACGAGAGCGGCGTTCTCGCGCTGCTCCACGACAGCCGCCGGGTCGTGCGCCAGGCAGCTGCGGATGCGCTGACCCACGGCTTGCAGGACAATCAGCTGCTGCTCGGCTTCATTTTCAACACGCTGGTACAGGACCATGGCAGCGACGATCGCTTGCGATCGTATCGCAACCCCATGGAGGCACGACACCTGGCAAACGAAATCAGCGGCGAGACGGTCGCCGCGTTGATGGAGGCGTGCGAGGCAAACCACGACGTGGTGCAGCGCTACTATCGTCTGAAGCGACAGTTGTTGAAGCTCGACGACCTGGCGGACTATGACCGCTACGCTCCGCTCACGGCGGAGACGGCGAGCGTGCCGTGGACGCGTTGCCGGGAGATGGTGATCGGGGCGTACCACGCTTTCGCGCCGCGCATGGGTGAGATCGCGGAACGCTTCTTCGACCGCCGATGGATTGATGCCGAGGTGCGCAATGGCAAGCGCGGTGGGGCCTTCAGTGCGTCCACGGTCCCGAGCGTGCATCCATACGTGCTTGTGAATTACACCGGGCGCCTGAACGATGTGACCACGGTCGCCCACGAATTGGGCCACGGGGTGCACCAGTATCTGGCGCGCCCGCGCGGCTACCTGGAGGCGGACACGCCGCTGGTGATGGCTGAAACCGCCAGTGTCTTCGGCGAAATGGTGGTCTTCGAGCACCTGCTGCGTGCGGTGGAGGACGCGCCAGCCCGGCTTGGTCTGCTGTGCTCGAAAGTCGAAGACACCATCGCGACGGTGTTCCGGCAGGTTGCCATGACCCGTTTCGAGGAGAAGTTACATATGGCGCGGCGGGAAGGCGGCGAAGTGGCCCGGGAGCGGATTTGCGACCTGTGGCTGGAAACGAATGCGGCGCTGTACGGCGACTCGGTACGGCTCACGGACGGGTACCGCTGGTGGTGGGCGTACATTCCGCACTTCGTGCACAGCCCTTTCTATTGCTATGCCTACGGCTTCGGTGAGTTGCTGGTGCTGGCGTTGTACGAGGCATATCGGCGTGAGGGAACCCCGTTCGTGCCGAAATACCTCGACCTGCTGGCGGCGGGGGGCTCCGATACGCCGGCAGCGCTGCTGCGGCGGTTCGATCTCGACATCAGTGATCCGCAGTTCTGGGATTTCGGCCTCGCGCCGCTGCGCCAGATGGTTGGAGAAGCGGAGCGGTTGGCGCAGGAGGTGCGGGACGACAGATAGCAGAGGACAGAGGCCAGACGGCAGAGGACAGACGACAGAAGTCAGAGGTCTGAAGTCTGCTGTCTGCTGTCTGTCCTCTGGCGTCTGGTCCCTGAATCTCTCGTCAGATGCCGCCGATGTCGTCGGGGTCGACGTCCAGCGCCTCCTCGACCGTGCTGGCATCCGCCTGGTCGAAGCGATCCTGGATCAGCCGTAACACGCTGGTGTACACCGTTTCGCCGTCGTCATCGCGCACGACGAAAAAGGGTGCGGTTTCCACCCCGAGGCGTTCGCCAAGGACCACACCGGGGCTGGTGGGGTCGTCCTCCTGTGCCCATACGACCGCGTCGATCCGATCCCAGAACCCGCGCTGCCGGAGGTGTTCCGTCACCTCGCCGCACTTGCGGCAGTCCGAGCCGTCGCGCATCCGCTTTTTCACCATCGTGATGTGCATGGCCTAAGCCTCACAGGTTTCCATCTTGGAATTTTGTCACGTTGCCGGCATGCAGGCCACACTCTTTCGCGGTTTCGTCCTCCCACCACCAGCGGCCCTCGCGTTCGTGCTGGCTCGGATTGGTCGGTCGCGTGCAGGGTTCGCAGCCGATCGAGGAATAGCCGCGCTCGAACAGCGGATTATATGGGACTTCGCGCTCGCGGATGTAGGCCCACAGCTGCTTTCCGGTCCAGTTGGCGAGCGGATTGAATTTCACCAGACGGTGCTTGGCCGAGTTGAAGGTGGGGTCCAGCTGCACCACGGGGATGGCCGAGCGCGTGCCTGGGCTCTGATCTTTGCGTTGGCCGGTGATCCAGGCGTTCAGCGGCTTGAGGGCGCGCAGCAAGGGCTCGACCTTGCGGATCGCGCAGCATTCCTTGTGGCCGTCGGTGTAGAAGGAGAAGAGTCCCTTTTCCCGTACGAGCTTCTCCAAAGCCTCCGCCTGCGGATAGTAGACGTCGATGCGGATCGCATAGTGCCGCCGCACGCGATCGATGAACTGCAGCGTTTCGGGGTGTAAGCGGCCGGTGTCGAGTGAAAAGACGCGAAACTTGCCGCCGATCTTGCTGGCCATGTCGATCAATACGACGGACTCGGCGCCGCTGAAGGAAATGCCGATGTCCGGTCCGTACTCACGGATCGCAAACTCCACGATGTCCCGTGGGTCACGGGTCGCATATTCTGCGGCGAGGGCCGCAATCGTCTTGGGATCAACCGACATCAACTCCCCCACGTGCTGGAATTGCCGCACACGCGGCGGCCCAGGTGTTGTCTTTGTACAATCCGAGGGTCAGAGTGGCAAGTGCGGCTTGGCGCCGTGCGACTCGCTGCGGTCGGGCAGCGCGGGTGCGGCGTCGCGCGGCACCGATTGAGCGTCTTCCGAAGTCGCCGGCTATTTGCTATAAGAAATGCCAACTACAACTGTCCGCACAAGATGCGGTGGGGTGGGGTGGTTGCTGGAGTGACGATGACTGCTGCGGCTCGTCAGAGCGGTACGGATGGTAACGTACCGTGTTGAGCGCGGTTACATTACACGAAATCGAACGAATCTTTACGGTCTTGGAGCGCCTGGAAATATCGCGAGAGTCCGTGGTGATTCCCCTGCGCCCGGCCGTCCCCGGACGGGTACGCCGGCTCCCAAACGGCAAGTACGAGATCATCGTTGATGCCGAAGTGCCTATCGATGAGTGGCTCCCGGTATTGGAAGCGGAACTGAATGCGCAGCGGTAGCGCGAGGAGGTATGATCACATGAAGCGGTGGCGGATGATGCTGGTGATTGGGGCGCTTTGTGGGTTGAGCGCGGGGGTGCGGCAGGCGGAGGCGCGGAAGGCCGCGCGACAGCCGGCCGAAAAGGCAGCCGCGCCGGCGGCCAACGTCGACCTCTATCGATCGGCGATTCTGATGGACGCGGAGTCCGGCACCGTGCTGTTCGAGAAGAACGCGCACCAGGTGGGGCCGCCGGCGTCGATGACGAAGATGATGCTCATGTTGCTGGTCGCCGAACGCGTGCGGGACGGCAGCCTGCGCTGGGATGACCCCATTACCACCTCGGCATGGGCGAGCAACATCGGCGGCTCGCAGGTGTATTTGAAGGAGGGGGAGGTCTTTTCGTTGGCCGAAATGATGCAGGCCATCACCATCCACTCCGCCAATGACGCCTCTGTGGCTGTGGCGGAAGCAGTTGCCGGTTCGAGCGACGCGTTTGTGGACCTGATGAACGAACGCGCGAAGGAACTGGGGATGCGCGACACGGTCTATCACAGCGTGCACGGCCTCCCGCCGGCGCCCGGCCAGCAATCGGACATGAGCAGCGCGTTCGATATGGCGACTCTGGCGCGCGAGGTGGTGAAGCTGCCAGACATCATGAAGTGGTCGGGAACGAAGGAAACGACATTTCGCAACGGGACACTGACATTGACGAACACCAACCGACTCGTGCGGGAAACCGGCTGGGTCGACGGGTTGAAGACTGGATTCTATCGCGAGGCGGGCTTCAACGTGACGGCGACGGCGCGGCGGGATGGCTTGCGACTCATCTCCGTCATTATGGGCGCGCCGCAAAAGCGCGATTGCTTTGCGCAGGCCGCGGCTCTCCTGAACAAGGGATTTGGCGAATACAAGGCGCTGCTCGCCGTGAAAAAGGGAGATACCGTCGCCAATGACGTGGCGGTCAGGGGTGGCAAGGCGCACTTCGTTCGCGTGATCGCTGGTGCCGACGTGGCGGTGCTGGCGAAGCGCGCCGACAAGAAAAAGTTCCTGCTCGAGCTGGCGTTGCCGGGTGAAGTGCAGGCGCCGCTTCCGGTCAACGCCCAGGTTGGTCAGGTCGTGGTAAAGGACGGTGATACCGTGATCGGCAAGGTCCCGGCGCTGGCGGCGGACCCGGTGGAGAAGCAGACATCCCTCTGGGATCGCCTGTTCTGATTGCGCTGTTGCGGACGGTCAACGGAGGGAGGGCTCAAGCCCCCGCGCGCCGAATGGCCTCGATATCACCGGGGTGTTTTGGCACGGCGGCCGAGAGGACGTCGGGCCCATCGGAGGTGACGAGAATATCGTCCTCGATACGCACGCCGATACCGCGGAATTGCGGATCGACATCGTCTCGATCGGCGGCAATGTAGATCCCAGGCTCCACCGTCATGACCATGCCGGGCTCGAGGGTACGTGAATTCCCCGCGACCTTGTAGAGGCCGACATCATGCACGTCCATGCCAAGCCAGTGGCTGGTGCGGTGCATGTAGAACGGGCGGTAGCGCTCGTTGCTGATGATTTCCTGGCGGTCCCCGCTCAGCAGCCGGAGGTCGATAAGGCCGTCGACGAGGACCTCGACGGCGCGCTGATGGACCTGCTCGTGGCGAATGCCCGGGCGAATGACCGCGATGGCCGCGAGTTGGGCCTGGAGGACCAACTCGTAAATGGCGCGCTGGGGTCCGCTGAAATGGTCCGCGACGGGAAAGGTCCTGGTGACATCGGCGCAGTACCCGGCGAAGTCGGCCCCGGCATCAATGAGCAGGAGGTCCCCCGCGGTGAGCGGCCGGTCGTTGGTCACGTAATGCAACGTGGTCGCGTTGGGTCCGCCGGCGACGATCGAGGGATAGGCCGGACCAGCCGCCCCCATGCGGCGGAACGTGTAATCGACCAGCGCCTCGATTTCGTACTCATGGACGCCCGGACGTGCCGCGCGCATGGCGGCGCGGTGCGCATCCGCAGTAATGGCGATAGCCGTTCGCAAATGCGCGAGTTCCTCGGGATCCTTCACCATCCGCATCTCGTGCAGAAACTCGGCTGGGTCTAGCACGGCGGTGGGCCCCGTGCCCGCACGCGGGCGGGTTAATTGCCACTGCCGCATCCACGCCAAGACGCGTTGATCGAAGGTGGGATCGCGGCCGGACCGATAATACAAGCGATCCCGTTCGCTGACATAGGCACCGATCTTTTCGTCGAGTTGGTCGATCGGATATGCCACCTGCGCGCCATAGGTGGCAATCGCGCCGTCCACCCCGGCCCGACGGCCGGTCCAGGTCTCCCGCTCGGGATCGTGCGGGCGCACGAACAGCACGAACTCCTCCTTGGGATGACCAGGGAGCAGGAGACAGACGGCCTCCGGTTCCGGGAAACCGGTCAGATACAGGAAATCGCTGTCTTGGTGGTAGCGGTGCTCGACATCAATGGCGCGGAGGGCGACGGGCGCGGCCGGGAATACCGCCGCAGCTGTCGCCCCAAGCCGGTCCATGAGCGCGCGCCGCCGCTGTGCGTGCAGATCCATCCGTGCCGTCCTATACGAATACCGTTAGCGGTTTGTCCGCAGTGCGGCAAATCGGCGAGGGGCGTCGCAGGGTCAACTGTCCACGGGATTCAGCCGGCTTAAGAAGGCCCGCACCGCGTCGATGGCGATGGGAAGAACGATCGTGCGATTCTTTTCCGTGCCCACTTGCGCCAGTGCCTGCAGGGCGCGCAGTTGGATGGCCGGTTCGTGCTGTTCCATGATGGTGGCCGCCTCGCTCAGCCGCTGGGCGGCTTGAAACTCGCCATCGGCGCTGATCACCTTGGCGCGTCGCAGCCGCTCGGCCTCGGCCTGCCGGGCGATCACCCGCTGCATCTCCGTGGCTAGATCCACCTGTTTCACTTCGACGAGCACGACCTTCACCCCCCATGGTTCGGTGTGCGTGTCGATGATCTCCTGGAGGCGGGCGTTGAACTTGTCGCGCTCGGCCAGCAACTCGTCGAGATGCGCCTGGCCGCAGACGCTGCGCAGCGTTGTCTGCGCGATCTGTGAGGTGGCGTACAGATAGTTCTGCACGTCGAGCACCGCCCGGTTCGGGTCGATGATACGAAAGTACAATACCGCGCTGACCTTCACGGACACATTGTCCCTGGTGATCACGTCCTGTGAGGGAACGTCCAGGGTGATCGTCCGCAGATCAAGACGGAAGAACTGTTCCACGAGTGGGATGACGTAAATGAGTCCCGGCCCGCGTGACGGGGTCATACGCCCCAGGCGGAAGACGACGGCACGTTCGTACTCACGGACGATCTTGATGCCGCTGAGGAGCAGATAGAGGCCAACGAGCAGAACAGCGGTGAGCGGGCCGATCACCATGGACGGAGACTATCAGAGGCGGCGGGTCGGTCGCAATCGCTACGGGCTTCGCCCGCGAGCGAAAGTCGAAGGTTGAAGATGGATCAGCAAGATCGCCGCGTAGCAGACGACGTTCAGACGGAGTCGGTCAGGGCGCGGCGCGGGATTGCGACCGGGCGATGAGGCGGTCGGCCGTCCGCAAGGCGAGGGCGGTGATGGTCAACATGGGCGAGTCCCCGCTGCCGCTGGACGGTACGACCGCGCCGTCGGCGAACGCCAGGTTCGGTACCTCGTGACTGAAGCCGTCCGCGTCGGCGACCGACTGCGCGGGGTCGTCTCCCATGCGGCAGGTGCCGAGGACATGCGCGGTGGAGAAGAGGTCCAGGGCGGACGTTTCCTCGACAACCTGAGCCCCCGCGGCGGTGCAGAGGGCACGCGTGGTGTCGGCCATCCGCTGCAGCAGTTGGCGTTCGTTGTCGCCGAGGTGGGACGTGATGCGGGCAAGCGGGATACCGGCGCTGTCCTTGAGGGACGGGTCCAGGTCGACCCGCGTGCGCCGGTTTGGCAGCCAGTCGCCGAGCGCGAGGAGAGCGACGGCGTGGCCGAAGACGGCGGCTAGGTGCCGCTGGTGTGCGGCGCCGAACCCGGGAACGAGGCGCTCGGCGTACGCCGCGGGGCCGCGCAGTCCCGCGGCCCCGTGCGCGCTCGAGAGGCGGAAGCCGCCGACACAGCCGTTGGCGATGCGTGCGGGCACGGCGAAGTCCCACGCGGCGCCGTCGATTGGAAGGCCGCGATACGAATCGACCCGGTCAGGCAGCAGCGCCACCGACAACCAGAACAACGATTCCGTGAGATGCTCTCCGACCTGGCGCAAGCCGTTCGCCAGCCCGTTGGGGAAGCGAGCGGAGGTCGAGAGCAGGAGCAAACGGGGTGTTTCCACTGCGCCGCCCGCGAGAAGCACGTACCGTGCGGTCACGCGTTGGTGGGCACCGCCGGCGTCGCGATACACCACTGCGGCCGCCTGTCCGTGCGGATCGGTCTCGACCTGCAGGGCCTGTGCCTGGGTGCGCAGATCGAGCCGGCCCGTTGCCAGCGCCGTCGGCAGGAAGGTGACATCGGCACTGCCCTTGTCACCGAGCGGGCAACCGCTCGTGCAGGCGTTGCAGTAGTTGCAGGGCGGCCGGCCGTTGTAGGCAGTGGGAAGAATGGCCAGTGCGTTGGGGATGAGGGTAGCGCCAAGCGTCGCAAACGCCGGTACGAGCCGCATACTGGCGTAGGAAAGGGGGTGCGGTGGCAAGACGGGTACGCTGCTGCGCGGCCGAAACCGGTTGTCCGCCGGCGCCGCCACCCCAATCACGTGCTCCGCGAGATCGTAGTACCGCGCCAACTCGGCGTAGGAAATGGGCCAGTCTACGCCCACGCCGAAGAGCGAACGCATCCGCAGCGAATCAGGGTGATAGCGATGTGCCTCGCCCTGAAAATGCAGCGTGCTACCGCCAACGCCACGGACATGCGCGTACTGGGCGTACCGCCGGGTGTTGCCGGGGGCGAGGGCGCCCTGCGCCCGGTTCCAGGAGCGGTAGGCGGCGAGTGCCGGCTCGACCTCCTGCGCCGGCCCATACCCGTACCGCGGTTCGCCCTCGTCGTCGACAGCGGCGTTGTAAGGGAAGGGGCGCAGCTCGAAATCGTCGTCGGTTTGCGGATAATCGCGAGTGGGTTCGTACCGTCTTCCCGCTTCCAAGAGCGTTACCCGCGCCCCCTGGGTCGTGAGCCGCCAGGCCGCGGCCAGACCGCCCGCACCGGCTCCGACGATGACTACGTCCGCGTCAGGCACTGGGCGGCTCCTGGTAGTCGGGATAGCCCTCCGGCTGTGGCGGGTGGGGGAAACGCAAACGCTTCCAGGTGGTCGGGTGGCTGTAGACGAGCTGCATCGCGCGGTCGCGTACCGTGCGGTAGAAAAACTGTGGCACGCTGCCCGCGGCCGACTGCGCGCACGCTTCGACCGCGCTCTGCCGTTGGTCGGCTGCGAGGCCCACGAAGTCTTGCGCGCCAAGCTCGCGGGCCTTGCTGTTGAGGAAATGCAGGCCTTCGACGAGCGCTCGCCGCGTCCGCCGCTTGGCCTCGCAGTCCCGGAGCAGCCGATCGAGCAGCGCCACGCGATCCTCCTCAGAAAACTCCGTGGTTGGGACGAGCACTTCGAGGAGGACGGCGAGGGTGTGCCGTTCGGCAGGTGCGAGCCGGCGGGGAAAGTACACGCGTTTGAGAATCCAACTGCCCGCTCCGAGCAGTACTATCCCCAGGCCGGTCCGCAACAAGGAACGCCGGGTCCACGGTCTCAATGCGGGCTGCGACGGCGGCTGCGCAGCAGGCGGTGCCACACCGCCGCACGCCACAAGCGTCGCGGCCGCGATAAGCACTCCACCTGCACAGCCAGCTGCGAATAGCACCCAGGCTATCGGCGACTGCGCAGCGGCGGCCTGCGCGGCCACTTTTACGAGGTCGTCGCCCCTCAGGCGCAGCGCCCAGTCAATGCCGGCGGCGCTTGCGAAGCGAGTGATGGGGATCGAGGCGGCTTCGTAACAGTCACCCGTAAGCGCGGCGAGGGGCTGGAGCGCGGCGCTGAGGCTGAGGCCGAGCAGCCAGGGTCGGCGTCTGCGGACAGCGAGGCGGGCGAGAGGCGATCCCGCCGCGCAGAGGATCACAAGGGGGGCGAGGACGGTTACCAGGTAAGAAAGATCACCCGCCGGTCGAAACCCCGACAGGCGCCCGGCATACTCACTTTCGCTGGTGATCCACGGAAAGAAATGTGCGAAGAACGCTCCGCCGTACAGCGGGCTGATCTCCAATCGCGTTACGCTTCCGCCGGTGGCCACGCACCCCAGCACATGCAGAGCTTCGTGCAGCGGAACGAGGACACACCACCCGAGCAGGAAGGCGGCGAGCAGCTGAACGAGCCGCCTGTACTTGGCGTTGAGAACGGACGCGAGGGCGTCAAGTTGTGCTTGCAGAGGTGTGTTACTCAGTTTCTGCGGCCGCGCAGGAGGGACAGCCCGGTGCCTGCGAGGGCGACGGCCAGCATGAACAGCCCGCCTTCATTCAGCACCGGAGCGCTCGTCGGTGCCGGTATCGGCGCCGGCACACCAGCCCAGCTCGGGACTGCGACAGCCAGGGTAAGAGCAATTACGGAGAGGAATGTGATCTTCATCAGACCTCCAGGCGTTGAATGTGCCTTACGAGAGACCGTACCGTGATGTGCGGTCATTTCCGGCGCAGCAATGCGACGCCGGCGCCCGCGAGAGCGACACCAAGGGTGATCAATCCGACCTCGTCCATTGTGGGCGCACGGGACACCGGGGCACCACCAGCCCAGCTGAGGGCCGGCACCAGCAGCACCGATAGCACACCAACAAGGCCCCTCATCGCAGAACCTCCCGCTCGAATTACGTTTCCCCTACACCGGTCGAATCTGGCAGTCAATCGTCAGTTGGCGTCCTCGGGGTGGCGGCTGAGGCGTTGCCAGCCGCTGTGGCTAGTATAAGCCACTTGCCGCTCAAGCCGGTAATGTGTGTGTCGCTGCGGATGGTCCCGTCACGCACGAGTCGCGCCAGCGTTGGCTGCAAGTACGACCGATCCCCGAGCACGCTCACCAGGTGCTGCGCACTGGCGTAGATCACCGCTTGGAAATACCGCCGCGCGACGACTTCTGCGGCCTCCGCTGGGCGCCGCCGCCGCGCCGCGGCCACGCGTTCCGGGAAACGGGCGTCGATGAGATCCCACACGTAGGTGAACGGGTCGTAGCGCACCTCGCGCATCGCTACATACAGCTTCTGCTGGACTTCAGCCATGGCGGCGTCGAATACCCGGCGTTGCCCCGGCCGTGCCAGGTTGGTGGCCAGCTTCAACTCAAAGGTATCCCGCGGACGCTGGCGATGCAGGGCATCGAGAATCGCCTTGGCAACGGGCGACAGCAGGCCGTCGCGGTACTGCCGCAGGTAATCATGTCGGGGGCCGAACAGCCGGTACATGTCGGGAAAGACATCCCAGGCAACGAACGTCGGCTTGCCACGAATCAGTTTCGCGTAGAACACCTTGCCCTCTGCCGGTAACTGGTCCTTCAGTTCCCACGCCAATCCAACTTCCGGGTCGTAGTGACTGTGGTGTGGAAACTCCGGTTGGCGCCGCCCACAGACCGCCTGCCAGAGACAGGGCAGATTCAAGCCGCGTGTGGCGAAGAGCGACGCCAGGCCGACATCGTTGATGAAGCGCAGTGCGCGGCGCGGGCCGTGTACGCGCAGATGGGTCAGACGCCGCAGCGTTCGGTCGCGAACCTGCTCGAGTTGCTCGAGGGACGGGGGCGGGCCGTTACGATGCGCACTCACCGGGCGTTGCCTTGCTCAACAACCGCTGAGCGCCTTGACCACCGCGGTCAGGATCTCATCGATAGTGAGCATCCCATCGTGATTCGTGTCGCCTGCTTCGCACGTCGAGACCGTGGTGTCCCCGAGGGCGATGCTCACCATGGTGACGATTTCATCGACGGTGGTGCGACCGTTGCGGGTGCAGTCGCCAGGGCAGGGCGTGGCGGTCGGCGTTGGCGTCGCGGTGGACGTTGGGGTCGGCGTTGGCGTCGGCGTGCACGTGGCAGTTGGGGTAACCGTCGGGGTCGGCGTCTCGGTTGGGCTGGGCGTCGCCGTATACGAAGCGGTTGGTGACGGCGTCGGGGTGACCGTGAACGTCGCCGTCGGTGTCGGTGTCTCGGTGGGCGTGGGCGTTTGGGTCGGGGTCCCGGTGGGCGTGGGCGAGCGGGTGGCGCAGCCAGTGGATGTGCAAGCGGCGTCATACACGGCGGAGCAACTCTTCGAGCATCCGTAGTAGGGCAATGGCTGCAGGCAGGTATTTTCGGCACACTGGCAGCAATCGCTCATCCCGGGCGTGGGAGTTACAGTCGGGGTGGGAGTCCTCGTCGGCGTTGGAGTCGCCGTGGGGGTCTGGGTCGGAGTGTGGGTCTGGGTCGGCGTGTGGGTCGGTGTCGGGGTGTAGGACACGCAGGTGTTCCCGTCGATGCACGTCGCTCCCAGCACGGTTACGCAGCCGCCGCATGAGCCGTTGATGGGTGCGGCACAAGTGTTGGGACACTGACAGCAATCCGCAAGCCAGTACTCGAAAGCGCCGATGGCGCACGTGGTGGCGCCCGTCCCCGGGCGGGGAAAGCCACGCTGATCGAGCGCGCTCACGGGCGGGGCAGCGCAGACCGTCGCATCACCGGCATTGATCGCCGGGCTGCCCACTTGCAACGCGATCGTGCGCGTGGGGCCGCCGTTATCGATGAGGCCGGCTGGGTCGAGGAGCGGGTTCACATTACTGAGGGAACCGGTAGCCGCGCTGAATCCGCATGTGGCGCCCGAGTCGAGGTTGTGGCCACCGTCGAGGATGCCCCCGGCACAGTTTCCGCCCGGGGTGCTGTTCGCGACAATCGTATTTGTGAGGGTCGCCGTCGCCCCGCTGGTGCTGTTGTTGCGGATGGCTCCCCCACTGCTGGCGCTGTTGGCGGAGAAGGTGCTGTTCACCACGCTCAGGTCCCCCCCATTGTCGATGGCGGCGCCGGTATTGCCGGTGAACGTGCTATTGCTCACGACCAGCGCGCCGACGACTTTGGCGCCGCGGTCGTTATTCAGCGCACCGCCACTGAAAGCGCTGTTGGCGGAAAAGGTAGTGTTGCGGACGGCGGCGGTGGCTACTCCGTTGTAAATGGCGCCACCGATGGTGGCGCTGTTGCTGGAAAACATGCTGTCGGTGATCGTTACGCTCACGCCGGGATTGACGTTGTTGTAAATGGCGCCGCCGTTCGCGGCGCTGTTACCCGAGAAGGTGCAATGGGTGACGACCAGCGTGCCACTGTTGGCGATGGCGCCACCGTTCCCGCCGTTGCCGGCGCTCAGGGTGAGGTTGGCAAGCGTGAGCGTCGTTCCCCCGTTGACCACGAACAAACGCACCGTGCTGCCG
>JAGDMS010000201.1 GCA_017860575.1 Deltaproteobacteria bacterium | reverse complement strand
TCGACGCCATACGCAGCAGTGGCGTGGCCGATAAAATCACGCTGATGACCAATGGCGTCCTGTTGCACAAGGCCCCTGCATCCCTGTGGGGCAAGATCGACAAGATCGGGGTCAGTATCTATCCGGGCGTCAAGCGGAAGCTGTCGCAGGACGACATCAAGGCGCTGGCCAATCAAAACGGCCTGCTGCTCTGGTATAAGGTCACCGACGAGTTCAGGACCAAGCTGCTCCATTCCGCAAACAGCGACCGTGATCTCGTCAGTGCCATCTACTCCACCTGCACGCTGCGGGCCTCCTGTCACACGATCCACGAGGGGCGGTACTTCAAGTGCTCCCCGGGCCCATTTGTTCCGGATTGGTTGCGGCGCGTTGGCGTTGATGCGCCCGCGTTTTCCCGGGACAGTGTGCCGGTGCGGGACAACCCCGACCTGCACCGGCAGTTGGCGGACTACCTCAGAGATGCAGAACCTCTGTCGGCCTGCCAGTATTGTCTTGGCTGCGTGGGGAAATCGATACCGTCTCGACAGATGAATAAGACCGCGACGCAACAATGGCTGTCCGAAAAAGATCCAGATATCCAGGAAATGGTCGACTGGAACGCCTTGGCCGAAGCCCAAGCTGAGCTCAAAGGTGTCGATCTCACCGGCATGCTGCCGACCATGGCAGGACGGCGGACGCGGTGGTTGCTAACGGTGTGGCTCAGGCGATTACTGGGAATCAACTTCACGGGTTCGCCGACGGCCGAGGGATGAGCCGCCTTCCGCCTCACGCTGTGGCGGTGCCGACGCGGGCGTGTTGCGTTGGTCCTCGGGCATGAGACGGCGGGGACAGGATCGCCCGGTAAACCGAAAGAGCGGCCTGGGCCGACGCGTCCCAACTGAAGTTGTGCGCGACGTGCGCCTTGGCGGCCGCCCCCATGGCCGCGAGGCCCCCCATGTCACGGGTCAAGCGCTCGAACGCCCCGATCAAGGCCTTCGGATCCCTGGGGTCCACGAGGCATCCACAGGACTCGGGCACCTGATGCGGAAGCCCTCCGACCCGGGTAGCGAGAATCGGTACGCCGCGCGCCATCGCTTCGAGCACGACCAGCGGGAAGGTATCCGACAGCGTCGGAAACACGAAGAGGTCGGCGTATTCCAGCAACGCGCCTGCTTCTTCATCGCACACGAATCCTGGGAAGTGAAAGGTTTGATTTGGTTTCGCCATTTTCAGGTAGCTGTCGTAGTCAATGTAGTCACGCTGGCTGCCGGCGACGATCATCCGAAACGGCCCGTGGTATCCGCTGAACGCGTCGAGCAGCACCGCGACCCCTTTGTTTTTCGTATGGTTTCCAAGGAACATGCCCACCGGCACGCCCACCGGCTTGGGAAAGGGCAGTCCGAACTTCCGGCAGACCTCTCCCAGCCCGCGCGGATCCGCGGGCGCTGCGGGCACATCGACCCCGTTCGGCACCACATCGATCCGGCCCGATCCACAACCGATGTCGTTCAAAATCGGGACGTCGGCAGGGGACAGCGCCATCACGCTCGCAGCGTGCCGCAAAACATAACGAAATGGGGCGTCGACGAGCAGCCGCCAGGCAATGCGCTCCAAGCGGCCCAGACCCACGGCGGTCCCCTTCGACGCAAGTTCCACGAGTCCGTGCGTCGAGACCACGTACGGTACCTGCGCGTGTAGGCACGCCCGCGCGATCCGCTGCATTTCGAGGGCGGGAAGCGGATTGTGGATGTGCACGAGATCGTAACGCCCAGTGCGGATGAGGTCAGGAATGCGGGCCTTGTAGAAAAGCATGAAGAGACTGCGGGGAACGATGCGGCGTGCGAGGGCGAACGGGTTCGAGCAGCCCAAGTCGAAGATCGTCAACCCGCCTGAATTTTCTGTCGCGTCCGCCGCGGCCATTCGGGCCAGATCGATGTCGCAGATCTTCGCGAGCGCGGCGCTCAGACGCAGCGCCGCATTGGGTCCGCCGGCGACGAGCCAATGCGGTGCCGAGACGATAGCTGCGAGCACCTTCATTGCCGGTATCGACGCATGAGGTAGTCCGGCAGATCCGCCTCTCGCCAAGTGTCGTGCAGCGCCGCCGACAAGTCGTACGCCGGACGCCAGCCGAACCGGTTTGCAATTGCAGAATTGTCGGCGAGGAGCAATGGGTTGTCGACGCGCCGAACGCGCGATTCGTCCCGCTCGACGGTGATTTCGCAAGAAGCGATGGCGGCCAGTAGCCCGAGCACCTCGGCGATGGAATGCGCCCTCCCCGTACCGAGATTGACCGTCACCGCTTCTCCGGGCTGTACCTCTCCGTTGGTCGCCGCTGCCGCGAAGCCGGCTGCCGCATCGGCCACGTAAATGAAGTCCCTCTTCGGAGTGATGCTCCCGAGGCGAAGCTTCGTGCGACCGGACTTGAGCTGCGCGATGATTTCGGGGAGCACGTGCGGGTTACTCTCACCCGGTCCGATGACGTTGAAGAGTCGGACGATGACGGCCGGAAATCGTCGCTCCCTAGCGAGATAGCGCACGTAATCCTCCGCGTGCACCTTTGTCAGACCATATACATCCACGGGCCCCAGCGGTGAGGTATCTTCCTCCAAGAGCTCGGCGCTGGGACGATAGACGGACGCACTGCTGGCCAAAACGAATCGGCAGCCGGCGGGGCACTCGGACAGCAGGTTCACCGTCCCGTGGACATTGGTGCTGACAGCGAGTACCGGATCGTTCTCGCATTCAGGGATGAAGTGGATTGCCGCCAGGTGAATGATGCTTTCCGGACGGGCTTCCGCAATGATTGCAGCCATACTCCGACGATCACAAATGTCCGCTTGGTGAAATGAAAAGGAGGCCAGCTCCGACTCACGGAACCGCAGAGACCCGAAGCGGACATTGTCGACGACGTGAACGATATGCTCGGCACATAAGGACCGGACCAGCGTCCGGCCCACAAACCCGTTGCCACCGGTTACCAAAATTCTCATTCAGGGGATCTCCAACATGGCGACCGCTTGGCCGCCCTCAGTTCGGGTATGACGTTGGCGTCGGCGGCTGCAATTTGCGGAACACGCTGTAATCATCATGAGCGAGAAAGTGTTGAGTCTTGTTGACCTTGTGCAACCGTTCGGGGTCACGGGTGAAAAGGTAAAGCAGGTAATGCACGGCGCCGCGGAGCCGCAGACCGAATCGCATGCCGGCGATCCCAATGACGGTATGCAGCGGTCCCCGGTGTTCGTGCAGGTAGCGGGCGAAGTTCGACGCGGTCCCCACCCAGGTGATCGGCTTCACCAGCGTGAAGCTTCGACCAATGAAGTGCACCACTTGCGCATCGCCGGTCAAGGCCACGCGCCAGCCGGCCTCGCGGATCTGAATGCAGTAGTCGAAGTCATCGCCGGACCCGAACTGCCTCCAGGCAAAGGCGTCGGCAACCTCGCGACGCACCATGAGGCACGCACCGCACGCCCAGTCGCAGTCCTCGAGTCCGTTGATGTCCTTGGTGCGATGAATCCCCGGAAAGAGATCATGGGACAGACGGCTGATCAGCAGGAAGCTGTTGATCAGCGTCCACGCCGATGGAGCGCGGTGCCCCATGATGCCGGGGGTGAAATGGCCATGCTCGTCCACCAGGCGGGGGGCCAGAACGCCGATATCGGGATGGCGTTCCATGATGTCGACCATCGTTTGGAACGTCCCCTCCGGCACGATGGTGTCGGGGTTGAGGAACACGACGTAGCGTCCGCGCGCGACCTGCGCCCCTTGGTTGTTGGCCGCCGTGAGCCCGCGGTTCAGCGCGTTTTGAATGAAGACGACCTCTGGAAACTCGCCCCTGACGACCGTGGCGGTGCCGTCCTTCGAGGCATTGTCGATCACGATGTGTTCGATGCGCAGCCCCTCGGCGCTCCGTCCCACCGAATTGAGACAGCCGCGGATGTGATCTTCCGAATTGAACGTCACCGTGACGAGGGAAATCACGGGCCCTGGATTATCGGCGTGTGCCATAATGATGACTGCTCGCGAAGGGCGGTGCCCAATGGCGCAGGCCAGCGGCCGCAAGGCGGTGGCTGCCTACGCGGGCCTCCTCGCAAGCGCACTCAGTCGGAGTACGTAAATTCGATTTTGGTCGGGCGGTGGATATTGCCAGGGTCTTCTTTCCGGTTGCGTATCGAACGGTACCGGCCCCGAATGTATTTGACCACTCGCGACTCCTCCTTGAGGCGTGAGTAGGCTGACCAGAGCCGCGGCGATCCCGCGATGATCCCCTCCACCGTCGCCGCCAGTATTCTGCTTACAGGCCAGACCCCCCGGTACACCTTGAACCAGAAGAGAACGTACTCCAAGCGGACGCGACGGCGGGAGAAGGTGGGCAGATCGAGAGCTGCACGCGCCCGCTCCAAGTCGGGGCTCAGACTGTCCCGCGTGACCAGCCCCCGCTCGAGCGCCACGTTGGCGAGATCGGTTCCTAGATAGGGATAGAAGACGGACAGTTGGACCATCTTGGGTTTCGCCGCGCGGACCAGTTGAACCGTCTCTTTGAAGTCCGCAGGCGTTTCGCCAGGGATGCCGATCAACACGTAGAAGTCCAGCTGCACCCCGTACTCCCGGGCGATGCGGCAGAATTGTAGAAACTCCGCGTTGGTGTACTTGGGCCGGCGCAACACGTCGCGACGGAGCCTCTCCGAGCCGGATTCCAGGCCAATGTTGAGGTACACGACGTTCGCCCGTTTCAGCATGAGGAGGAATTCCCTGCAGTGCTCCTCGTTTTTGATGAAGGTAGAGGTCACGGTGAAATTCACGCCGAAGCTCAGCGCCTGCTCCCGGCCGGAGTTGAGCTCCGCCAGTTTGGCGAACAGCGGCAGCGCCTCTTTCTGATGCGCGATGGTTTCGACTTCGAGATAGACGTTATCGACGCTAGGATAGCGCGCACAAATGTCGGCGATTTCACCGATAATGTTCTCCGGCGAGCGCATACGAACAAACCGGCCCTCGGCCAGGCGCTGCATCGCGTGCGCGGAGCAGTACGTGCACCGGAAAGGACAGCCGCGGCCCAACAGCACCGACGGGTATTTGTCCGGCTCGGCGATCCACGGTTCCCACATCTGCCGGTCGATGTACGGCAGGCTGTCAAGGTCCTGGTCGAAGGGCGAGGGAGGATTCTTCTCGATCGAACCATCGGCCCTCTTGAGCCAGAGATGATGAATACCCGTCACCGGTTCATGGGCCTCGATGCGCTGCGCCAGCTCGATCACGCTACGGTCCCCTTCGCCCACGCAGATTGCGTCGAAGTCCGGGGGCTTGATGGCATCTTCGGAGTCCAACGAGGCGTGATGCCCGCCGAGAATCACGAAGATGGACGGGTCGAGCCGCTTCACGAGCCTGGCGATTTCACGCACGAAGCCAAACTGGGTCGACACCGCTGTCAAGCAGAACAGCTTGGGGCGGTGCGTCTGGATGTAGGTTGCAATGACCTCGGCGTAGTGCGAGCGAGGTGAGAACACCAGCAACTGCACCTCGTGCCCGGCCCGCTTCAAAACCGTTGAGATGATCGCCATCCCGAATGGGATGTCCATCGCAAACGGCAGCGGCTTCTCGCCGGTCGCGCCGCGCTCGACCGTGTACACACACCCGATCTTCATTGCATACTTTGATGGAACGAGTTGACAGTACGCGAGGGTGCTCGTTGAGTCAATATAGCATCTTGATTATGTGACCCCGCTTGCTTGTTCGGTGTGGGAGAGACAAAATCGCCGCACACCGCATGGGCTTTCCACCATCATCGCGGCCGCAACCGATGACCACGAGTCCTCTGCTACAGGGGTTGTTCGTCATCGGGGAGCGGCTGGTCTTCCTCGTCCCACAGGTGACGATGTTCGTGCTCATCAGTCGCTACCTGGGGCGAGAGATCTTCGGACAATACACGCTGGTGTTGACCTGGGCGCTGCTGTTTCAGACGCTGGCGAACTTTGGGATCACCGAATGCCTAGCCAGAGAGATCGGGCGCGAACCGGAGTGCGCCGGACCATACTTCACGCACGGCCTGATTCTGGCCATCGGCTTCGCCGGCGTCGCCATGGCCGTGATGGCCGCTGCCGCGTGGGCGATGCAGTATCGTTCCGGCGTCACCGTCGCCATCCTGCTAGTCGGTTCCACGTTGGTTCCGGCCGGCATCCTCGGGGCGTGCCGTGGTGTCTTGCTGGCCACCCGCAAGGTCGAGTACATGGTGGCCTTCGGCCTCGCGGAGACCCTCGTCGTCCTGCCACTCAACGTGTACTGGGTCGTAACCGGCGCGAGTCTGCTGCGCATCGTCGCCACCATCGTGCTGGCCAAGATGGTCGCCGGCGGTCTGGCGTTCGTGATTGTCCACTGGCGCGTCACCCGGATCGGCCTGCCGCTCCGAGGCGCACTTTTCCGCCAGCTCTGGAAAGTGACGACGCCTTTCGGACTCGCCGCCCAGCTGCCGGCGATCCGCTTCGACGTGTTGCTGCTCGCGAAAATGGCCACGTTCGAGACCCTCGGGCTCTACTCGGCGGCCGGCAAAGTGGCTGAGCTGTTGCTGATGTTCCCGATGGCCTTTTATTTGACGATGCTGCCGCGCGTGGCCGCCGACCTGACGCAGAAGCCGGCGCCGCAGACCGAGCGATTCAGCGATGCGCTGGCGTGGTACTTTGCCCTCGTGATTCCTCTCGGCATCGGCGTAATCGGGTTGGCGGAGCCGATCCTGCGCCTTGTGTACGGCAGCGCCTTCACAGTCGCCGCACCGTTACTGCAGATACAGACGGCAACCTTTCTGCTCACGACCGTCGACGCGATGTTGATGATGACCTGCCGGGCCACTGGATTTCAGCGCGCGGATTTGAAGCTCGTCGGCATCACCGCCCTCTGCAATCTCATGCTGAACGTTCTCCTGATTTCCCATCTTGGCGCCGTGGGTGCGGCACTGGCCGCCGCGCTTGCCATTCTCATCGGGATGACGCTGCGGTGGCGTTTAGTCGGAAGCGCAATCGTCAAGCTGAACTGGAACCGCCTCGTTGGCCCGCCGTTAGCCGTCTCGGTCACCCTGCTCCCGGTCGTGCTGCGGCTCGCACCGCGAGTTCCCTGGCCGCTCATTGGTGCGGCATTTGGAGTCGGCTATAGCGCCATCGCGGCGGTCTCCTTTCCCTTCCTGCGCAACGCCCTACGCGCCGCGTTGCGGCAGCGCCGAGCGATTGCGGGATGAGCAGCGCGGCCCACAACGGCACCTCAGGTCGGCGTGCTGCGACCGTCATCGTCGCGGTATCCTGGTGTGCGGCAGCGCTCTTGTCCGTCCTCGTCCTTCGCTGGGACGAGGCGTTTGTCTCCGCAACGTTCAAGTCCGGTGTGCCGCTGAGCACGGACGCACGTCAGCTCGTGAAACTCACGCGGGCTATCCTGCTGTGTGCCACGTTGGCGTTCCTTTGCCTCGGTGTGCTGGTGCGTGCGAAGACGGAACAGGTGGGAGGGTTTCTTGTTCGGCATCGCCGGACGATCGAGGGCATGCTCACGTCTGCCGTGACGCTCGTCCTGCTGCTCGCCGTGCTCGAGGCCGCAGCACGCGTCGTGCTCCGAGGCCAAACTTCTGAGCTGGGCGGGGCCGCCTACAAGGCGCAGCTCGCGCGCCTGCGTTACAACTCTTTCGGCTTGCGCGATCGGGAGTTCAGCGTCGACAAGCCGCGCGGGACGGTTCGGATCATCGCTCTGGGCGACTCCTTCACGTTCGGACATGGCATCGAGAACGAGGCAGCCCCTTGGCCCAAGGTCCTCGAGTCGCTGCTCAACGCCGCCGCACCGGTAGGCACACGCTACGAAGTCATCAACGCCGGGCAGAATGGATTCGGCACTGCGGACGAGCTAGCAAGACTCAAGGAAACGCTCGTCTTCCGTCCTGACGCGGTAATCCTCGGCTACTTCTTCAACGACGCCGAGACGGACGACATGATCCTGCACCGCTCGACACTGACGACCCTTCAGCGGTTTGCCTACGGCGCCCACTTCTTCCTGTTCGGGCATTCATACCTCTACGGGCTTGTCGTGGTGCGCTGGGAGGCGCTCAAGATCAACTGCGGCTTCGAGAAGAGCGCGCCGCAGCAGTGGAACGAGATCTACGGGATGAAGGAGCAGCTCAACATCCACAAGCAGCAACTTCTGCAGATGCGCGAAATTGCGGTAGCGGCGCAGGCGTCGTTCGTCATCGTGACCATCCCCGGCAACTATGACTTCGCACACTACCCACTGCGGGTCGGCCATGCGTTCATGCGCGCGTTCTGCGCTGAACAGCAACTGGCGTGCATCGATCCCCTGCCGGTGTTCGCTGGTCAGGACTACACGCGCACGCGGCTGAACCCGTACGATGCCCACCCCAGCGAGTACGGCCATCGCTTGCTCGCGGAAACCATCTACAACAGCCCGGTGTTCCGGGAAGCACTGCCCCACCCTTAGCCTCGCCGGTGGCGGCGGCCAAGATCACGGATTTTTGGATAGGTGCTTTCGACTGTGGTCCGCGGCCCAAGCCAGTCCTGAGTGGCTGTGAAGCAGGCAACCCGGGGTGGGGATAGCACGTCGCAGTCTTGCCTTTTGACCCCTGCAGGAGCGCCAAAACTGACGTCCAACCATTTCACCCAGCGCCAATTTTCTGCCGGCAGTTGCGTTCTGACATGAGGAGACGCACGCAGAGCATAGTGGCGCGGCTCCTGCATCACCTGCCCGCGGCGACTTGAACGGAGTGGCGTATCGTTATTGGAAACTCAAGCAGTCCTCAAAAGGCGCGGTGTGGCGCAAGGTGGGGTGCGCATACGGACCGGGCGCTGAGGACGGCGCGGAACATAATCGGCGTGGCCACGGTTGTCACGGCAATACTGCTGACCGCGGTTACCACCTGTACAGCGCAGGACGTCGCGGCGGCGCGGCTGACCGGCCTGAATTTTCCGAGTACGGTAGATGTGACGAGCGGGCCGGCGATCGTCCCGGTGTACTACGGCGCGACCGACGACCTGAGCGGAGTGCACTACTTCTCGATCGACTTCCAGGGACCGGGGTTGGGGTGCGGCGGGGCGAATGCCCACGCTGAGGGGTATCCGGGCAACGGCCTCAGCGTCAGCGACAGCGTCGTCTTCCAGCTGGAGCAGGACAGTACACCGCCGGGGATCTACCCGGTGTGCCAGCTTTCCGTGTGCGATGCGGTGTGGAACTGCCACGCGTACACGACCAGCGACCTGCAGGGGTTGGGGCTGCCGACCGAGTTCACGCTGACGAGGACGCAGGACGTGGTGGCGCCGCAGCTGACGGCGCTGAGCTTCCCG
Source organism: Deltaproteobacteria bacterium (assembly GCA_017860575.1). Lineage (GTDB taxonomy): Bacteria > Desulfobacterota > Binatia > HRBIN30 > HRBIN30 > JAGDMS01. Next base: position 19 of record JAGDMS010000201.1, on the reverse strand, counting down.
AACGCGGCGGACGTCACGA
>JAGDMS010000439.1 GCA_017860575.1 Deltaproteobacteria bacterium | reverse complement strand
GAGACCGTCTGCAGGACAACCCAGGGGTTATGCGTGATTTCCCACAGTTCGGGATCGAGCTGCCGCCACACTTTGTCGGTAGCATGATTCCACGACCAACGCATATCCAGGGCCAGCTCCGCCAGGGAATCGAATCCCTCGATTTCCGTAGGGAGAAGATTGTAGATCGGGTGGCTGACACGGGTTTGTTTGCTCATGGTTTCTCCTTCATACTTGCCCTAAATGGAATCCCCGGTTGCTGCGCGGACGCCGCCAGAGCATCGCTGACGATTGCCTGGGCTTCCTCCAGGATACGGCGCAGATGATCCGCTCCCTGGAAGCTCTCTGCATAGATCTTGTAGAGGTCTTCCGTCCCTGACGGACGCGCCGCGAACCATCCGCTTTCGGCTATTACCTTCAAGCCGCCGATGGGCGCGCCGTTGCCTGGCGCGTGGGTGAGGACAGTCTGGATTGTTTCGCCCGCCAGCTCGGTGAGCGTAACCTGCTGGGCTGAGAGTTTCGCCAACCGTTCCTTTTGCTCCGGAGTGGCCGGCGCCTCAACGCGGTCGTACAGCGGCTCACCGAACTCGCGCGTGAGGTCGCGGTAGATCTCGCCGGGATCGCGGTCCATCCGCGCTGTGATCTCTGCCGCGAGCAGAGCCGGGACGATGCCGTCTTTGTCCGTCGTCCAGACGCTGCCATCCAGACGGACGAACGACGCACCCGCGCTCTCTTCGCCCCCGAAGCCAAGCGAGCCGTCGAGCAAGCCCTCGACGAACCACTTGAAGCCAACCGGCACCTCGTAGAGCGTCCGGCCCAGCTTCGCGGTGACGCGATCAATCATCTGGCTGCTCACCACCGTTTTCCCGACCGCCGCTTCCTCGCGCCACTTCGGTCGGTGTTGGAAGAGGTAGAAAATGGCGACCGCAAGGTAGTGATTGGGGGCAAGCAATCCCCCACTCCGGGTGACAATCCCGTGCCGGTCGTGGTCGGTATCGCAGGCGAAGGCGATCTCGAAGCGATCCTTCAGGTCGATTAACCGCTGCATCGCATAGGGCGAGGAGGGGTCCATCCGGATCTGGCCGTCCCAGTCTAGGGTCATAAAGCGGAAGGTCGGGTCGACGGCCTCGTTGACGACCGTGAGGTTCAACCCGTAGCGCTCGGCAATCGGCCCCCAGTAGTGGACCCCGGCACCGCCGAGGGGATCCACGCCCATGCGGATCTTCGCGCCGCGAATGGCGTCCATGTCGAGCACATTGGCGAGATCAGTCACGTACGCATTGAGATAGTCGTGCCGGTGCGTCGTGGGGGCGCGACGCGCCTTCTCGAACGGAATCCTTTTCACGCCTCGCAAGCCACGTTCCAGACACGTGTTCGCCGTCGCTTCGATCCAATCGGTGACGGCGGATCCTGCCGGCCCGCCGTGTGATGGGTTGTACTTGAACCCGCCGTCATGGGGCGGATTGTGGGATGGTGTGATGACGATGCCGTCGGCGCGGCCCGTCTTGCGCCCGCGGTTGTATGTGAGAATCGCGTGGGACACGGCAGGGGTTGGGGTATATTCCTCCCCCTGCGCGATCATGACGTCCACCCCGTTGGCCGCCAGCACCTCCAGGGCGCTGGCCAGAGCCGACACGGAGAGCGCATGCGTGTCCATGCCAAGAAACAGCGGGCCATCGATGTGGTGCCGCTTGCGGTACCGGCAAATGGCCTGGGTGATGGCCAGGACGTGCCATTCGTTGAAGGTCTTGTCGAACGCGGACCCGCGATGCCCCGAGGTGCCGAACGCGATCCGTTGCTCGGGCACCGACGGCTCTGGGACCTCCGTGTAGTAGGCCGTGACAAGTCTTGGTACGTTGATCAGCATCGATGGTTCGGCGGGTTTCCCCGCCAAAGGATCTATTTTCATTGCCGTCTCTTGTGCGCTGCGCATTCTGCCCCTCCACGGATTGGTCCAGTAGCACCGGGCTCACTGCTTTGCGGCGGGGCGCGCCATTTGTTCCCTGGCCGCGGCGACAACGTGAGCCGGATCGAAGCCGAAGTGCTGCGCGACAACCTTCAGTGGCGCAGACAATCCAAAGGTATGCAGGCCAAGGATGGTTCCATCGAAGCCGGTATAGCGTTCCCAACCGAAGGAGGATGCCTCTTCCACGGCGACGCGTGCCGTTATCTCCGGCGGCAGCACGCTGTCGCGGTATTCCCGGCTCTGACTCTCGAATAGCTCCCACGACGGCATGCTGATCACACGCGCCTGGACCCCTTCCGACGTCAGTTGCTCGTACGCCGCAATGCACAGCGAGACTTCGCTGCCGGTCGCCAGCAGCAGCACACCGGGTCGGTGGTCCGGGGCATCGGCGAGCACATACGCACCGCGCGACACGCCGCTCGCTGGCGCGTACTTGGTGCGGTCCACGGTCCCCAGCGCCTGCCGCGTCAGCACCAGGCTGACCGGGCGATCCTTGACCCGCATGATCACCCGCCAGGCCTCGACCACCTCGTTGGCGTCCGCCGGCCGCAACACAATCATGCCGGGCATCGCGCGGAACGACGCGAGTTGTTCGATGGGCTGGTGGGTTGGCCCGTCCTCACCCATGCTGATCGAGTCGTGGGTCCAGATGTAAACCACCGGGAGATCCATCATCGCACTGAGGCGCAGCGCGCCGCGACAATAGTCGGTGAAGATCAGGAAGCTCGCGGCATAGGGCCGCAGCTTCGACAGACTCAGCCCATTGGCGATCGCGCACATCGCATGCTCGCGAATGCCGAAATGGACGTTGCGGCCGCGGTAATCGCCTCCCTCGCCTGGCGCCTGGAACTCGCCGGCGAAGTCGAAGTGCAAGTGCGTTTTGGTCGATGGCGCGAGATCCGCCGCGCCGCCCAGCAGCCACGGCACCTTCTCGGCGATGGCATTCAGCACCTTGCCCGACGCGTCGCGCGTCGCCATGCCCTTCGCATCTGCCGGGAAAGTCGGGAGCGCGCTGTCCCAGCCTTCGGGCAAGTCCCGGCGCTGCATGCGATCGATCTGATCGGCAAGATCCGGATATTGTTGGCCATACGCCGCAAGCATTTTCTCCCAGGCTGCGCGAAGGGTTGCACCGCGCCGGCCACACTCCGCCCGGAAATGCGCCGGGACGCCGTCCGGGACATAGAACTGCGCGTCCGGGTCCCAGGCGTAGAACTGCTTCGCCAGCCGCACCTCTGCGGGGCCCAGCGGCTCGCCGTGGGCCTCCCGGGTGTCCTGTTTGTGAGGCGCGCCGTAGCCGATGTGACTCTGAACGATGATCAGCGTGGGCCGATCGAGTGTGTCGAGAAAGGTCTGATACCCGCGGCTCAGCATCTCCAGATCGTTGGCATCGCTGACGCGAGTCACATTCCAGCCGTAGCCACGAAAGCGGGCCGCCACATCCTCCGTAAAGGTCAGGGTGGTCGCCCCCTCGATGGTGATGTGGTTATTGTCGTAGATCCAGCAGAGGTTGGACAGCTTGAGGTGACCCGCCAGGGACGCCGCCTCGCTGCTGATCCCTTCCATCAAGTCCCCATCGCCGCACAGGGC